>JAZOOT010000001.1:0-3589 GCA_045655165.1 Acutalibacteraceae bacterium
AACGGAAAACTGTTGCCAAACGAAAAACTGCTTTCGGTGCGCGAAGTTGCTGTTTCTGCCGGGGTTAACCCTAACACTGTTCAAAAGGCATTTGAAGAACTTGAAAGAATGGGGTTAATTTATTCTGTAAGAAGTTCCGGTTGGTATGTTGGCAACGCCACAGAGGTTGCCAAAGCAACAGTTGAAGAAATGAAAGCCGCAAAAGCAAAAACTTTTATTGAAGCAATGCAATCGCTTGGCTTAACAACCGAACAAGCCATTGAGTACATTAAAGGAGTGAAATAAATGAGCCAACTTTTAAAATGCGAAAACTTAACCAAAAAATACGGAAACTTAGTTGCGCTAAATAATGTAAATTTAACCGTAAATAACGGCAAAATTATTGGTTTGCTTGGTCCCAACGGTTCGGGTAAAACCACATTAATAAAAATAATAAACGGGCTTTTGCAACCTACATCAGGCGAAGTTACAGTTTGCGGTTACAAACCGGGAACACAAAGCAAATCGCTTGTTTCATATTTGCCCGATATAAATTATCTTAACTCTTGGATGACCGTTGAGCAAATTGTAAACTTTTTTGATAATTTCTATAATGACTTCAGGAAAGAACTTGCCTACGAAATGCTTAAAAAATTAGATATATCCCCTGCTTTACGCCTAAAAACATTATCTAAGGGTAATAAAGAAAAAGTTTCGTTAATTCTTGTAATGAGCCGTAACGCTTCTTTATATGTTCTTGATGAACCAATTGCTGGTGTTGACCCTGCAACAAGAGATTACATTATAACAACAATTCTTACAAACTATAACCCTGAAGCAAGTATTATTATATCTACCCACTTAATTTCAGACATTGAAGAAGTGCTTGACGAAGTTATTTTTATTAACAAAGGTCAACTTTACTCTCACCAAAGCGTTGATGAAATTCGTGAACAACACGGCAAAAGCGTTGACGCGTATTTTAGGGAGGTATACAGATGGTAAAAAAATTATTTAAAGAGGAAATGCTTTCCTACACAAGAAATTTAACACCTATTCGCCTTATTTTAATTGGTGTTGCCCTGCTTACGCGGTTTATTCAGTTTTTTGAAAATGAGTCAATTGCTTATGATATTACATTTGGTTCATCGGTAGTTGTATTGGTTATTGCAATTTTGGTTTGCCTTGTAATGAGCGTTGTTATTTGCATTAGAAGGTTTTATAGCAATCTTTTTACAAACGAAGGTTATTTGACCTTTACATTACCCGTTAACAACGACCAAATAATAATTTCAAAACTGTTAGGTAATTTAGTACAGTCTTTTCTTACCGATATTACAGTTGTTGTTTCGGTAATGATTGCCACAGCAGGTAAAGTTTTGGTTGAACTGTTTAAGGCAGCAGGATTTTTATTAGAGCACTATTTTACTGCACTTAAAGTTGATGGGGCGTTTTACATTTTTGAATTCATTTTACTAATAATCGTTAGTTCAATTAGCTCATTTCTTTTATTTTACGCTTGCATTACTCTTGGTCAAACGGCAAAGAAACACCGCGTTCTTGCAGCGGTAGGCATTTATTTTGGCTATTATTACGCTTGTCAAATTTTGGGAACAATTTTCACAATTGTTTTTGCTACTTATTACGAGTTCTTTAACTTTGAACCAATTATAAATTTCATTACCGAAAACCCAAAAGCAAGCTTACATATTGGTTTAGTTGTAATGATAATTTTACAAGCAATAATTGCATTTGTTTATTATATCATTACAAGGTTTGTGCTTAAAAAGAAGCTTAATCTTGAATAGGAGGAAAAAATGAAACGAACAATTAAAATTTTTGCTCTTTTACTTTGCTTAATTTTAATAGCAACAACTTTGTCTTCTTGCAAACAGCTTGACAGTTTAAAAGATATTTGTGCGTATTGGACCGATGAAACACACACAGATATAACATATAAAGGAAATCATTATAAAAAACTTCCTTACTGTGAACATTTTTATCCTGTAACAGATACGCAAGGATATTTAATTGAAGAAGATTACCCTATTTTGTTAGCAGGAATTGAATCTGATGTCGTTTATTTTTCACCAAACAGTGAAATTATAAAGCTAATAAGTAACGGCGGAAATGACCATTACTGTATAGAAGAAAAATATAATGAATATGCCGATAGAATTGCAAATTATAAACTTGATAATTATTGTATTTTAGTGTATAAATACGATATTTTAAAAGAAAATTATGACTACTGCCCAGAAATTTTAAATGACGATGCACAAAAAGCAATTGATGAAACTTTAAATACTATACCTACCGATTTGCCTAATGATTCTGCATATAAATTTGAACGTTCAAAGGCGCTTATTGCTTGTGACATAACTGCAGAATTTAGATGGTATAATTATGAAATTGGTTATATGGGAAACGAGGTTTACATAATTAACAATGAAGAACAAAAAATATATACAGTAGCTGAAAAGAATAAAATATTGCTTTTTGAGATTGCAAAAAAATAAAAATGCACGCCCAACGGGAGTTTCCCGTTGGGCGTGTTTTTTTAAAATAGTGCAAATATGTAAACTAAAATTGGTGCAAATAAAATTGCAGGTAAACCGTTGGCAACCTTAAATTTGCCAACACCCATTAAATTAAAGCCAATAAGCATAATAAGTACGGAACCAGCACAGTTCATTTCAGCAACCGCACTACTACTTAAAATTGGAGCAAGAAACCCTGCCGCTAAAACAATTGCACCCTGATAAATAAAAACTACAGCCGCAGAAAGCGTAACACCAATACCAAGCGATGAAGCAAACATAACCGCCGAAATCATATCTAAAAGCGACTTAGCATATAAGGTTTGATTATCACCTGAAATTCCTGCATTAAGCGAGCCGACAACTGCCATTGAGCCAACGCAAAACAAAAGAGTTGCGCTTAAAAACCCTTGAGCAAATTTGCCGTCACCGTTTTTAGAAAAAGTTCTTTCGGCCTTTTCAGCCAGTTTATTTATCCATTTATCAATATCAATAATTGTGCCCAAAACAGTTCCTAAAACAAGCGCCAAAACCATTATTAAGGTATTTTCACCCTCAAAAACGCCTTTAATTCCAATGCACAAAACTGCTGCGCCCAAAATTTTCATTACTGAATCGCTAATGCGAACAGGTATTCCTTTTTTAATAAAAAATCCAACTAAACCGCCAATAATAACGGCAATTGTATTTACTGCTACACCAAGCATTTAATCACACTTTCTAACATTTTTTTTAATTACAACAAGCACGGCAAACAAAATTAACAATAACAGGCAAAGGATACCGCATGAAAGAAGGTATGACATAACTGCGCCGTTTAAAAAGAAATTCTTAACCAAAAGCCGTGAAGCAACCAACGAAAATAATGATGCCGACAAATAACATATAATCATTATTTTTTGGCTTCTTAAAATAACAATGGCATTATAAATAAGGCACGCCAAAGCGTAAAGCATACCGCCAACCAAACATAAGCACAGCGTTAATTTATATTGTGTTAACTGTAAACCGTAAACAGCACCCAAAATTTCGGTGCCGCAAAGGTAAGCCACAAGAATACAAATAACAGT
>JAZOOT010000002.1:0-25767 GCA_045655165.1 Acutalibacteraceae bacterium
TCGAGATTGCCGATGAATTTATAAGCAAAATCTTCATCGGAAAGCTCAAAAAGGATGGCAAGAGAGAAATCAAGATTGAGTGGAAAATTTAGTGAAAATAACCACTCAAAAAACGACAAAATATACAAGATTAACAAAAAAGTATAGTATTAGCTAACTCAGCCCACGGCGGGTTTGATGGCGGGGCTGTTGCGGGGGATGGTACGGTAGAAAAAGATATTAACCTTGAAATATCCTTAAAACTTGGTGCGTTTTTAGAAAGTTATGGGTTTAATGTTATTTATACGCGCACAGTTGATGATTCGGTCGATAACAATGCCGATAAAAAAATAAGCAGCCGCAAAAAAAGCGATTTAAACAACCGTTTAGAACTTATAAACAGTAATAAAGAAGCTTTATTTGTAAGTGTTCACTTAAATAAGTTCACTTCAGGCAAAGCAAACGGCGCACAGGTATTTTATTCGCCAAATAATAAAGAATCGGCAGTGCTTGCAGAGTGTTTGCAAAGTGAGATTAAAACGCTTTTGCAAAACAATAACAACAGGGCAATAAAAAAAGCCAATAAAAGCATTTATCTTTTGCATAATGCTTTATCGCCTGCGGTTATTGTAGAATGTGGATTTTTAAGCAATAAAAACGAACTGGAACTATTAAAAGACGAAGAATACCAAATGAAAATGGCTTTTAGTATTTTCAGCGGAATTTTAAAATATTATTCTAATGGGGTAAATAAATGACAGAACGTGTAAAAACTGCTTATGTGTGTTCAGAATGCGGTAACACACAGGCAAAATGGTCGGGCAAATGCTCTTCTTGCGGTAATTGGAATACACTCACAGAAACAATTGTATCCACTGCAAAAAATAATAAGGCACCTACCTTTATTAACAATGATTTTTCGGCGTTAAATCTTAATGAAATAAGTTTAGATGCAAAGCAAAGATTTAAAACCGGAATAAGCGAACTTGATAACGTATTAGGTGGCGGAATTGTAAAGGGAAGCGCTGTTTTTTTAAGCGGTGACCCAGGTATTGGTAAATCTACAATTTTGCTTCAAATTGCAAATAAATTACCTAATTTAAAGGAAATTTTATATGTATCGGGCGAAGAATCTGCCTCGCAAATAAAAATACGTGCAGAGCGTCTTGGCGTTAGCGGTAAAAACCTTGTTGTTGTTTGTGAAGACGATGTTTTAAAAATTTGTGATTATATTAGTGCTAAAAAGCCCGATATGGTTATGATAGATTCGATTCAAACAATGCGAATTGATGAACTTTCTTCTTCTGCAGGCAGTGTTGTTCAAGTTCGTGAAAGCACAAATTTACTGCTTCGCACCTGCAAGGTAAACGAAATTCCTTTGTTTGTAGTTGGCCACGTAAACAAGGGCGGTGAAATAGCAGGGCCAAAAGTTTTAGAACATATTGTTGATACAGTTTTGTATTTTGAGGGCGAAAGAAATCAATCGTACCGAATTTTGCGTGCAGTTAAAAACCGTTTTGGCTCGACAAACGAAATAGGCGTTTTTGAAATGTCGGAAAACGGTCTTGAACAGGTTGCTAACCCTTCGGCAATGTTATTATCAGGCAGGGCAAAGAATGCTTCGGGCAGTTTTATAACCTGTGTTGTTGAAGGAACAAGACCAATTCTTGCCGAAGTACAAGGTTTGGTTACCACAACCGGTTTTGGTAACCCAAGACGTGTTTCAACGGGTTTTGATTTTAACCGTCTTAATTTAATACTCGCTATATTAGAAAAACGTCTTGGCATACATTTTTCAACTTTAGATACATATTTAAACGTAACAGGCGGCATTAAATTAGATGAACCCGCTGCCGATTTGGCTGTGGCACTTTCACTTATTTCGGCTTTACGTGACGTGCCCGTAAGCATGGATACAATTGCTTTTGGCGAAATGGGACTTTCGGGCGAAATAAGAAGTGTTGCACGTGTTCAAGAAAGGGTAAAAGAGGCGGCACGGCTTGGCTTTAAAACTTGCATTTTACCTAAAGCTTGCCTTTCTTCCTTAAAAGAGTTAGATACCAATATGGAAATTCTAGGTGTTTCTACAATACACGAAGCCGCAGCGCTAATAAGATAACAAAAAAGCAACCGTAAGGTTGCTTTTTTTATAATTTAACGGGTTGGTAAACAAGTTCTTTTCCGCTTTCTTCGGGGCTGTTTTGGCATAACTGATAAATATCGTTAATTTTACTTTGCTTTTCAAAGGTTTCTTTGGCAAAACCCGAAATTGAAGCAATTTGCTTGCTGTTAATAATTATTGGCAAAGCACTGTTTTTTGCAATTTTTTTAATTATTTCTTCGCCTTTTTTATTAAAGCCCAAAACGCGAATATAAGGAACATCTTTTTCGGTATCGTTTGCGGTTATATCAAGCGCCGCGTTTATAACCAAACGCCTAATTGCAGCGTTTGTATACCTTTTTGTTTGCAAAGAATTAAATAGTTCTTCAACATTTTTTGCTGTGCTAACCTGTTTTTTTAAGCGGTTTTCCAAACCTTCGCGTAAATCTGGCAAATTATTAAAATTATCTTTTTGCCTAAGTTTAAAAATAATTCCGTCAGAAATATTTTTAATATCCGAAATTTTAGAATTTTTATACAGTTTAAAAACATTATTTGGAACAAAATCTTTTATGCTATCAAAATTCCCTAAACTGATTTCGTTTCTAATATATGTTGAACTTGCAAAATTATTTATGGTGCTTTTGCTGTCGTGTAAGGCACCGTTACGCTCAACCGTGCAAAGCGAAAAAGGGGAGTTAAGCCGTTTAATTGCCTTAATATATTCAATTCCCAAAATGTTGTTTCCGTCTTTAAGTAAACCGTTTTCAATTGAAAACTCTTTGTTTATAATATTTTCACGCGCTGCGGCATAAGAGGACGCGTTTTTTAATTCTTCTTTAATTTTTTGGCTAAAATTATCGCTTAAAATAAAATCAGCTATGTTTGTTAATATTTTTGCGTTTTCACAGTTAATTCCAAAAGCCAAACGATTTACAGTGTTGGTATCGAAAAACAGTTTTACGGCAGAATATGCAAATTTTTCGGCACCGCTCATAGCCCACATGCTTGGGAGTTCAATTACTAAATCGGCACCGTTTAAAAGTGCGGCGTTTGTACGAACTTTTTTGTCAAAAAAGGCGGGTTCACCGCGCTGAACAAAATCACCGCTTAAAACGCAAACAATACCGTCACTGTTTTCTTTGGCGGTGTCAATTAAATACTTGTGCCCGTTGTGAAACGGATTAAATTCGGCAACAATACCCGTAACTGTCATAAATATCTCCAAAATAGCACTTGAAAAATTAAATAATATCTATTATTATATAATAGTTAGATTATGTGTATACCGATTTTAACATATTTTGTTAAAGGTTTCAACACAAAAAAATATCGCCAACGGCAGATAGGAGAAATAAATATGAAAATTTTCGTTGTAAACGCAGGTAGTTCTTCATTAAAGTATCAGCTTATTGATATGGAAACTGAAGAAGTTCTTGCAAAAGGCCTTTGTGAAAGAATTGGTGTTAGCGGTGCTATTACCCACAAAGCAGCTGACGGCAGAGTATATTCAAAAGAAATTAATATGCCCACTCATACCGAAGCATTTGAAGCAGTTGTGTATGCTCTTACAAAAAGCGATGCAAAGGTTATTGATACTTTTGATGAAATTTCGGCTATTGGTCACAGAATAGTTCAAGGTGGCGCAGTATTTAGCAAATCTTGCCTTGTTGAACCTTGGGTTGTTGAAAAAATTGAAGAATTGGGCGCAATGGCTCCTTTACATAACCCCGCACACGTTTTGGCTATTAAAGCTTGCTACAAAACTTTTGGCGATAAAATTCCTCAGGCAGTTGTGTTCGATACATCTTTCCACCAAACAATGAGTGAAGAAGTTTATATGTTTGCACTTCCTTATGAGTATTACGAAAAATACGGTATTCGTAAATACGGTGCTCACGGAACTTCCCATAAATTTGTAAGCGAACGCGTTGCTGAAATTAAGGGTAACAAAAACATTAAAACAATAGTTTGCCACATTGGTAACGGTGCTTCCATTACCGCTGTTAAAAACGGTGAATGTTTTGATACTTCTATGGGCTTTACTCCGCTTGATGGCTTCATGATGGGCACAAGAAGCGGCGGTGTTGACCCCTCGGCTTTAACCTATATTGCTGAAAAAGAAAATATGAATGCGGCTGATGTAAACAAAATGTGCAACCATAAATCCGGTTTGCTTGGCGTTTCGGGTGTTTCTAACGATAGCCGTGACGTTGAGGCAGCAGCAAAAGCAGGTAACCACAGGGCAGAATTGGCTTTAAATATGCAGCAATATCAAATTCTTAAATACGTTGGCTCTTACGTGGCTGCTATGAACGGTGTTGATGCTATTGCATTTACTGCCGGTATTGGTGAAAACAACCCCGATTTACGTTCCTTTGTTTGCAAAAATCTTGCTTACTTGGGCGTTAAAATTGATGAAGAGAAAAACCATATTCGCGGAGAAGAAGTTAAAATTTCTACCGAAGATTCTAAGGTTGACGTTTACGTAATTCCTACTAATGAAGAACTTGCAATAGCACGCGATACTTTGGCTTTAATTTCTTAATTGAAAGGCAAATTTATGAATCTTGTTGAAATAAAAAAACATATTGAAAACGGCGGTCTTGATAAAACTTTTGACAGTATGTATAAAGATACTTCCGCTTCAAGAGAACGGTACATTAAGGCAATTGATTCTTTTAACAATTTTTTTGCTGACAGTAATGATGTTAGGTTGTTTTCTGCGCCCGGCAGAACCGAAGTTGGCGGCAACCACACCGACCACCAACACGGCCGTGTTTTGGCAGGCAGTATTGACCTTGACGCCATTGCAGTTGTTGCAAAAAATAATGAAAATAAGATTGTATTAAAGTCCGAAGGTTACGATGTAATTACGGTTGATATTGCTGATTTGTGTAAAAAGGATAGCGAAGAGGGAACAACCCTTGCGCTTATTCGCGGTTGTTGTAACTATGTAAAAGAACAGGGCTTCACACTTGGCGGTTTCAACGCTTATGTTACATCAAATGTTTTGCGTGGTTCGGGACTTTCTTCTTCGGCTGCTTTTGAAGTTTTAATTTGCAATATTTTAAACGGTTTGTTTTGCGAACGCAAACTTAATAAGGTGCAAATTGCTGTTTTTTCTCAAAAAGCTGAAAGGGAATATTTTGGTAAACCTTGCGGTTTGCTTGACCAAATGGCATCTTCTCAGGGCGGTTTTACTGCGGTTGATTTCTTTGACCCAAGTAATCCTGTTATTGAAAACGTTGATTTTGATATTACTTCAAAAAATTATGTTTTGTGTGTTGTTGATACACATGGCGACCATGCCGATTTAACGCAGGATTACGCTGATATTACTATTGAATGTAAAAAAATCAGCAATTATTTTGGCAAAGAATTTTTGCGTGAAGTAAATACAGCCGATTTTTATGCTTCAATTAGTGATTTAAGGGAAAAATTTGGTGACCGTGCAGTTTTAAGGGCAATTCACTTCTTTAATGAAGACCAGCGCGCAAACGAAGAAAAAATTGCTTTGCAAAGAGATGATTTTGAACGTTTCCTTGATTTAGTAAATGAATCGGGCGACTCTTCTTACAAATATTTGCAAAACATATATTCGGTTTCAAATGTTAGTAACCAAGGACTTTCTTTGGCACTTGCTTTAACCGAAATGTTCTTAAAAGGCGAGGGTGCTTGCCGTGTTCACGGCGGTGGATTTGCAGGAACAATACAATGTTACATACCGGCGGATAAAATTAACGAATATAAAGAAATGATAGATTCGGTTTTTGGCGAAAACAGTTGCCAAATTTTAAAAATTCGTTCTGTCGGCGGTTGTGAAATTAAAATTTAATATGTTGAAACGCCGAAAATTTTCGGCGTTTCTTTTTTTCTTTTTATCGTTTAAAACATAAAATTAAGGAATACTGACAAAAAATGGCAATAAAATAAGAAATATGTCGCAAAAACTGAAAAAAATCCAATATTTTTGTAATTTTACTGTTGAATTTTTTGGAAAATAGTGGTAAAATAAGAAAAAATTTCAATTGGAGGAAAATTATGAAAAACAAATATAAAATTGTAATGGCCGATGATTCAACCCAGTTTGGTAATTTGTGTGCCGAAAAATTAAAAGCGCATAATATGGAGGTTGTTTTGTGTGAAAAAGACGGAAAGAAGCTTTTAGAAACAATAAAATCAGTTTCACCAGATGTTGTTCTTGCTGATATATTTATGCCAAGTTTAGACATTATTGGGGTTATGAAAGAAGTACGCAGTAATTGTCTTAATGCACCTGCATTCTTTGCAATGTCAAGTTTTGATAATCCGCGTCTTGAAAAAGAAGTTATAACCGAAGGTGCTGCATACTATTTTATTAAACCGTTTGATATTGAAATGTTAGCCGACAGAATTTTACAACTTTCTTCTTGGGCAACAATTGAAAACTCGTATGAAAATAAAACCCACATAACCGATACACAGCTTGAACTGATGGTTACCGAAATAATGCACAAAATAGGTGTTCCTGCACACATTAAGGGTTATCATTATTTGCGTGAATCAATTATAATGGTTGTGCGCGACGGTGAAGTAATAAATTCGGTAACAAAACTTTTATACCCAACGGTTGCAAAGAAATTTAAAACAACTTCTTCACGCGTTGAAAGGGCAATTCGCCACGCTATAGAAGTTGCATGGGACCGCGGAGATATTGACGTATTAAATTCTTATTTTGGTTACACAATTCAAAACGAAAGAGGTAAGCCAACCAACAGTGAATTTATTGCAATGATTGCTGATAAACTTTGTTTAAGATTAAAGGTAGGGTAAAATTAAACCCGCAAACTTAGGTTTGCGGGTTTTTGTTAATTTTAAGTTTCTTAATTAAATAACAAATCAGTAATGTTATTAGTGAAACTATAACTATTGTTGCACCGGTTGGTGCTGAAAACAGAAACGAAGCAATAATACCAATAATAAAATTTATTACCGAAATTAAAGCTGAAGTTATTGTTACACTTTTAAATGTTTTGCAAACAAACATTGCCGAAACAGGTGAAAAGATAATTAAACTTGAAATCAGCAAAGTGCCCATTAAACGCATACCAACAACAATGGTTAATGCGGTAAGAATAGCAATAACTGTATTTAAAAGGTCGGCTTTTACGCCGGTTGCCTTTGAAAACGATTCATCAAAAGTAACAGCAAAAATTCGGTTATAAAACAAAACAAAAAGCACAATAATTACAAAAGACAAAACGGTGCAAAATACAGCATCGTATTTACTTATTGAAAGAATACTTCCAAAAAGGTAGTTAGATAAATCGGTGTTAGCACCTGTTTTAGTTAAAATAAAAACACCTAATGCAAGGGAAGAAGTTGCAATAATGGCAACTGCGCTATCGCCCGAAAGTTTTGATTTTTTTCCGAATTTAAGAAGCAAAACAGAAGCAATTGTAACAATAATTACGGTTAAAAGCATTGGCGCAGTGCTTAAAACGGTAGATATTGCCAGCGAGCCGAAAGCAATGTGTGAAAGCCCGTCACCAATCATTGAATACCTTTTTAGTACTAAACTAACACCAAGCAAAGCCGAACAAAAAGAAATTAAAACACCTACCACAATTGCACGCCAAATAAAAGAAAGCGAAAATAAGGAATATAATTCGTTCAACATTCCTGCCACCTAACTTTCTTCGCCGAATAACTGCATATATTCGGGGCTGTTTTTAAATTCTTCTTTAGTGCCGTAAAAATAACCGTTTTTCTTTAAAAAAAGTATGTGAGAGGCATTTTTTACAGCCGATTCTATATCATGAGAAACCGTTATTACGGTTATTTTGTAGTTTTCGTTTAAATGCTTAATTGCTTTAAATAAATCTTTGGTAGCAACACTGTCAAGGTTGTTTGCGGGTTCATCAAGCAAAAGTGCTTTACTGCTTGCGCAAAGCGAACGCGCAAGTAAAACACGCTGCCTTTGACCTCCCGAAAGTTCTTGAAACGAACGGTTTTTAAGGTCTTTAATGTCAAGAAGTTCCAAGGTGTGTAATGCCTTTTTCTTTTGTTTCCAAGTATAAAAGGGGCGGAAACCTAATTTATTAAGGGTGCCCGAAATAACAATTTCAAAAACACTTGCAGGAAAATCGGGCTGAATTTCGTTTTGCTGGGGCATATAGCCAATTTCGTTTTGTTTAAGTTGTTCGCAATAAACAACATCGCCGCTTTTTACCTTTTTAATTTTTAACAAGCACTTAATTAAGGTGCTTTTTCCTGTGCCGTTTTCACCAATAATATAAACAAAAGAACCGCTTTCAATGCTAAAAGAAAGATTCTCCAAAACGTTTAAATTATCATATCCTGCACATAAATTTTTACATTCAATAAGTTTCATTTGTTTCTCCCCAAATTATGGCTTACAAACCTTGCAAGGAGTAAAACCTTCATCTATAAGTTTATTGTAATCACTTTCTAATCTAAGTGAAGAACTGTTCATTTTTTGCGCATAACGGCAGTCGGGGTAGTGGAATTTTTTAGAATTTATATTAACGTAATAGCCCGATTGCGAAAAAATACTGCCGTCATACTGTGGTTGGCCAATATTTATGTTCGGCTCATCTGGTTCTTCTTCTTTAAGGTAACCATTTACTGTGTTTGCAGTTTCTTGGTCAGGGTAAACAACAACGCCCGAATTTTTTGGCGTAAATTCGCTGTTTGTATTGGTTGAACAACCGCAAAAGGCGCAAATAAACAAAAGCAAAAATATAATTAACATAACGCGTTTCATAATATCACCAAAACAATAATAATACTTTACGCACAAAAAATCAACCCTTGCAATTATTACTTAATATGATAAAATATTTTTAAAAGAGGTGAGCGAAGATGAATGAACGTTTAAAAGAATTAAAAAATATGGCTAACCGTTTACCGTCCCTCCCGGGCGTGTATATAATGTACTCTAAAAGCGGCGAAATAATTTACGTTGGCAAGGCAAAACAACTAAAAAACCGTGTTACGCAGTATTTTGGCGCAGGTAATGAGCACACAAAAAAAGTAAAAATGATGGTACAAAATGTAGAAAAGTTTGATTATATTGTTTGCGATAGCGAATTTGAAGCGTTTATTCTTGAAAATTCGCTTATTAAAAAACATCAGCCCAAATATAATATTTTGCTTAAAGATGATAAGGGCTATTTTTATGTTAAGGTTACAAACGAAAAATGGCGTAAAATTATTGCCGTTAAACAAAAGGGGGAAGATGGTAAATATATTGGCCCATATAACTCTTTTGCAGTTGTAAGAGAAACGGTTGACGAAGCATTAAAAGTCTTCAAATTACCGCAATGCAACCGTTCATTCGACAAACCGACAAAGCCCTGTTTAAATTACCATTTGGGCATTTGCAGTGCGCCTTGTAAAAGTAAAACGAACCTTGAAAGTTATAACGAACAAATAGATTCCGCGGTTGCATTTATTAAAAAAGGCGGTTACAACCAAAGTGATTTAATTCAGTTAACCCAAAAAATGAACAACGCTGCCGAAAATTTAGATTTTGAATATGCCGCAAAACTGCGCGACAGAATTGCATATATTAAACGCATTAGCGAAAAACAAAAGGTTATATTTGAAAATAATATTAACCAAGACATTATTTGCAGTGTTGTGTCAAGTGATAACATTGGGTTTCAGGTGCTTTCGTTTAAAAACGGAAAATTAAGCGATTCTTATTTTGCTTATTTTGCAGTTACTGCTAACAAAACGGAACTCTATTCACAGTTTGTTGCTGGGTATTATGAAAATGCAAGCAAAATTCCCCAAAGGGTTATATTTGATGAAGAGTTTGCCGATAGCGAACTTTTAAAAAAGTGGCTTAGCCAAAAGAAAAACAAAAGCGTTGATATAACCGTTCCGCAAAAGGGCGAACTTAAAAAACTTGTTAATATGTGTAAAACAAACGCGGCTGAAAACTTATCTAAAGTTTTGCAAAAAAATTCGGGCAGTTTAAAAGTTTTAGATGAACTTGCAAATTTATTGGGGCTTGAAAAAGCACCCGAATATATTGAATCATACGATATTTCTAACACTCAAGGCAGTTTTAACGTTGCAGGAATGGTTGTGTTTCAAAACGGCAAACCAAAAAAGAGTGCATACCGCAAGTTTAAAATTAAAAGTTTTGTTGGGCAAGATGATTTTAAATCAATGCAAGAAGTATTAAACAGAAGATTCACGGAATATGAAAAGGGTAAAGATGAAACGTTTAGCCGTTTGCCTGATTTAATTTTAATTGACGGCGGTAAGGGTCAATTAAGTGCAGTTTTACCTGTTTTACAACAATTTTCACTTAATATTCCTGTTTACGGTATGGTAAAAAATTCAAAACACCGCACAAATGCGCTAACAAGTTTAAACGGCGAAATTGAAATTAAACCCACACAATCGGTGTTTAATCTTATAACTCAAATACAAGATGAAACACACCGCTTTGCAATTACTTATCATAAAAGCAAACGAAGCAAGGCAATGCTGGGCAGTTCGCTTTTGCAAATTGAAGGCATTGGCCCGCAAAAAGCAAAAAACTTAATAAAACACTTTAAAACAATTACCGCAATAAAAAATGCACCCAAAGAAGAACTCTTAAAAGTGCAGGGAATTAGTGAAAATGTTGCCGAAAACATAATAAATTACTTCAAAAAATAAGACGGATTCATATGAATCCGTCTTGCTTTTTAATACAGTTTTACGTCTATCCAAAGGTTTTCGTAATAAGAACGAATTTCAGGCGGTAAATCGTGGTAGTATTCGGTTATTGGATAATCTTCCTTTTTAGGATAAAGAATTTCGTTTCCGTAATAATAGTAATCGGGGTTGTTGAAAACCGATGTATGAGGAGAAGCATAGCCAATATATTCGGCATTGGCAAGTGCGATTTCGGGCTCTAAAAGGAAATTGATATAAAGCATTGCCGCTTCGTAATTTTTACACGAAGCAGAAATACAAATCGAATCCACAAAAATGTTTGTGCCTTCTTTGGGATAAACAAACTCTAAATCATCGTTTACGTCTTTCATGCAAAGAAAATCACCGGGGTAATATGGTGCTAAAGCTGCTTCGCCTGTTTCCATTTTACCGTAAACTTCGTCCATTACATAAGACTGCAAAACTTTTTTCTGGCTTTTAAGTTTTTCGGCTGCAACGTCCCAGTCGCTTTTATTGTTGGAGTTAATGTCCTTTCCGCATAAAAACTGCGAAACCATAAAAGCATCACGCGGGTTGTTAAACATTAAAATTTGGTCTTTATATCTTTCGTCCCAAAGAGCCGACCAACTTGTAGGTGCTTCATCAACCATAGCGCTGTTATAAATAAGACCAACCATACCAACGTTATAGGGAACTGAATATTCGTTGTTTTTATCAAAATACAAATTCTTGTAACTTTCGTCAATGTACTTATAGTTTGAAAGTGCAGAGGTATCAATTTTTAAAAGCATACCGTCACTTATTAAACGGGCAATCATATAATCAGACGGAATAACAATATCGTAAGAAACACCGCCTGTTATAAGTTGTGAATACATAGATTCGTTGCTTTCGAAGGTTGTGTAATTAACTTTAATACCGGTTAGTTTTTCAAACTCTTTGTTTACATGAATACTTTCGTCGCTACCATCAGAAATATATTCGCCCCAGTTGTGAACATTTAAAACCGTACCTTCAAGATGACGGCCGTATTCACCCTCGTATTCAATATCAAAATACTGATAACCGCAACCGCACAAACTAACCAAAAGAACAAAACATAAAAGAAATGATAGGACTTTTTTCATTATAAAAGACCTCTTTTCTTTTCGGAACTGTTTTGCGCTGTGTTATAAAGAATCATTAAAACAAATACCGAAACAAAAATAATTGTTGCTAAAGCATAAGTGTCGGGTGTTACCGTTTTCTTGGTCATATTGTAAATTACAATAGGTAAGGTTTGGTAATGTCCGCAGGTGAAATAACTAATAACAAAGTCATCAAGCGAAAGTGTAAATGCCATAATAAAACCTGTGGCAATACCGTTAGAAATTGAAGGAATTACAACCTTAAAAAATGCTTTTAGGGGTGTGCAACCTAAATCTTGTGCCGCTTCCGAAAGGTTTTTGTCGGTTTGCTTTAATTTTGGCATAACCGAAAGTATTACGTAAGGCAAATTAAAGGTTATGTGGGCAATAAGAACGGTTAAAAATCCAAGCGATTCGGTTAAGCCCAACAGTTTTCCAAAGAAAATAAATAATAGCATAAGCGAAACGCCTGTAACAATATCGGCATTCATCATCGGAATATTGGTTACTGTCATAATTGCAGATTTTGCTAAAGAATTTCTTATTGAAAAAATGCCAACCGCAGCTGCGGTGCCCAAAACGGTGGATATTGTTGCCGAAAGAACGGCAATTATAAGGGTGTGTTTTAGTGCTTCAAGCATTTCAGAGTTAAAAATTAGTTCAGCATACCAATCAAGCGAAAAGCCCTCAAACACCCAAACGCTGTTGCCGCTATTTAAAGAAAACAGCACCATAACTCCAATTGGGGCATACAAAAACAAAATGATAAGTGCTAAATAAAGTTTAGATAAAATCTTCACAGTATAACACCCCCGTCATCGCTGTCTGAAAACTTGTTCATAACAAGCATACAAACAATAATCATTATTGTTAAAACAAGGGATATAACCGAGGCGACGTTATAATAATCGGGGCCTAAATTAAACAAATATTCAATTACATCACCAATCATCATGGTTTTGTTGCCGCCAAGTTTTTGCGAAATGTAAAACGTACTAACACTTGGCACAAAAACCATTGTAATTCCCGAAGCAACACCGGGCAAACTAAGCGGAAAAATAACACGCCTTAAAACATTAAATTTATTTGCGCCAAGGTCTTCTGCAGCGTTTGTTAGCGACCTGTCTATTTTACACATAACGGTGTAAATGGGCAAAATCATATATGGCAAAAAGTCGTAAACCATACCCAAAATAACTGCAGCAGGACGGTTTATAAGGTGCACTGTGCCAAGACCTAATTTTGAAAGTATAGTGTTAATTAAACCTGTGTTTGAAAGAATTGAAATCCAGGAATATGTGCGAATAAGAAAGTTAGTCCACATAGGAAGCATTACTAAAATCATAACAAAGCGCTGTGAACTTACTTTCATTTTAGACATAATGTATGCCAATGGGTAAGCAAGTAAAAGTGTAATAATAGTTGATATAAAAGCGTATAAAAGGGAAATTGCAAACGCTTTTTTGTACCTTCCTAAAGTTGAAAAATTTGCAAGAGAAAATACGCCGGCTTCGTTAGTCAGCGAATAGTAAAGCATAATGAATAGCGGCACAACAATAAAAATTGCCGACCAAACTATGTAAGGGGAGGCGGATAATTTTTCCATTAAATTTTTTTTAGAATTCACTCTTCATCCTCCTCGTCAATAACGCTGAGGGTTTCTATTTCATCACTAAATGTACTGTAATCGCCGTAACGACCTGAATATTCCGATTTTTTCATAATATGAATTGCGTCGGGCTCAATAAAAAGACCAACGGTTTCATCAATGAAATGTTCATCGGTGGTTTGTATCATCCACTTAAAACCGCCAATATCAACAATAATTTCAAAGTGCACACCAAGGAAAGTTACCGAAGTAACGGTACCTGTAAGCATACCTTTTTCAACGCTTACAATATCAACGTCTTCGGGTCGCACAACAACGTCAACCTTTTCGCCTTTTAAAAAACCTGCGTCTAAACATTTAAAGGTTTGACCTGAAAACTGTGCTTTATAGTCTTCAATCATAACACCGTCAAGAATATTAGATTCACCAATAAAATCGGCAACAAAGGCGTTTTTTGGTTCGTTATAAATATCTTTCGGTGTACCTATTTGTTGGATTTTACCGTTGTCCATAACAACAACGCGGTCAGACATAGAAAGAGCTTCTTCTTGGTCGTGCGTAACAAAAACAAAGGTAATACCAAGTTGCCTTTGAATTTTTTTAAGTTCGTTTTGCATATCCTTACGAAGTTTTAAATCAAGTGCTGCAAGTGGTTCGTCAAGAAGTAAAATTTTGGGGTTGTTTGCCAAAGCACGAGCAATAGCAACGCGTTGTTGTTGACCGCCCGAAAGTTTATCTATTTTGCGCTTTTCAAAACCTGAAAGGTTAACCAGTTTAAGCATTTCGGTAACCTTTTCTTTAATTTCGTTTTCGGGCAATTTTTTAACCCTTAAACCAAACGCAACGTTTTCGTAAACGTTTAAATGCGGAAACAAAGCGTATCTTTGAAAAATGGTGTTCACGTTACGCTTGTAAGACGGCAAATCGTTAATTTTTTTGTGCTCAAAAATAATATCACCATGGTCGGGTTCAAGGAAGCCGGCAATAATTCTAAGGGTGGTGGTTTTACCGCAACCCGAAGGACCGAGCAAGGTTATAAATTCCTTGTTGTTAATGTCAAGACAAATATTGTCAAGTACCGTTTCTCCCTCAAATGTCATAGTGATATCTTTGAGCTCAATTATTTTGTTGTTTTTTTCCATTTAAGCATCCCCCTTTGCGGACACAAAGTGCCGCGAAAGCATAATCTGCTCTGCGCGATACCCGCGAAATCTTTGCTAAATGCCCCCGCAAAGAGTTTTTCATAGAAGGGAATCCCACTATGGCATTAACTCGGTTTCGCTCTCAACACAGATGCTATAAACTTCTGGATTATGTGCCATTGGTTTTACGGCTTTATTAAAAAGTGTTGTTCAGCGTTGAAACAAACAAAAAATTTTAATAAAATTTACGAAAAATCGCACAAAACCCATATTCAGTTTTCAATTAACTATATTGCATATTTTACTAATTGTCAAGAAGTTTTTTATTTTGACAAAAATTACTAAAATATATATAAAATATATAATAACAAGTATTGCTTAAAATGGGCGGTTATGCTATAATAATGTGAAATATGATATTTGGAGGAGTGTTTGCTTTGCGTATTATTGGTATTGACCCGGGTTATGCAATAATAGGTTACGGAATTGTTGATTATAACAATTCGGTTTTTAGTACGGTTAATTACGGCGCAATTACAACAAACGCAAATACTCCGTTTACTGCGCGTCTTGAAATTATTTATAATGATATGTGCGAACTAATTAAAAAATTCAAGCCCGAATATTTAAGCATAGAAAAACTTTATTTTAACACAAACACCACAACGGCAATTGATGTTGCACAAGCGCGCGGTGTAATACTGCTTGCGGCACAAACTTACGGTGTAAAGGTTGCCGAATACACACCGCTTCAGGTTAAGCAATCGGTTACGGGTTACGGCAGGGCAGAAAAAAACCAAATTATGGAAATGACACGAATGTTATTAAATCTACCCAAAATGCCCAAGCCCGACGATACCGCCGATGCACTTGCACTCGCAGTGTGCCACGCTTATGTTGGCGGGTCTTCATTAAATAAAATTAAGAAGGAGTTACTTAAATGATTGCTTCACTTAGAGGTACTTTAATTTATAACGATGCCACTACTTGTGTTGTTGAATGCGGCGGTGTTGGGTATAGTTGTTTTTTAACCGCAAAAGCGCTTGGTAAACTTCCGCAAAAAGGTGAAGAAGTTTTTTTAAATACCTATATGGTTGTTAAGGAAGACGCTTTTGAACTTTACGGCTTTGTTGACCGCGAAGAAATGGAATGTTTTAAACTAATTACCAGCGTTAGCGGTGTTGGCGCAAAAATTGGTATTTCAATGCTTTCTGCCTTTACGGCCGACCAAATTGCATTATTTATTGCGGGTAATGACCCAAAATCGCTAACAGCAGCTTCGGGTGTTGGTCTTAAATTGGCGCAGCGCATAATTTTAGAACTTAAGGACAAGGTTTCTTCAATTTCCGTTTCTAACCAAACCGAAGTTGAAGCGGTTGTTAATACTTCTAAAAATACGGCAGCAACCGAAGCGGTTGAAGCACTTGTTTCGCTTGGTTATACACAAAGCGAGGCCTCACGTGCTGTTTCAAAACTTTCCGCCGATTTATCGGCAGAAATTATGATAAAAGAAGCATTAAAAATGTTAATGAGGATGGTGTAAAGAATGATTGAATCCGGCGATTTTTCTTTTGAAGAAACCGGTAGAATGGTTTCACCCGAATACTTTGGCATGGATAATGAAAACGAAATTTCTTTAAGGCCAAAATCATTAGACGAATATATTGGTCAGGAAAAAGTTAAGGATAATTTGCGCATTTATATAAAAGCGGCACTTAACCGCAAAGAATCGCTTGACCATGTTTTGCTTTACGGCCCTCCGGGTCTTGGAAAAACAACCCTTTCAAGCATTATTGCTAAAGAAATGGGTGTAAATCTTCGTGTAACTTCCGGCCCTGCTATTGAAAAACAGGGCGATTTGGTTGCTTTACTAACCAACCTTAACCAAGGCGATGTATTGTTTATAGATGAAATTCACCGTTTGCCAAGAAATGTTGAAGAAATTTTATATCCTGCTATGGAAGATTTTGCGGTGGATATTATTATTGGCAAAGGCCCGTCTGCAAGGTCAATTAGGTTAGATTTACCACACTTTACTTTGGTTGGCGCAACCACCCGAAGCGGACAGCTTTCTGCACCTTTGCGCGACAGATTTGGCGTTTTATTGCGCCTTGAAATGTATACACCACAACAACTTGCCGAAATTGTAAAAAGGTCGGCGGGTATTTTGGGTGTAGGTATTGATGAAGAGGGTGCTTTGGAAATTGCTTCACGCTCACGAGGTACTCCGCGTATTGCAAACCGCCTTTTGCGCCGTGTTCGCGATGTTGCGGAAGTTGAGTTTGATTCATTTATTACAAAAAGTGTCGCAAAACGCGCACTTGCTTGTTTTGAAATTGATGAACTTGGGCTTGATGAATTCGATAGATATATGCTCCACGTAATTATAAACAATTACGGCGGCGGACCCGTTGGTCTTGAAACATTGGCGGCGGCTGTTGGTGAAGAAAGTATTACCATTGAAGATGTTTACGAGCCATATTTAATGCAAATCGGCTTTTTAAACAGAACCGCAAGGGGCAGATGTGTAACTAAACTTGCCTACGACCATTTAGGCATTAAATTTAACCAAGAATAAGGAAAAACAAAATGAGATATACTCTTGATTTCACCGATTATGAACTAATTGATGCTACAGACGGTGAAAAACTTGAAAGATGGGGAAACATTATTTTAATAAGACCCGACCCACAGGTTGTTTGGCATCACGAAAAAGTTAATAAACTTTGGAATAACGCCCACGCGGTTTATCATCGCTCAACTTCGGGCGGGGGTTATTGGGAAACCTTAAAAAAAGTGCCCGACGTTTGGAGTGTTGAATTTAATGAATTAACATTCCGTCTTAAACCAATGGGCTTTAAACATACCGGCCTTTTCCCTGAACAAGCAGTAAACTGGAAAATGAT
This sequence comes from Acutalibacteraceae bacterium, assembly GCA_045655165.1. Classification (GTDB taxonomy): domain Bacteria; phylum Bacillota; class Clostridia; order Oscillospirales; family Acutalibacteraceae; genus SIG607. The sequence continues at coordinate 17,547 of JAZOOT010000002.1, forward strand.
AGACAGTTTTGTTAAAGAGGCAAAGCGCCCACTTAAAGTGCTTAATTTATTTGCTTATACAGGCGGTGCAACCTTGGCCGCCTTAAAGGCGGGGGCAGAAGTAACCCACGTTGATGCTTCAAAGGGAATGGTTGCTTGGGCAAAAGAAAATGCTGTTGCAAGCGATATTGCTGATTTAAAGGTTAGGTGGCTTGTTGACGACTGCTTAAAGTTTGTTTACCGCGAAATTAGGCGCGGAAATAAATACGACGGTATTATTATGGACCCACCGTCTTACGGCAGAGGTCCCGGCGGCGAAGTTTGGAAACTTGAACAGCAGATAAACGAACTTTTAACCGCTTGCAGTCAAATTCTATCAGATGATGCTGAATTCTTTATTTTAAATTCCTACACAGGCGGTTTTTCGCCCACAATTTTAAATTATTTGGTTAAAAGTGTTGTTGTTAAAAACCGCACGGGTGAGGTTAAAACCGATGAAATTGGTGTAAAAATAACCGACTGTGATACATTTCTTCCTTGCGGTAACACAACAGTTTGGCACAAATAAATTTGTTTTGGTGGTAATTTGTGGATAATATTATTAAATTAAAAAACGTTTCGTACAAATTTAGTGATGAAGAAGATTTTGTTTTAAAAGACATAAATCTTAATATTAAAAAGGGCTCGTTTACTGTAATTTTAGGCCATAACGGTTCGGGAAAATCAACGCTTGTAAAACTTATGAATGGTTTGTATAAACCAACAAGCGGAGAGGTTTTGGTAAACGGAGTTTCAACTTTAAACGAAGAAAAAGAAATTGAAATTAAAAGAACGGTTGGGCTTGTTTTTCAAAACCCCGATAACCAAATTGTTTCTTCAATAGTTGAAGAAGATGTTGCTTTCGGTCCTGAAAACCTTGGCATACCGCCAAAGGAAATAAGAGAACGCGTTGATAATGCTTTAAAAACTGTTGGTATGTATGAACATAGGTTTTCTTCGCCAAATAAACTTTCGGGCGGCCAAAAACAACGTGTGGCAATTGCCTCTATTCTTTCAATGTTGCCTGAATGTATTGTGCTTGACGAACCAACTGCAATGCTTGACCCAACTGGCAGGCGCGAAGTTATGAGTGCGCTTAATGCGCTTAATAAAGAGCAAAACATAACGGTTGTTTTAATAACACATTTTATGGAAGAAGCAGAAAATGCCGACCGCGTTATTGTACTTAACGATGGTAAAACTGTGATGGACGGTGTGCCTGCCGAAATTTTTGCGCAGCACGGAAAATTAAGCGAGGCGGGGCTTACCATTCCGCAAACTTCGCTTTTGGCAAAGAAATTGTCAAAAAGCGGAATAAATATTGATATTAAGGCAATTTCGGTTGATGCCTGCGCAAAGGAAATTTCAAAAATCTTTAAATAAGAAGAGAAGTGATAAAATGGAAATTTTAAAAGCAGAACAATTAAATTACGTATATTCACCCAATACTCCTTTTGTCACTGCTGCCTTAAAAAACGTTTCTTTTTCGGTTAACAAAGGCGAAATTTTTGGTATAATCGGCCATACCGGTTCGGGTAAATCAACACTACTTCAAATGCTTAACGGTCTTTTAAAACCAACAGGTGGTACCGTTTATTTTAACGGTAAAGATATTTGGGAAAATCCAAAAGAAATTAAAAAGGTGCGTTTCCAAATTGGTTTGGTTTTTCAGTACCCTGAATACCAGTTGTTTGAAGAAACTGTTATAGATGATATTGCTTTTGGCCCTAAAAACAAAGGTCTTAATGCTGAGGAAGCCAAAAACGAAGCAATAACCGCCGCCCAAACGGTTGGCATTAAGCCGGAACTGTTTGAAAAATCGCCTTTTGATTTATCGGGCGGTGAAAAAAGGCGTGTTGCAATTGCAGGTATAATGGCAATGAAACCCGAAGTTATTGTGCTTGATGAACCAACTGCTGGGCTTGACCCAATGGGCAGGGAAGCGGTTTTAAATGCCATTATGGAATACCGAAAAACAAACAATGCAACGGTTATTATTGTTTCGCACAGTATGGAAGACATGGCTTTAATTTGTGACAGAATTATGGTGCTAAGCGACGGTGAAAAAGTTTTGGAAGACACGGTTGATAACGTGTTTAAAAATGCAAAACTGTTAGAAAGCATTGGACTTGCGGTACCTTTTGTAACAAGTGTGCTTTTAAAACTTAAAAGCATGGGAATTGATGTTGATGAAAATTGTTATACGGTTGATTCGGCAGCAAAAAGCATTTTAAACTCTTTGGCTAAAGGGGGCGGTGCTAAATGCTAAACGATATTACTTTCGGTCAATATTTTCCAATAAATTCGGTAATACACAAAATTGACCCAAGAGCAAAAATTGTAATGTTAGTTGCGGTAATGATGGTATTGTTGTTTTTTACAAGCAATTTTTACGCATTATTTACCTGCTTAGCGTTTGCAGTGTTGGTTATTGCACTATCAAGAATACCGCTTTTAATGTATTTAAAAAATCTAAAAGCAATATTGCCAATTATTATTTTTACGGCGGTAATTAACTCGCTTTACGTAAAAAGCGGAGAAGTTATATTTGATAAATGGATATTCCATATTACAACAGGCGGTTTAAGTAAGGCAGTATTTATGGCTTTGCGCGTTTGTTTGTTAATTCTTTTTAGTTCAATTTTAACCTATACCGTAACACCAAATGATTTAACCGAAGCACTTGAGCGCCTTTGTTCACCGCTTCGTTTTATTGGTCTTGGCTCGGCAGTGCACATTATTGCAATGATGATGACCATAGCGCTTCGTTTTATACCCATTCTTATTGAAGAAACTAACAAAATTATGAATGCACAGCGTTCACGCGGTGCAGATTTAGAATCGGGAAGTATTATGCAGCGTATAAAAGCATTAATACCAATACTCATTCCACTTTTTGTAATGTCTGTTCGCCGTTCTTACGAACTTGCCGAAGCAATGGAATGCCGTTGCTATAACGGCGGTGTTGGCAGGCAAAGAATGAAACAAATGAAAATGTCGGTTAAAGATTATATTGCATTTTTTGTTCTTTTAATTTTAATTTCCGCAGTAATTGTTTTAAACATTTTGTTTTAGAGGTGTGTTTTTTGCAAAGATATTTGTTGAAAATTGCATACGATGGTACAAATTATCACGGGTGGCAGGTACAACAAAACGCAGTAAGTGTTCAGTTCGTATTGCAAAATGCTATGGAAAAACTTTTATTGGTTCGACCAAATTTAACAGGTTGCAGCCGTACCGATGCAGGGGTACACGCGCGAGAATTTTACTGTCATTTTGACTTAAGCAAAATAATACCGTGTGAAGGCATTGTAAAAGGTCTTAATTCGGTTTTATCCGAAGATATTAGAGTGAATGATTGCAAAATGGTTGAAAGTGATTTTCACAGCAGATACAGTGCAAAAGCAAAAGAATATATTTACACTATTGATAATTCTTTAATTTGTTCTCCTTTTAACAGCAAATACGTTTATCATTATTCCGGTGAAATTAACAAAAATAATATGCAATTATTTTGTAATAAAATAGTAGGTGAACACGATTTTGTTGGTTTTTCTTCGGCAAAACGTTCAACCGAAGATACAGTAAGAACTATATATTCGTGTAATGTTATTAGTGATGGCAATTTGATTAAAATAAAAATTGTTGGTAACGGCTTTTTGTATAATATGGTTAGAATAATTGCCGGTACTGCGCTTGGTTTTGCTACGGGAAGATTTAATATTGACCAAGCCGAAGAAATTATAAATTCAAAAGACCGAAGTTTAGCGGGTAACACTTTGCCTGCAAAAGGTTTAATTTTAAATAAGGTTTATTATACTGGAGAATTAAACGATGCCCAATTATAAAAAAACAAAACGCAACCGTTTTGATTTGTTTAAAAAAGTGCGTACAATTCCAATGCATAGCGGTAGCGAAAAACAAGAAAAACAGCCCGAAAAAAAAGAATACGTTTCTTCTTTTAAAATTGTTTCGGGAAGAAAGAAAAAGTTAAAACAGTTAAATTTAATTACTGCCGCCGTAATTGGTGTTTTGGCATTGTCGCTTTTGTTGTGTTCTTTGCTTTCGCCAACAGGCATTGTTGAGGGTGTTAGAAACTATACTGCAGCAGTATCACTGCGTTCTAATTTTCCTGCCGAAATTGAAGGTAGTGAAGTATATAATTTAGATGCCAAAAACCGCTATTTTTACTGTTTAAGCGATACAAATTTTGCTTGCTATTCAAAAAACGGTAAAAAAATGTTTGGTTTTTCGCACAAAATGGCGTCACCGGCATTTGTTACAAGCCAAAGCAGGGCACTATTGTACGACCAAAATTCAACAAGCGTTTCGGTGTATACCGCATATAAAAAACTTTATGAGTTTTCCACGAATTTTGAAATTTACTGTGCCGATATTGCACGTAACGGCAGTTTTGCAGTTGCCACAAAATCAGACAACTATACTTCAATGGTAACTGTTTATGATAAAAAGGCAAAAAAGGAATATGAATGGTTTTGCCCCGATGAACTAATTAGTGCCGTTGCACTTTCTAAAAATGGCAAAAAACTTGCAGTTGCAAGTGTTAAAGCCAAAGACGGCCGATTTGTTTCAATGCTTCGTGTGCTTGAATTTGATTCGGCTGAACCCGTGTTTACAAAAGAATACGATAACACACTTATAGTTTCTCTTTATTCACAACTTAATAATTCTTTTAGTGTTATTACTAAAAACCGTTGTGATGTTGTTTCGTGGAAAAACTATAGTATTATTTCAAACGAAACGCAAAACGTTATTGTAAATGTAATCGGTTACGGCAATAAAACGGTTATATGTGAACAAAGAGAAGCAGACGCTTCAAGCAATTTGGTTAAAATTTATAACCAAAAGGGTAAAGTTGTTTCAGAGTTTTCATTTAATAAAAATATTGATGATTTTAGAGTAATGAGAAACAATATTTTTGTTTTAAGCGGAAACGAAATTGTTTGCATAAATTTTAAGGGCGAAACCTTAAAAAGCGGTGAATGTGCGTTTGCTGTTAAAAAAATTATCCCTGTTGCAAAAGATAGTTGCATATCTGTAAGCGATTATTCATTTAATATTAGCGAACTTGTTTCTAAATAGAAGGTTGATAATATGAAATTTATAATTGATATTGTTTTGGCTCTAATTATTTTAATTTCGGCATTTATTGGCTATAAAAAAGGTTTTATTAAACTTTTGTTGCCCGTTATAACCTTTGCATTGGCAATTTACTTGTCATTTGCATTTTCGCCAAAGGTTTCAAATTTTGTTTGCCAAAAGTACATAGAGCCCGCAGTTGTTTCGGCAGTAGAAGAAAAAATTAACGGCGTAGCCGAAGAAGGCAAAAGTAAAGCAAATGTAATACTTTCATTCGTTGCCGAAAAAACAGGGTTTGATATTGACAGTGCTATTGACAATACTGTTAACACGGGCGAAGCGGCACAAACTATTACGAAAAACAATGTTATGCCTGCTTTAAAGAAACCGGTTCAAAGTGTTGTAACGCTTGTTTTGTTTTTAGTGCTTTCAATTGTTTTGGGTGTTCTTGCAAGAATGGTTAACAAAATAATTAAAGCAAGTCCTGTTGGCTTAATAAATCAATTAGGCGGTGTTTGTGTTGGCGCCGCGGGCGGTATTGTGCTTACCGTAATTCTTTGTGTTGTTGTTTATTTAATTTTTAATTTTAATGAAAACGGTTTTTTGATTTTCACAAAAGAAAATTTAAAAAGTTCGTATTTTTATAATTATATTATAGGATTTTTATTCAAGTAGTTTGGAAAGGAAAAATTTATGAAACTGTGTTACAAATGCAACAAACGACCCGCCGTGGTGTTTATATCCGATGTTGCTAATCCTTCGGGTGACCCAAAGGGGCTCTGCCTTGTTTGCGCAAAAAATTCGGGAATAAAACCCATTGACGATATGCTTAAAAAAATGAATATATCTGATGAAGATATAGAACAAATGAGTGAGCAGTTTATGGATATAATGTCAACAGATGGCGAAGATGATGAACTTTCAATGTGTACTGCACCTGCGTTTCCGTTTTTAAATAATATTTTTGGTACACCAAATGCCGAAGAAACCGCAAACGGCACCGAAACGTCCAAGGATAATAAAGCCGAAGATAAAAAGAGCAAAAAACGCTTTTTAGAACAGTATTGCACCAATTTAACCAAACGCGCAAAAGACGGCGAACTTGATGCAATTATTGGCAGGGAAGAAGAACTTTATCGCACAATTCAAATTCTTTCGCGCCGCACTAAAAATAACCCTTGTCTTATTGGTGAGCCCGGAGTTGGTAAGACAGCTATTGCCGAAGGACTTGCTTTAAAAATTGCCGCAGGCAATGTTCCGGCGCGACTTCTTGACAAAGAAATTTATTTGCTTGATTTAACAGGCCTTGTTGCGGGTACACAATTCCGAGGTCAGTTTGAAAGCCGTGTAAAAGGTCTTATAAAGGAAATTAAAACCGCAGGGAATATAATTTTGTTTATTGATGAAATTCATAATCTTGTGGGCGCGGGCGACTCAAGCGAGGGTTCAATGAATGCCGCAAATATTTTAAAACCGGCACTTTCTCGCGGTGAAATTCAGGTTATTGGCGCAACAACCTTTAAAGAATACCGTAAATATATTGAAAAAGATGCGGCACTTGAACGCCGTTTTCAACCAGTTATTATTGAAGAACCGTCGCTTTTAGAAACCGAAAGAGTATTGCTTGGGGTTAAAAAATATTACGAGGGTTACCATAATGTTACAATTCCTGATTCAATTATTTCAAAAATTGTCCGTCTATCAGAACGTTATGTAAACGATAGGTTCTTGCCCGATAAAGCAATAGATTTGCTTGACGAGGCGTGCGCTTGTTCAAGTCTTGCAAACACGGCAATTGACCAACTTTATATTGTTAATAAAAAAATTGCCGATTCTCAAATTGAAATTGAAAAGCTTGAATCAAACCTTGAAAGCATTGATTACGAAAAACTTGCTTTGATAAAAGCGGAACTTGAAAAGTTAAAGAAACAGGCAAATGAACTTTATGTTCCTGCTTCCGATAACGTTGTTAGTGAAATGGATGTCGCAAAGGTTATTGAACTATGGACAGGTATTCCTGCAACAAAAGTGCAAGAAAACGATATTAAAAAACTTGTTGATTTAAAAGATGAACTTAAAAAGCGAATTATTGGGCAAGATAAAGCGGTAGATGCAGTTGTTTCGGCTGTTCGCCGTTCGCGAATTCAAATGAGCGCAAAAAAACGCCCTGCTTCTTTCATCTTTGTCGGTCCCACAGGTGTTGGTAAAACCGAACTTGTTAAGGTGCTCTCGGCTCAACTGTTTGATACCCCCGAAACCATGATTCGCCTTGATATGTCTGAATTTATGGAAAAACATTCCGTTTCTCGCCTTATTGGTGCGCCTCCGGGGTATGTTGGTTATGATGAGGCGGGTCAACTTACCGAAAAAGTGCGCAGAAAACCCTATTCGGTTGTTTTGTTTGATGAAATCGAAAAAGCTCACCCCGACGTTTTAAATATCTTATTGCAAATTCTTGACGACGGCAGAGTTACCGATGCACAGGGAAGAAACGTAAACTTTGAAAACACCATAATTGTTATGACCTCTAATGCGGGCAGTAATTTGCAAAACAATTTGCTTGGATTTGAAAAATCCAATGCCGATGAATCGGCCGATAAAGCAATTAAGGCGTTAAAAGAGTTTTTGCGTCCCGAATTTTTAGCGCGTGTAGATGAAATAGTTGTTTTCAAACCGCTTGATAAAAAATCGCTTTCACAAATAGCCGATTTAATGTTAAGCGAAACTAAAGAAGCGCTTTCTTATAAAGGTATTGCCCTTAAATATAATAAACAAGTTTGCGATTTCTTGGGTGAAATTTGTGAGGGCAAAAAATCGGGCGCAAGGGAACTTCGCACTGTTATTCGCCGTGAAATTGAAGATAAGATTGTAGATAAAATTATTGAGGGTAACGGCGCTACTTTCAGCGAAGTAACCATTAGTGTAAAGGACAATAAACTGTTAGTAAAATAATGGTTAATATTTAAAATTTTACTTGACTAAGGACGGCAGTTGTGGTATTATAATTGTCGTCCAAAAGACGCGGGTGTAGTTCAATGGCTAGAATTCCAGCCTTCCAAGCTGGCTGTGTGGGTTCGATTCCCATCACCCGCTCCATTTTTTT
>JAZOOT010000003.1:0-12747 GCA_045655165.1 Acutalibacteraceae bacterium
GAAACACCGGCTCTATTGTTGTTCATGAAGACGGCGAAACCACCGGATACGGTCTTTTTAATACTCAAAGCAGAGGTCGCTTGTTTATTGGCCCAGGCGTCAGCGTTTATGAAGGTATGATTGTTGGTGAGAATCCAAAAAACGAAGATATTGTATGTAATGTGTGCAAGAAAAAACAACTTACAAATACTCGTGCCGCAGGTTCTGACGATGCATTAAGGTTAGTACCGCCATCAATTATGAGTTTGGAACAATCACTTGAATTTATTAAAAACGATGAATTGGTTGAAATCACACCAAACTTTATTAGATTAAGAAAGACAATTCTTAACAAAGAATTACGAATGAAAGCAGAGTCTCGTAAAAAATAATGGATATTGTTGTTTTGGATTTAGAATGGGATAGCGTGTATTCTAAAAAGCACCACCGTTTTGTAAATCAAATTATTCAAATTGGCGCTGTCCGTTTAGATGAAAAACTTAATATTGTTGACACATTTGAAGTTGTTATTAAATCGGCTATTAGCAAAAAGTTAACGAAACGCTTTGTTGAATTAACAGGAATTACCGCTGAAATTATGGCTGACGGTGTTTCGGTTTCAGAAGCTATTAGTAAATACAACAAATTTGCTCCCAAAGATTATCTTATGATGACTTGGAGCACTTCCGATTTGTATACCCTTATTGATAACACAAAATTTGTTTTCCCAAAAGGTGTTAAATTGCGTTACGGCAAGTATATGGACTTACAAAGTTTTGTGCAGAATAAAATGCGTGAACTTGGATTTGAAATTAAATCTCAAATTTCACTTTTACATGCCGCCCAAATGCTTAAAATTTCGGCTGATGGCCTTGATTTACATACCGCAAAAGATGATAGTTTACTTTCAGTTGCCCTATTAAAACGATTTTATACAAAGGATAGCGTTATTCCGTATATTAAGGACACAACTAAGCCCGAATTTTTTGAGCGTTTAACCTTTAAATCATATACGCTAACAAATATTCATGATGATTTAATTAAACCCGAAGATTTAATTTTTAATTGTGAAAATTGTAAAAAAACTGCCAAGTGTTTAACTGGCTGGAAATATAGAAACGGTTGGTTTTCTGCTAATTTTCGTTGTGTAAATTGCAAAAAAATGTTTATTGGAAGAGTGTCTTTTAAAAAGACATATGATAATTTAATTGTTAAAAAGCGTGTTATTGACGCAAAACCTGTTGAGAAAGGAAAAAATGAAACCGATAAATTGCAATCAGTGTCCAAGGAAATGTAACGCAAACTTTAATAGCAGAGAAAATTACGGTTACTGCAAAATGCCGCAATTGCCAAAAATTGCGCGTGCAGGTATTCATTTTGGCGAAGAACCATGCATTAGCGGTGAAAACGGGTCGGGCACTATTTTTTTCAGCGGTTGTAATTTAAAATGTGTTTACTGTCAAAACTTTGATATTAGCAATGATAATTTTGGTTATATTGTTACGGTTGAACGTTTGGCTGAAATTTTTAAAGAACTTGAACAAAGTGGTGCACACAATATAAATTTTGTTACTCCAACACATTACATTCACGCTATTAAAGAAGCATTAAAAATATATACACCAAATATTCCGCTTGTTTATAACAGCAGTTCATACGATGATATTAACATTATTAAAGAAAATATTTTTGATGTTTACTTGCTTGATTTTAAATATTTTGACAATAAAAAATCAGAAAAATATTCCTTTGCAAACAATTATTTTAATGTTGCAACTGAATTTATTAAATCAGCTTACAAACAAAAACCAGTTGCGGTATTTAAAAATGGTGTTATGCAAAGCGGTGTTATTATAAGGCATATGATTTTACCACTTTCAACAAATGATGCAATTAGTATTATTGATTGGGTAAAAAGTAATACACCGAACGCGTATTTTAGTTTAATGGCGCAATACACTCCGTGCTTTAACGCTAAAAGTTTTAAAGAAATAAACCGCACAATTACAAAACGCGAATACAACAAAGTGGTGGATTACTTTTTGAATTCAGGAATACAAAATGCATATATCCAAGACTTTAATTCACACGGCAAAGAATTTACCCCTATTTTTGACGGATTTGGTGTTGTTCGTGCTTGACATATTAAATTAAAAGGTATATAATATATAAAAATTTTTTAAGAAGGAGTATACTTATGTTTGATAAAGTTTTTCGATTTTATTACTATATTTGTTCGGACTGTGTATGCTCTTTAAGCGTTGTTTAATTGCTTAAATATTTATACATAGCCCGCAATCTGCATGCTTATTTTTTTTAGCATAATGATTGCGGCTTTTTATTTGAAGGCGGTAATTTATGATAAACAAAAAATATGAAAATTTAGGCAAAAAAAGTTCGGTTATTCGCGAATTGTTTGAGTTTGCTAATAAAAGAAAAAAAGAAATTGGTGAAGAAAATGTGTTTGATTTTAGTTTGGGAAACCCAAGCGTAGCTCCGCCAAAAATTGTTGAAGATAGCATTATAACTTTGCTTAACACTACTTCAGCCATTTCTCTTCACGGATATACTTCGGCTGCAGGTGATTTTGCTGTAAGAGAAAAAATTGCACAGTTTATTACAAACAAAAGCGGTAAAAAATCCAGCGCCAATTTAATTTATATGACTTGCGGTGCAGCTGCAAGTTTAACTATTTCACTTTCTGCAGTTACAAACCAAAACGATGAAGTTATTGTTATGGCTCCGTATTTTCCTGAATATAAAGTATTTATTGAAAATTGCGGTGCAAAAATGGTTGTTTGCAAACCAAACTTAAATGATTTTTCTATTGATTTTAAAAATTTGGAAGAGTGCTTTAATGAAAACACATCAGCAATAATTATTAATTCTCCCAATAACCCAAGCGGTGTCGTGTATTCAAAAGAAGACATTACAAAACTTTCAGATTTGCTTTATAAAATGCAACTAAAGTACGAAAAGCAAATTTATTTAATTAGTGATGAACCGTACCGTGAACTTGTTTTTGATAACATTTCGGTGCCTTATCCGTTTTGTTATTATCAAAACACATTAACATGTTATTCTTTCAGCAAATCACTTTCACTTCCTGGTGAAAGAATAGGGTATATTGAAGTTTCATGTGATGCTGATAATGCAAAAGATATTTTTGCTGCAATTTGTGGTGCAGGAAGGTCACTTGGTTTTGTTTGTGCTCCAAGTTTAATGCAAAAAACGATTGCGAAATGTTTGGGTAAAACAAGCGATATTACGGTTTATGAACGAAACCGTAACCTTTTATATAAAGCACTTTGTGATATTGGATATAATGTTGTTTTACCGTCTGGTGCATTTTATATGATGGTTGAATCTTTAGATAATGACGCTTATTCATTTGCCCAAAAGGCAAAAGATTTTGAACTAATTATTGTTCCAAGCGATGACTTCGGCATTAAAAATTATGTTAGAATTGCATTGTGTGTTAGTGAAGAAACTGCAAAAAACAGTGTAAGTGCATTTAAAAAACTTTATAAATATTATAGAGGTTAGAATTATGAATAATATAAATTCGGCGCGTGAAAAAATTTGTGAAATAGATAAAAAAATGGCAGACCTTTTTTACGAAAGAATGAAAGTTGCTGAAATAGTTGCCGCTTATAAAAAAGAAAATGGGTTGCCAATTCTTGACGCAAAAAGGGAAGAATTTTTAATTGAGAAAAATTCTAAATATATAACCGATGAAAACTTAAGACCTTTTTACGTTGATTTTCTTAAAAGTAATATGGATATTTCTAAAAAATATCAAACAAGAATTAACGAAGGTATGCGCGTTGCTTTTAGCGGTGTAAAAGGCGCATTTGCTGAACTTGCCGCTAAAAAGATTTTTCCGAATACAGTTACCGTTGGTTATTCCAGTTTTAAAGAGGCGTATGAAAGTGTAGAAAATGGTGAGTGCGATTGTGTTATGTTACCGCTTGAAAACAGTTATAACGGTGACGTTGGTCAAGTAATGGATTTAGCGTTTTTCGGCTCATTATATATTAACGGTATATACGATTTTTCTATTAAACAATGCTTATTAGCAAAAAAAGGCACAAGTGTTTCAGACATTAAAGAGGTTATAAGTCACCCTCAAGCGTTTGGCCAGTGCAGTGTGTTTATTAACGAACACAAACTTAATTTTATTGAGTGTGAAAATACTGCGGTTGCTGCAAAAACCGTTGCAAATAGTAATCGCACCGATTTGGCCGCAATTGCAAGTCAAGATGCTGCCGAAGAATACGGGCTAGAAATTTTGCAAAGCGGAATAAACGATGACACAACCAATACCACCCGTTTTGCTGTTTTTTCTAAGACACTAAAAGCACAGCATAAAAACGATAACGAATTTATAATGTTTTTTACTGTTAAAAATGAAAGCGGTAGTCTAAAAAACGCATTGTCTGTTATTGGAGATAACGGTTTTAACCTACGTGCTTTAAAAAGCAGACCTGCTAAAGATTTAATTTGGAGTTATTATTTTTATGTTGAAGGCGAAGGCAATATTTTTGCAAGTGACGGCAAAAATATGCTAAATGAACTTAATAAAACCTGTAACTTTGTAAAAGTTGTGGGTTCTTTTGAAAAAAACTGATAGGGGAAGAATAAATGATTATTCCTGTTAAAACAACTGTTGGCGGTTATAACATTGTGTTAGAACGCGGTGCAATTAGTAAAACCGACGAATACATTGCTTTTAAAAATAGAAAAGTTTTAATATTAACCGATGACGGTGTGCCTGAACAATACAGCAATACGGTTGCAAACAACTGTAAAAATCCATTTGTTTTTGTTTTACCAATGGGTGAAAAAACAAAAAACTTTAACAGTTACAAAAAAGTTCTTAAATTTATGGTTGAAAATGGTTTTGACCGCAAGGACTGTGTCGTTGCTGTTGGCGGCGGTGTTATTGGTGACTTGGCAGGTTTTATTGCTGCTACATATATGCGAGGACTTGATTTTTACAATATTCCAACCACTTTGCTTTCTCAGGTTGATTCTTCAATTGGCGGAAAAGTTGCAGTTGACTTTTTAGGATATAAAAATATAATCGGCTCTTTCTATCAGCCCAAAATGGTTATTATTGACCCTAATGTGCTAAAAACCCTTGATAAAAGGCAATTTTCTGCCGGTTTGGCTGAATCTGTTAAAATGGCTTTAACATCTGACAAGAAATTGTTTGAATTAATAGAAGAAAATAACGCCGAAGATGTTATTGACGAAATTATTTATAGGTCCTTAAATGTAAAGAAATCAGTTGTTGAAGAAGATGAAACCGAAAAAGGTTTGCGGAAAATTTTAAACTTTGGACATACAATTGGACACGCCTTTGAATATAGCGCAGGGTTAGAGAATTTTCACGGTGAATGTGTTGCTGCCGGTATGATGGCTACATGTTCTGAAAATGTGAAATTCCGCTTAAAACCGGTTTTGGAAAAACTTAATTTGCCAACAAACATTAAATCAAGCAAAATTAAAATGAGAAACGCTATTAAACACGACAAGAAATCTTCGGGAAATTTAATTAGCGAAATTTTTGTTAATGAAATTGGCAGTTACCAAATTAAAGAACTTACAATTGAAGAAATTATGAAAATAATTAAGGAGGAATACGGTATATGAAAAACAGTTTTGGCGATAGCATTATTTATACACTGTTTGGCGAAAGCCACGGCGAAGCTATTGGAATTATTATTGACGGTCTTGCACCGGGCATTGTTGTTGATAACGCTGAAATTGAAAATATGCTTTCTCTGCGCCGTCCTCAAGATGCCAACTCTACCGCAAGACGCGAACCTGATAATTTTTCAATACTTTCGGGTGTGTATAACGGCAAAACTACCGGTACTCCTATTTGTATTGTAATAAATAATTCTGAAACAAAAAGCAAAGATTATACTTCGCTTGACGGAATTGCAAGACCGGGACATGCCGATTATACTGCTTTTTGCAAATATCACGGTTACGAAGACCGCAGAGGCGGCGGACATTTTAGCGGAAGAATTACTGCTCCAATTGTTGCTGCAGGTGCTATTTGTTTAAATGCTCTTAAGAAAAAGGGTATTGAAATTGGTACTCATATTAGTTCAATTGCGGAAATAAACGATAGGAATTTTAATAATATTAGCGAAGATATAAATGCTCTTGCAAGCATGAATTTTCCTGTTTTAAATAATGTTGCAAAAGAAAAAATGCAACAAGAAATTATGAAAGCAAAACAAAACGGCGATAGCATTGGCGGTGTTTTGGAAACTGTTGTTATTGGTATGCCATGCGGAGTAGGGGAACCATGGTTTGATTCTGTTGAAAGCAAACTTTCACACGCGTTATTTTCTGTTCCCGGTATAAAGGGAGTTTCTTTTGGCTGCGGTTTTGATTTTGCTAAAATGCAGGGCAGTGCCGCAAATGATGAGTTTTTTGAACAAGACGGTGAAATTTTTACAAGAACAAATAACAACGGCGGTATAAACGGCGGCATTACTAACGGTATGCCAATTGTTTTTTCTTGTGCAGTTAAACCAACGCCGTCTATTTCTAAAAAACAAAACACTGTAAATTATGAAAACAAAAATAACTGTGAAATTGAAATTAACGGTCGACACGACCCCTGCATTGTTCACAGAGCAGCAATTGTTGTTAAGTGTATTACCGCACTTACAATTTGCGATTTGTTGGCTACACGTTTTGGTACCGATTATTTGGCATAATTTTAAGTTATTAGGTGATTATTTTGGAATACGGTTGTATTGGTGAACATTTAAAACACAGTTTCTCTAAAGAAATTCACGCTTGCTTTTGTGATTACAACTATGAACTGTGTGAAATTGCACCGCAAGATATTAACGAATTTTTTACTAACAAAAATTTTAAAGCGGTAAATGTAACAATACCTTATAAAGAAACGGTAATAAAGTATTTAGATTTTATTGATGAAAGCGCAAAAAATATTGGCGCAGTAAATACCATTGTTAATAAAAGCGGAAAACTTTACGGCTATAACACCGATTTTTTAGGTCTTAAATCGCTTATTACTGTAAACAACATTGGCATTAAATTAAAGAAAGTTTTAATTTTAGGCAGTGGTGGAACCAGCAAAACTGCAAAAGCAGTTGCTAAAAGTTTGGGCGCAAAAGAAATTATTTGTGCTTCAAGAACAGAAAAAACCGGTTTTGTAACTTATGATGAAGTTTATAAAAAGCATACTGACGCCAATATTGTTATAAACACAACGCCCTGCGGAATGTATCCTAACATTGACGGAAGCGCAATTTGTTTAGATAATTTTAATTCGCTTTCTGCTGTTGTTGACGTTGTTTATAATCCCATTAAAACCGACCTTTTAGAGCAAGCCGAAGCAAAGGGCGCAAAAGCGGTTGGCGGACTTTATATGTTGGTGGCACAAGCGGCTTTTGCGGCCGAAAAGTTTGTTGACATAAAAATTGAAACCGAAAAAATAAAAAAAGTTTATAAAAAAATACTTAACAACAAACAAAACATAGTTCTAATTGGTATGCCGGCTTGCGGTAAGAGTACAAACGGCAAGAAAATTGCCGAATATTTAGGCCGAGAATTTTTTGATAGCGATGCTGTTATTGAAAACGCTGAAAATTTAAAGATTAAAGAGATTTTCAACCAGTTTGGTGAAAGTGCTTTCCGCAAAAAAGAATGTGCTGTAATTAAAAATTTATCTAAATTATCGGGTGTTGTTATTTCAACCGGTGGCGGTGTTGTTTTAAACTCTGATAATATGAGGTATTTAAAGAAAAATGGTAAAATTTATTTTATTGACAGAGAACTTGAAAAACTTATTTGCACAAATTCAAGACCGTTATCTTCAAATAAAAAAGATTTAACCGCTTTGTATGCGTTTCGCCACCCGCTTTATGAAAAATATGCAGATTATGTTTTGAAAAGTGATAATACTTTTAGTGAATTGAAGGAGATTATAAATGAAAATTTTGGTAATTAACGGTCCAAATATAAATATGCTTGGCATACGCGAGCCAAATATTTACGGCAGTGAAAATTATAATCAACTTATTAAAAATATTGAAAATTATGCTAAAGAAAACAATGTAAAAATTGAAACTTATCAATCCAATCACGAAGGCGATTTGGTTGATAAAATTCAACATGCATATAAAATTTTTGATGGAATTGTTATAAATCCTGGTGCTTATACTCACACAAGTATTGCTTTATTAGATGCATTAAAAGCGGTAAACATTCCTGCGGTTGAAGTACATATTTCCGATGTTTCAAAAAGGGAAGAGTTCCGCCAAATTAGTTACGTTAGATATTTTTGCGAAAAGACAATTTGCGGTTTTGGTATTAACGGTTATATTATGGCACTTGATTATTTAAAGGAGAAATACGGCGAATGACGGTAAAAATTTTACCAAGCAAAGCAAACGGAAAAATTTTAGCACCTGCTTCTAAAAGTGTTTCACACAGGGCTTTAATTTGCGCTGCTTTAAGTGAAGAAAGTATAGTTTGCGGCCTTGCTTTTTCAAACGATATTCTTGCCACAATTGAATGTATTAAATGTTTAGGGGCGCAAATTGAACAAATAAATGAAGATACAATAAAGGTAAAAGGTATTGATTTTAATAAGGTCACAGGTTCTAAACTTTTTTGTAATGAAAGCGGAAGCACTTTGCGTTTTTTTGTTCCAATTAGTCTTCTTTTTGGCCAAGAAATTAAATTAAGCGGTTCTGACAGGTTGTTTGAAAGACCGCTTGATGTTTATGAAAATATTTGCAAAGAGCAAAAAATATTTTTTGAAAAAACAAACAACGAAGTAACAGTTAACGGAAAACTTTCACCTGGTGAATTTAAAATTAAATCCGATATAAGCAGTCAATTTATTAGCGGTCTTTTGTTTGCTTTACCCCTTTTAAACGGTGACAGTGTAATAAATCTTATTGGCGAAACACAAAGTTTGCCGTATATTTACATAACTATAAATGTGTTAAAAGATTTCGGCATTGATATTGTATTTGAAAACAATAAAATTTTTGTTAAAGGTAATCAAAAATACAAAAATTGTAAATATACAGTTGAAGGTGATTATTCAAATGCCGCTTTTTTAGATGCATTTAATCTTTTTGGTGATACTGTTACGGTTGATGGCCTTAAAAAAAATTCACTTCAAGGCGATAAAGTTTATAAAGAATATTTTAAACAGTTAAAAAGCGGTTTTACTACAATTTCTTTAAAAGACTGTCCTGATTTAGGGCCAATATTATTTACAGCTGCAGCATATTTAAACGGTGCTGAATTTACCGATACCGCACGGCTTCGCATAAAGGAAAGCGACCGCGTTTTTGCAATGAAAGAAGAACTGCAAAAATTTGGTGCAGAACTTATTTGTAAAGAAAATTCAGTTACTGTTGTAAAACGCGAATTACATAAACCAAATTTAGTATTAAATTCGCACAATGACCATAGAATTGCAATGTCTTTAAGCGTTTTATTAAGCGTTTTTGGTGGCGTAATTAATGGGGCAGAGGCGGTCAACAAAAGTTACCCCGAATTTTTTAACGATATAAAAAAACTTGGCATAGAGGTTGTTTAATTTGAAACTTACAAAGGAAAGTAAAATTTTAATAATTGGTCTTGGTTTGCTTGGCGGTTCTTATGCAAGGGCACTAACTAAAAAAGGTTACAATGTATCATCAATAACAAAAGACCAGTCTTCAATTGATTTTGCTTTAAAAGAAAAAATAATTTCATACGGCACAACAAAAGTTGAGCCGGACTTAATTTATAATGCGGATTTAATTATTTTTGCTCTTTACCCAAACATTTTTCTAGACTGGGTTAAAAAGTATAAGAATTTTATTAAAAAAGGAACAATTATTACCGATGTAACAGGTGTAAAAGGGAAGATTGTTACCGAAATTCAAAATGTTTTAGGTGATAATGTTGAATTTATTTCGGCTCACCCAATGGCAGGGCGTGAATATTCAGGCGTTGAAAACAGCGATGATTCTATTTTTAAAGAAGCAAACTACATTGTTGTTCCAACCGAAAAAAACACAAAAGAAGCAACCGAATTATGTAAATTTTTAGGTGCAGAACTTGGTTTTAAAAACGTTTCGGTATTAACCGTTGAAGAACACGATAGAATGATTGGCTTTTTGTCACAGCTTACTCACTGTATTGCCGTTTCGTTAATGTGTGCCAATAATGAAGAAGGGCTGGAAAAATATACGGGTGACTCTTTCCGCGATTTAACAAGAATTGCTAAAATTAACGATGAAATGTGGTCAGAATTATTTTTGCTTAATAAGGATATCCTTTTAAATGAAATGGAAAAATTTAAAGTGGAATTTGATAAGTTATACCAACATTTAAAGCAGGAAAACAGGGAAGAAATGCGTGAAATGATGCGTATTTCTACCAAAAGACGTATTCTTTTTGATAAATAACGAGGTGGATTTATGAATTTAGAATTTAAGGGCAAATTGCCCATACCAAAACAGGTTAAAAGAAAATTTCCTATATCTGATGCTGCTTTAGAAATTAAAAAACAGCGCGATGAAGAAATAAAAAATGTTTTTTTGGGGAAATCTGATAAATTTATTTTAATTATTGGACCTTGTTCGGCCGATTATCAAGAAAGTGTTCTTGAATACCTTGAAAAACTTAAAAGAGTTGACGAACAAACAAAAGATAAACTTATAATCATACCAAGAATTTATACAAACAAACCCCGCACTACCGGCGCAGGTTATAAAGGTATGCTACATCAGCCAACACCTGAAAATAAGCCAAATATGTTAGAGGGTATTATTGCAATTAGAAATCTTCATATGAAAGCATTAAATGATTACGGTTTTTCTTGCGCAGATGAAATGCTTTATCCAGATAACCACCGTTATTTATCCGATTTATTATCTTATGTTGCTATTGGTGCGCGTTCAGTTGAAAATCAACAACACCGTTTAACCGCAAGCGGACTTAATTTACCTGTTGGTATGAAAAACCCTACAAGCGGCGACATAAGCGTTATGATGAATGCTATTTTAGCAGCAAGAACAAGCCATACATTTATTTACAGGGGCTGGGAAGTTGAAAGCAAAGGAAACCCTTTAGCACACGCAATTTTACGCGGTTACACCGATTTAAGCGGCAGAAACGTATCAAATTACCATTATGAAACCTTAAATCAGCTTTTTGAAACTTTTAATGAGTGCGGAATTGAAAACAAAGCGGTTATAATAGATACTAATCACGCCAATTCTAACAAACAGTTTGCCGAACAACCCAGAATTGCAGCCGATGTTCTTTACAGTATGGCACACAACCAACATATAAAATCGCTTGTTAAAGGGTTAATGATTGAAAGTTACCTTGAAGACGGTTGTCAAAAAATTGGCGAGGGAATATACGGAAAATCTATAACTGACCCTTGTTTGGGCTGGGAAAAAACCGAAAAACTTATATTTAAAATTGCAGATTCTTTATAAAAGAGGTACTTTATGAAACTTTTTATTGCTTCAGATATTCACGGTTCGGCTTTTTTTGCCAAAGAAATGATTAGTGCGTTTGAGAAAGAAAAATGCGATAGAATTTTACTTTTGGGAGATATTCTTTATCATGGTCCACGCAATAGTTTACCAAAAGAATATAACCCTAAAGAAGTTATAGAATTGCTTAATGAACACGCTTCAATTATTACTTCTGTAAAAGGTAATTGTGACAGCGAAGTTGACCAAATGGTTCTTAATTTTCCGATTTTGAGCGATTATAGTGTTTTTTATAACGATAATTATTCTATTTTTGCTACACACGGCCATATTTACGGGCTTGAAAATGTGCCAAATTTAAGGGCAGGGGATGTTTTGCTATGCGGCCATACCCACATAAGCGGTGTAAAAAAATTGCCCGATGGTGTAATTTATATAAATCCCGGCTCAGTTTCAATTCCAAAAGAAAACACAAAAAACGGATATGCTGTTTTTGAAAATGGCAAATTTACGCTAAAATCTTTTGACGGTGAAATTGTGGCTGAATATTTTCTTGACAATACAGTATAACTTTGTTAGTATTTTATTATAGATTTTTTGTTAAGGAGATATATATTATGTTTGAATTAACTTTTGACGATGCAGCTTTTTTAGAATATTGCGAAAACAACTATATTTATAAAGGCAGTCAGTACGTTTGCACTTTTGATGAACGCTTTTGGGTTTATTACTATAAAAGAGGGGATAAGTACATTTATATTGCACTTGATTCTAAAACCGGTTTAGGTTCTGAATTTGCAAGCACAAATTATAAGTATAAGAAAAATGAATTAGATACACTAATTCCTAATTTGTTAAATTCAATTAAGTATACAAGCGAACTTAAATATTTATCTGCTGCAAATCTTGAAATGTATAAAAAAACAAACGTTGCTGAATAATTGTATTAAAAAAAGAAAGTCAAAATGGCTTTCTTTTTTTACTCAAAAGAGAATAACCCCAAAAAACTATATCGCTAATTATACAAAATCAATGTTTTGTATAATTAAGGGAAGGGCTAAACAGTACCTTGTATGACTTTTGGGCTTATATAGCTCTTTTTATGCCAAATTTATATAATAATATAGTGTTTACTTTTTTAAAAATACGTTATATTACAAATTTTATTTGGTTATGGTTTCATTGTTTTTTCTTTTTAAAATGTAAAGATTTATGAAATTATCTTCTTTTATATATTTGTTTAATAAAGTTTTTATTT
>JAZOOT010000004.1:0-22049 GCA_045655165.1 Acutalibacteraceae bacterium
GTTTTTGAAAGTGTCATAGTGGGTTACATACTTTAAGGAGAGTAAATACTTGCCGAAAATAAAGAATATCTTATTCGGCAGGTACAGTGATATTGCAAACTAAAAGTTTGCAGTGATATTTTTGCCTTACAGCAAAAGTGATATAAAAGCCTACGGCTTTTGTGATATTATATTCGCCACAAAACTCGGCGTAGCCGAATATCACACGGCATAGCCGTATATCACTGCGAAGCAATATCACTCGCCGTCAGGCGAATATAACTGAGGCACACTTCCTTACGGAGTGTGCCTCAAAGGACTTCTTTTTTATTCTTTATCGTTTTCCTTTACATAAACTCGTTCAATACTTCCAATATATTGGTAATGGTAATCTTTTTGCGGGTAAAACTTTTGTGCGGTTTCGGGTAATACAAAATTTTCTTCTTTAAGTTGTGCGCAGTAAAGTTTTTTGCAAACAATTACCATTCTGGCCTCGCTGAAATATGAAACTTTTTCATTACCGCAAACGGTTAAACCAAGTTGTTCTATTTTATTTATATCCCTGCCCGAAGCAGTACCGCAAAGTTTGTAAATTTCTTTTGCGCGGTCATCTTTTCCAAAAAAGCAAAGGGTAAAAAACTCGTTTTCTTTTAAAAATTCGTTTGTATACCTTTGCGGCCTTACCACAACGCTAACGCAAGGCGCACCCCACATTTCGCCCATAAAGCCCCAAGAGGCAGTCATGGTGTTACAGTTTTCGGTTCCGCCTGCGGTTATAAGCATTGATTCTTTGCCAACAAGGTCGAAAATGTTTTCTTTAAAATCTCTTATTAAATCTATATTTCTAAGCAAAAATATCACTCCCAAAAGTATTATACACCACTTTTTTTATTTTGGCAATTATTGATTTTGGTGTGTTTTTATGTTAAAATATACACCTACGGAGGAAAAATTATGCTTAAACGGTTTTTAAAATATTATAAGCCGCACAGTTTTATGTTCTTTTTAGATATGCTGGCGGCACTAATTATTTCTTTAATTGCAACAGTTTACCCAATTGTTACAAACAAAATGCTTAATACCTTTGAAAAGGCGGTTACGCTAACCGATGAAAAAATTAAAGAAATTGTGTTTTTGGGCGTTTTTGTTTTAGTTCTTTACATAATTAGAATGTTTTTAATGTACTTTGTGCAGTATTACGGCCACAAAATTGGTACACTTATGCAAGCGCAAATGCGCCGCGATATGTTTTTGCATTTGCAAAAACTGCCTTATTCTTTTTATGATAAAAACGAAACCGGCCAAATTCTTTCACGCATTACAAACGACCTTTTTGATGTTGCAGAACTTGCCCACCACGGCCCAGAAAACATTATTATTTGCACCATTACCATTGTAATTTCTTTTGTTTACCTTTGGACAATAAATATTCCGCTAACACTTATAATTTTTTCGTGTGTGCCTGTTCTTTTATTTGTGTCTTCTTTTTTTAGAAAAAGAATGCGCGCCGCTTTTAAAGAACGCAGGGTTACAACGGCAGGCATAAATGCCGCCACCGAAAGCAGTATTACCGGTATTCGTGTTACAAAGGCGTTTAACC
This sequence comes from Acutalibacteraceae bacterium, assembly GCA_045655165.1. Lineage (GTDB taxonomy): Bacteria > Bacillota > Clostridia > Oscillospirales > Acutalibacteraceae > SIG607. Next base: position 1,580 of record JAZOOT010000004.1, read on the forward strand.
AAAGTCAAAAAGAGTATGAAAAGTTTGATAAAAACAACCGCCTTTTTGTTGATTCGTGTAAAAAAGCATACCACGCTATGGGACTTTTCCATTCCTCTTCGCGCTTTATTACCGATGTGTTTAATGTTTTAATAATTATTGCCGGCGGTATATTTTTACACCTTGGCGAAATTTCTTTTGGCGATTACACCACCTTTATTGTTTCGGTAAACGTTTTCATAAACCCTGTAACCACCTTAATTGGCTTTATGGAGCAGTTTCAAAACGGTGCTTCGGGTTTTGCGCGGTTTGTGGAAATTATGGATGAAAAGCCCGAAAAAGAAAACGAAGGCGCCCGTTCACTTCAAGACGTTAAAGGCGAAATTACCCTTAAAAACGTTACTTTTAATTACGAGCAGTCAGATGTTGTGTTAAACAATATTTCGCTTACCGTTAAGCAGGGGCAAAAACTTGCGCTTGTTGGCCATTCAGGCGGCGGCAAAACCACAATTTGCCACCTTATTCCCGCTTTTTACAAGGTAAACGATGGCGAAGTTTTAATTGACGGCGTAAATGTAAACGATATTACCTTCCAGTCGCTTCGCCAAAATATTGGTATTGTTCAGCAAGACGTATTCTTGTTTAGCGGTACAATTAAAGAAAACATACTTTACGGCAGACCCGATGCAACATTTGAAGAGGTTGTAGAGGCCGCAAAACGCGCCAACATTCACGATTTTGTTATGAAACTGCCAAACGGGTACAACAGCGAAATTGGCGAACGCGGTGTTCGGCTTTCGGGCGGACAAAAGCAGCGGCTTTCTATTGCCCGCGTTTTTCTTAAAAACCCCGCTGTTTTAATTTTGGACGAAGCCACAAGCGCACTTGACAACACCACCGAAATTTTAATTCAAGACGCGCTTGATGAACTTTGCAAAGGCAGGACAACCATTATTGTTGCCCACCGCCTTTCAACCGTTAAAAATGCCGATGAAATTGCCGTTATTGACGGCGGTAAAGTGGTGGAAAAAGGTAACCACGAAGAACTGCTAAAAATTGACGGCATTTATAAAAATCTTTACTCATTACAATTCAAAAATTAAGAATAACACCGTTTTTTTGCTAAATACTAGTAAAAAGGCGGTGTTTTTTATTAACCGAGAACTTTCTTCTTTTAACAAAAAAGAGTTATTAACAAGTCTTTCAAAAAATGTGTGTTACTTTGAAAAAATATTTAAAGATGATGTTATGTTTAGAAAGCGTTTCATTGAACAAAAAGGTTGTTTGCTTTTTATGGACGGAATGGTGAACAACCAACTTATAAACGAAGCCGTAATTAAACCGCTTGTTTTGTGCGATAATTTAGAGAGCGGAAAAAACGTTTTTACAAACGAACTTAAAAGCACAAAAAATGTTAAAGAAATGGTGTCGGCACTTCTTTACGGTGACAGCGTTTTGCTTACCCAAAACAGCCAAACCGCTTTAATTTTAGGCACAAAAGGTTGGCGCACAAGGGGAATTAGCGAGCCGCAAAACGAACAAATTGCCGAAGGCCCGCGTGAGGGCTTTGACGAAGCAATTATGTTTAATGCGGCAATGCTAAGAAGAAAAATTGCCACGCCCGACCTTTGCATAAAATCAATAAATATTGGCAGAAAAACCGATACAAAGGTTTTTGTTTTTTATTTGCGTTCGCTTGTGAACAAAAAAACCTTAAGCAATGTTTTGGCAAAACTTAAAACCATTGATATTGATGCAGTTTTAGACACCAACTATTTAAACGAACTTATTAACCCCAACCGATTATCTTTGTTTAAAACTGCGGGCACAACCGAACGCCCCGATATTGTTGCGGCACGAATTTTAGAGGGAAGAATTGCCGTTATGGTAGACGGAAGCCCCGTTTGTTTAACTGTGCCTTATATTTATTGCGAAAACTTTCAGTCAGACGAAGATTATTACACAAATTACACCGTTGCGGTTATTGGCAGGGTGCTTAGGTATTTTTGTTTTTGGCTGTCACTTACACTTCCCGCCCTTTATATAGTGCTTATTAACTATAACCCCGAATTTTTACCGCTTCGGCTTCTTTGCGCTATTTCGTTTTCAAGAAGCCACGTGCCGTTTTCAAGTTTTTTTGAAATGTTTTTATTAATTTTCATTTTCGAAATTTTAAAAGAAACAGGTGCCAGAATGTTACAAAACCAAGGCGGTGCTTTAAGCATTGTGGGCGGTCTTGTAATTGGTCAGGCGGCGGTTGAAGCAAAGTTTGTTAGCGCGCCTGCAGTTATAATTGGCGCTTTGTGCGCCGTTGCGGGAATTTGTGTGCCAAAACTTCGCGGTGCAGTTTTTTATTTTAGAATTTTGTTTTTAGCACTTGCAAGTGTTTTTGGGCTTTTTGGCTTTTTTATGGGTGTTACCATTTTTTACATTCACCTGTTTACACTTAAAAGTTTTGGGGTATACTATACAGCGCCGTCAGTTATTTTTAGCACGCAAAGTGTTAAAGACACTTTTTGGCGGGCGCCTTTTTTTGAAATGTTTACCCGCCCCGCTTATTTTACAAAAAACCGTACGAGGTTTAAGTATGAAAATAAAAAACCTTAAATTTTTAGCCGTTTTTTTGGTTTTTACGCTTTGCGGTTGTTCTTTTTCCCGTTATACCGAGCCCGAAAACCGAATTTACGCCACCGCTTTGGGAATTGACAAAACTACCGGCGGTTACCTTTTAACCTGCGAAACCGCCGATTATTCTTCGGCAACATTAGAAGCGGGTGAAATTTTTACCGCCGAAGCAAATAATTTAGAAAACGCTTTTTTTGAGCTTAAAACCGCAATGCACAAAACCCCTGTTTTTTATAAATGCCCTGTGGTGTTTATTGGAAACAGTGTTAGTAAAGCGTTTATTTATGATACGGTTTTGTTTTTGCTTAATGAAAAGGAATTTTCTTTTTCGGTGAATACTGTTTTAACCGAAAACGCCAACCGCCTTTTAAACACAAAAACAATATATAATATGCCAAAGGGTGTTTTGGCTTACGAAGTAATTAAAAAAGCCAATAAAAAAGACAACAGTTTGGCGGTAATTTTAAACCAAAATAAATTTACACTGCCCGTTTTAAATGAAGTAAACGGAATTTTAAGAATAACTGAAACAAAGGAATTTTATGAAGAATAATTTTAGTAACATTTTTTTGGTTTGCCTGTTTTTGCTTGGCAACGCTGTAATTACATTTTTTAGCGGAAGCATTTTTGCCTTTTTACTGTTTTTTGCGCTTTGCGGTGCAGTAACCTTTGTTTTAGCCAAACCGCTTTGTTTAAACAGTTTTTCGGTTGAAATTTTTAAAACCGCGCAAAAAAATGCCGTATTTAAAACCGTTTTATTTGCGCTTCTTTTTATGTTTTGTCTTTTTGCCTTTTGTGACACCGCAAATGACTATTTATTTGTTTTGAACGGAACAACAAACTCTTTTTACAAAACTGTACTTTGTTTTGCCTTTTGCGGGTTAACGCTTTGCCTTGCTCTTTGTAACCGCGGTGTTATTAAAATGTTTGCAAAAGCATCGTTTTTTATTGTGGTTTTGGCTTTTTTGATTATGCTGTTATCAACCGCGCGTTCCTTTAATTTTTCTTTTTTTAAGGGTGCTTTTTATTTTGGCGGAATAACAAAAACCACCCTTTTTTCACTTATTAAAAGTTTTGGCACACTTTTTATTTGCTTTTTGTTTTTGGGTGCGCAAAGTAAAAAAAGCGCCAAAACAATTAGCAGTTATGCTTTACTGTTTGGCACTTGTTTTTATTTAATTTGCTTTTTTAATTCGCTTTTTGTTATTGGCCCTAAGGTTAGCCAAATGGTTTTTTCGCCCTATGCATTTAGCACCGCAAGTGTTTTTTCGGGCGGGGAATTTGCCAGGGTTGATTTGCTGGTTTACTATGTGTTTTTTGTTTGCGCCACCGTTAAATCCGCGGTTATTTTATGGGTGGTGCTAAACAGTGCAAAAGCAATTCACCCATTTTTAAAAAAGGCAACTGCGGTTGTATTTTTAATTGTTGGCACCTTTAATTTTTCGGTTTTTAACCACCAAATGGTTTTATTGGGTTTAGAAATTATTACCCCGCTTTTGTTTTTTGTTTTTATTAAGAAATTAAATTCGCATCAACCAGCGCATCATAGTTAATGGCAATTCTGCGCCAAGTAACAGGCCCAACGCTGCCGGTTATTGGCAAACCGTTTATTTCTTGAAAAACATAAACGGCGTCACGCGTACTGTCACCATAAAAACCGTCGGGTATAACAGGCGGTATTCGGGTATCGTTTTTTGCAATTGCGGCTAAATAGGTTTGCAAATTTAAAACATTTTCACCAACACTGCCGGGGGTTAAAAAATAACCGGGGTACAGTTTTGCGTATTTGCCCGAATAGTCACTTGGCAATGCCGAAACTACATCGCTATACAGCCCTACAATTAAATCCCAAGTAGTTCTGTCAACAACGCCTGTAGGTGTAACACCAAAATTATTTTGGAACACCTGCACGGCGTTTTTTGTGTTTACATCAAATTGCGAAGTTATTGGAAAAGCGTTAAGATTTGCGTTGAAATATGCCAAAACATTTAAGTAATACTGTATGGTTTCTACTTCAATTCCGCTGTTGCCTTCGCTTAAATCGGTGGAAAACTGTAAGGTGGCTTCATCGTACGAAACGCCTTCGTTTATAAGTTCGCCAAGCCCCTTTACACCGCTGTAATACCGCTTAATTTCGTACCACGTTTTTTTATCTACCATACCTGTTCTCTCTAAATTAAATATTTCTTGGAATTTTCTTACGGCGTTTTCGGTTGCGCGGTCGTAAATGCCTGTTGTTATTTCAATGTAAGGAATAGCAGGGTAGTTTTGCCCAATGCGGTTTAATTGCTGTTGTATTATTTTAACATCGTTGCCTGCCATACCCACCATTAAAGGCGAACCGGGGTAACTTTCGGTAACATCTTCTATGGGCGCGTTTTCCACAATGGTTATGTTATTTCCGTAATAGTTTTTAAGAATTTCTATTGGGGTTAAGCCCCTGTTTGCCAAATCAACCGTGCCCCACTGCGAAAGCCCCGCACAAGTAGAGGTTGTGCCGTTGCAAAAGGATGTAAAAAAAGGTTGCACTTCGCCTTGTTCAACAACATAATCGTTAAAAATTCCGTCTACAATGTTATCTATGTTTTGGTAAGTTTCGCGGCCTTTTTGAAAGGTTTGGTCAAAAGCGGTGGTAGAAGTTATGTCAAAATCGTACCCGCGCGAAGTATACCATTCAGTATAAATGCGGTTTAGCGCAAAGGTGGTTATGGCGTAAATATTGGCGCGCAGTGCGTTTTCGGGCCAAGTGGGGTAAATTTCGCCCGATGCAACATTTTTTATATAATCTACAAAAGGCACCGTAATATTTTCGGCTGGGCTGTCGGGCGTACCTAAATGCACTGTAATTTGGGTTGGTATAACGGGTGTAAGTACAGCCATTAGTTTTCCCCCTTTGGCAAAATGTTGGTGGTTTCACCACTCGCGTTGCTTGAAAAATTATAGGTTAAATCTACCGCTAAAAGCGAATTTATGCCGCTATATACCGCTGCGCCGTTTATTACTTTTTCTAAAAAGTCAGCTGCTTCAATTTTTACGGTGTAATATGCTGCCGAACTGCCTGCGTTTTGCGATGTTTGTGAAAGCGAAAAATCGGGCGCGGGAAGTGTTATTACTTCGGTTTTTCCACTCTCATCTGTAACAAAATTATTTATAAACATTCCGTTTTGGTCAAAAACTGTTACAACCGCGCTTTTTACAGGGTAAAGCCCCTTTGAATGTGTAACCGCCACAGTTAAAAATCCCGTTTCGTTCATAGTATCAACTCCTTATAAATAATATGAGCCCCTTGCACACAAGGTGCAAGGGGCTTTTTTAATTATTAAAATTCTACCGATATAACTGAACCGGTTGAACTTATATTAAGCGTTATTGTGTTACCCACACTTAAAAATACAAGTTTTTCAGAAAGCGAAACAGGAACAATATAAATTTCTTCGCTATTGTCTATTTGAATATAATAACAGGTTTCGCCGCCCTTTACCGCGGTGGCTATTTTTGCCACAGTTCCCGTTATTTCGGCGGTTTGGGTGTCGGTTACCGAATTATCTTGTTTTAAGCGGTTAATATAATCGTTCTTTGCCGCCATAACACTGTTTCCCGTACCAACAATTTGGTACTGCTGAACGTCTACAAAAGCATACATTTTAACCAGCCCTGCGCCGTCTTTAAGCGACATAAAGTAACTTGGGCGGTTGTTAATATTAAGCAAAAGCGGGAATGTTGAACGGTAGCCAAGGTGCTGTACCTGACCTTCCGCCGAGCCCATTGCCGAATACTCTTCGGCGCCGGGTATGGCGTAATATTTGGTTTCCTTTGTGCGCAAATTACAAAGCACAAAACCAACATTAGATTCATCGCTTGTAACCGAAGTTATACCTGTATACAAATAAACGTCATCGTTAATTGCAAGGTAATTATAGCCGTCGGTTGGCTGTAAAACGCCCTTTTGACCAAAAATTGAATTAAAGTAACCCGAACGGTATTTGCCGTTATAAACAAGTTGTTCAATTATTAAAGAAGAATCAAACACTTGGTCAACCCAACTTGGAATTTCGTTTAAATTATAATAGTTATGCTCGCCGTTTACGGCATTTACAAGCACCGCACCGCCAATATCTTTACCGCTATAAAGCCCAATTTTATAAGAAACGGTGGAAGCAACAAAATACGGTGTGCCGTTATCATCTATTTCAAAAGAAACGCTGTCAAAAATTTTTGTGGGGTATTTAAACCTTAAATACCTGTAAATGTTGCGCATAAAATATTCGCTTTCGGAATATTTTATGCCCTGATTTAAGCGAACAAGCGAAGTTTCTTGGGTGGTCATATCAACCGTAATATAAGCGGGTATGCCGTCTTTTTGGTTGTTTAGCCACTTAATAACATCGCCATACGCCAACGGTGTAACACGAACAGGTTTGCCTTTATAGTTTATTTGGGTGTAATCGGGTAAAATTTCAAACTGCGAAACCAAATCTGCCATTTCGCCAAGTTTACGCTGACCAAGGCGCATTGCGGTGTCGCGGTCAACAACGGGAATTTGCTCCATTGTAATTTCGGCAACATCAGCGGCAAAATCGCCATCGCTTATTGAAAGAAGTTTGTTATACCTTGAAGCATTAAAAAACTGCGAACCAATAACCGAAGCAATTACCGAAAGCACAATTACAACACCAACGGTTAAAACGCCAACCTTAATTGGCGCAGAAAAACTTTTAAAACTTTCTTTCCAGTTTTTTTGCACGTATGTTTTTTTAAAAAATTTATCTTTAATAAAAATAAAAATATCACTAAATGCACTAATAATAACCGCGGCAATTACCGAAAAGCAAAAGAATGTCCAAAACTCTTTGCTTCTTAAGTTAATGGGTGGCAAAGTAAACCAAAACGCCACAAAGGTAACTGCCAACCAAATTAATGTTTTTACTAAAAATCTTAAAGGTTTTTTCATTTTTATACCTCGTTAAAACAAATCTGTTGATAAATATCTTTCGCCTGTGTCAGCCAAAACCGAAACAATTGTTTTGCCACAGTTTTCTTTGGCAAGTTTTACTGCGGCGGCAATGGCTGCGCCCGAAGAAATGCCAACAAGCAAGCCCTCATGTTTTGCAAAAATACGCGCCATTTCATATGCTTCTTCTTTTGTTACGGTAATAATTTTATCAATAACAGCGGTATCAAGAACCTTTGGCACAAAGCCCGCGCCAATGCCCTGAATTGCGTGTTTGCCGGCATTTTTGCCCGAAAGCACCGCGCTGTCACTTGGCTCAACCGCAACAACGGTAATATCGCCCTTTTGCTCTTTTAAATACTTGCCTGCGCCTGTAATTGTACCGCCTGTACCAACCCCGCAAACTAAAAAATCTATTTCGCCGTTTGTGTCAGCATAAATTTCGGGGCCTGTGGTTTTATAATGCGCAAGCGCGTTGTTTTTGTTTTCAAACTGTGCAGGAATAAAAGCGTTTTTTGTGGTTTTTGCAATTTCTTCTGCCTTTTTAATTGCACCGCTCATACCATCTTCTGCGGGGGTTAATATGACTTCGGCACCAAAAGCGCGCATTAGTTTAATGCGTTCTTCGCTCATATTGCTTGGCATTACAATTATTGTTTTATAACCCTTACTGCTGCAAATTGCGCAAAGCGCAATGCCTGTGTTACCGCTTGTTGGCTCAATAATTACGCTATCCTGTTTTAATTGTCCGCTTTTTTCTGCCGCTTTTATCATATAAAGCGCGGCGCGGTCTTTTGCGCTGTGGGCAGGGTTAAAACTTTCAAGTTTAAAAAGCAAATTTGCATTTAAACCAAGTTTTTTTATAAGTGCTTTTGGGCAATAAAGCGGTGTATTACCCACAAGTTCTAAAAATGAATTATAAATTTTTGCCACTTTTTACCCACCTATTTTTTAAAGTTTATTTTCGCAGTATGCGCAACGGCATTCGCCGTCTTTTACTGCGGCAAGTTGAACAAGTTCTTGTTCGGTTGCCATTATACACCCACTGCTATTACATTTTTTGTCGGTTTTTATAAAGTTATGCTTATTTTCGCCTTTTTCTTTTAAAAGTTTTAAAATTAAGGCCATTCGCATATATTTACCGTTTAATGCCTGTTTAAAGTAACACGCTCTGGGGTCGTTATCAACCAGAACGCTAATTTCGTTTACGCGCGGAAGCGGGTGCATTACGCACAAATTTGGTTTAGCAAGATTTAGTTTTTCTAAATCAAGCACATAACTGTTTTTTAAGCGTTCGTACTGTTCTTTATCGGAAAATCTTTCGCGCTGAATTCGTGTCATATAAAGAATGTCAAGATTACTTATTTCTTGTTCTAAACTTTCTGTCACGGTAATTTCCATACCCGCGTTTTCGGCTTCTTTTACTAAATACTCAGGAAGCGCCAATTCTTTGGGCGAAATTAAAACAAGTTTAATATTTTTATATCTTGACAGCGCGTTAATTAAAGAATGTACCGTTCTGCCGTAAAGCAAATCACCGCAAAAACCAACAGTTAAGTTGTTAAAGCCGCCTTTTTCGCGGTAAATTGTTAATAAATCGGCTAAGGTTTGGGTGGGGTGGCAATGTCCGCCGTCACCCGCGTTTATAACAGGAATAGTTGCATTCTCTGCTGCCACTAACGGTGCGCCCGCTTTGGGGTGGCGCATTGCAATAATGTCAGCATAGCAACTAACAATCTTGGCGGTATCGGCAACGCTTTCTCCCTTTGATGCCGAAGAACTGGCAGCATCGCTAAAACCAATTACGCTTCCGCCAAGTTCAAGCATTGCCGCTTCAAACGAAAGGCGTGTTCGGGTAGAGGGTTCAAAAAACAAGGTTGCAAGTTTTTTGCCTTTACACGCGTTTTGGTATTTTTTGGGGTGATTTGCAATATCCACCGCAGTTTTAATAAGGTCGTTTAATTCTTGGACGCTTAAATCAACTATATCAATAATGCTTTTCATTTTTTATTCCTTTGCGCCGTTAATTTTTAAGTAATTTTTAATTCTTTCTACGTTGTCACGATTCTTTTCGTCTTCTTCAAGGTATTCAATAATATCGTAAACATCAACAACCGAATAAACAGGGAAACCAAATTCTTCGCCAACTTCTGCCATTGCGCTTTTTTCGGTTTTGCCCTTTTCTTTGCGGTCAACCATAACAAAAACTGCGCTAACCTTTGCTTTTAAACCGCTTAAAATTTCCATACTTTCTCTTATTGCGGTTCCTGCGGTTATAACGTCTTCGGTAATAACAATTTTTTCGGTTTCAGTGGGTTTATAGCCAACAAAAACACCGCCTTCGCCGTGGTCTTTTTCTTCTTTGCGGTTAAAGAAAAAAGGCACATCAAGGCCGTTTTTTGCCAAAGCAACTGCAACCGATACCGCAATGGGAATACCCTTATAAGCAGGGCCGTATAAAACAGTTTTTTTATTGCCAACTTTTTCTAAATATGCTTTTGCGTAAAATTCGCCAAGTTTTTGAATTTGTTCGCCTGTTTTAATATCGCCTGCGTTAATAAAATAAGGTATTTTTCTGCCCGATTTTGCGGTGAAATCGCCAAACTTTAAAACGCCTGCGCCTTCTAAAAACTGTATAAACTCTCTTTTATAACTTTCCATTGTTGTTCCTCCGTAACAAGTAATAAATAAAAAAGAAGAAAGAAGAAAGAAAAAAGAATAAAATCGGTGTCGGCAAAGCCGACGTATTTATTATTTATTCTTTATTATTTGTTCTTTAAATTTAGCCAATAAATTCTGCGCAACATCTTTCGTATGCGGCAACAGGGTCAGCGGCGGCGGTTATGGGTCTGCCCACAACAATATAGTCGCTGCCGATTTTTTTAGCTTCAGCAGGTGTCATAACGCGTTTTTGGTCGCCAATGTCACCGTCAGCAAAACGAACACCGGGGGTAACGGTAATAAACTCTTTACCGCAAACGCCGTGCACTTTTTCGGCTTCAAGAGGTGAACACACAACACCGTCAAGCCCTGCATTTTTAGCGGTTTGGGCATAGTGCATTACAACCTTATCTATTGGTTTTTCAATAAGCAAATCTTTTTCCATTATTTCTTGGTCAGTTGAAGTTAATTGTGTAACGGCAATTAAAATAGGTCTTGTTCCGTCTTCTCGGGTTAAGCCCTCAATAGCCGAAGCCATCATGCGTGAAGTACCTGCGGCGTGAAGGTTTGTCATATCAACGTCTAAACGTGATAACACCGCCATACTTTTTTTAACTGTGTTTGGTATATCGTGGAGTTTTAAATCAAGAAAAATTTTGTGTCCGCGTTCTTTAATTTCCTTTACAATAGCGGGGCCTTCGGCATAAAAAAGTTCCATACCAATTTTAACAAACGGTTTTTTGCCCTTAAACTGTTCTAAAAAATTTAAAGTTTGTTCTTTACTTGCAAAGTCACAAGCAATAATTACGTCTTTTCCCATTATTTTACTCCTTTAATTATTTCGCTTAAACTGTTTATGCCGTATTTTTCCATTACTGCAGGCAGTTCATCTATTATGTTTTTACAAGCAAACGGCTGTATAAGGTTTGCTGCGCCAACTTCTACTGCGGTGGCACCTGCAAGCATCATTTCAATAACGTCTTCGGCACTGCTGACACCGCCCATACCAACAACCGGCACTTTAACGGCATTTGCCACTTGGTAAACCATTCGCACAGCCACAGGAAATATTGCACTGCCCGAAAAACCGCCCATTTTGTTTGCAATTACAGGTTTTCGCGTTTTTAAGTCTATTCGCATACCCAAAAGGGTGTTTATTAAACTAATTCCGTCGGCGCCCTCTGCTTCACACGCTTTTGCAATTTCAACAATATCGGTTACATTGGGCGAAAGTTTTATAATTACGGGTTTTGTGGTTACCCCTTTTACCGCCTTTACAACACTTGCGGCGGCAGCGGGGCTTGTACCAAAACTCATTCCCCCGCCGTGAACATTGGGGCAACTAACGTTTACTTCAAGCCAACCAATTTGGTTTTCTTTATCAAGAAGTGCGCAGGTTTCGGCATATTCTTCAAGCGAAAAACCGCTAACGTTTGCCATAACAGGTTTACTAAAGCATTTCTTAAGTTTTGGCAGTTCGTTTTTTATAACTGCCTCCACACCGGGGTTTTGAAGCCCAACGGCGTTTATCATACCGCAACTGCATTCAGCAATTCTTGGGGTTGGGTTGCCAAAACGCGGGTCTAGTGTTGTACCCTTAAAAGAAAATGTACCAAGGCAGTTTATATCGTAAAACTCGGCAAATTCGTAGCCGTAGCCAAAGGTACCGCTTGCAGGAATAACAGGGTTATCAAGTGTAATACCGCAAAGGTTTACTTTTAAATCTGCCATATTATTTCCTCCTTTTTAAGCACAGGGCCCTCTTTGCAAATTCGTTTGTTACCTGTAACGGTTTTGCAAGAACAACCCATACACGCGCCAAAACCGCAGCCCATTCGTTCTTCAAAACTAAACTGTCCGTTTGTTTTTGAGGTTTTATAAACCGCTTTAAGCATTGGTTCGGGTCCGCAGGTGTAAAAATAATCGTATGTAAGGTCATTTAACACGTCGGTTACAAAGCCCTTTGTGCCAAAACTGCCATCTACTGTTGTAACAAACACTTCGGCGCCAAGGGCAGAAAATTCTTCATAATAAAAAATTTCTTCTTTTTTGTTAAAGCCAAGTATTACGCTAACCTTTACACCTTTTTTAATTAGTTCTTTAGCCAACATATAAAGGGGCGGAATACCAACACCGCCGCCAATTAGAACGGCGTTTTCACCGCAAAGCGATAAATCGTAACCGTTGCCAAGCCCTGTTAAAATATCAAGTTCTCCAAGTTTCATTTGGCTAAGTTTTTCGGTGCCTTTGCCCACCACTTTGTAAACAAGGGTAAGTTCGTTTTCGTTTACGTCGCAAACCGAAATTGGACGGCGCAAGTACAGTCCGTCAATTAAAATATTAACAAACTGACCTGCGGTAATACCCGAAGTGTCACCGCAAAGTATCATTTCATAAACGTTTTCGGTTAATGAAACGTTTTGTGTGATTTGGAATTTTAGTTGTTTCATTATAAATATCCTTTATGCATCAATGGTAGAAACGCAAAGTGTTGTTTCTTCTAAAACGTCAAGCAAAACGTTAACTGTATCAAGGGTTGTAAACATTGTAATGTTGTTTTCGGTTGAAAGTGTTCTAATTTCGTAACCGTCACTTTCGGTACCAACACTGCTTACATCGCGGGTGTTAATAACATATGCAATATGGCCTTGGCGAAGCGCGGTGGGAATTTCTTCGCTGCCTTCGCTAATCTTTTTAAGCACGTGGGTACGAATTCCGTTTTCTTTTAAGAATTTTGCAGTACCTTCGGTTGCCTGAATGTTAAAGCCAAGGTTATAAAAACGGCGAATTAAAGGAAGCGCCTCTTCTTTGTCTTTATCGGCAATGGTGGCAAGAACGGTGCCGTAATTTTGAAGTTTCATACCCGATGCCTGAAGTGCTTTATAAAGTGCGCGGTTAAGTTTATCGTCATAACCAATGGCTTCGCCCGTTGACTTCATTTCGGGCGAAAGGTATGCGTCAAGTCCGCTTATTTTATTAAACGAGAACACCGGAACTTTAACATACCAGCGTTTCTTTTCTTCGGGGTAAAGGGTGAATATGCCAAGTTCTTTTAAACTTTTGCCCAAAATAACTTCTGTTGCAATATCGGCAAGACTGTAACCTGTTGCCTTTGACAAGAACGGAACTGTACGCGAAGAACGCGGGTTTACTTCAATAATGTAAACTTCTTCGTTACTGTCAACTATAAACTGAATATTGTAAAGGCCAACAATGCCAATACCTGTGCCAAGTTTTTTAGCGTATTGCAAAATTTTGCCCTTAACTTTATCGCTAATGCTAAAGGTTGGGTAAACGCTTATAGAGTCACCGCTGTGAACACCTGTACGCTCAACAAGTTCCATAATACCGGGCACAAAAACATCTCTGCCGTCGCAAATAGCGTCAATTTCAACCTCTTTGCCCTGAATATATTTATCAACCAAAACAGGTCTGTCTTCATCAAGTTCGGCAGCGGTTTTTAAATAGTGGCGAAGTTGTTCTTCGTTTGCAACAATTTGCATTGCGCGGCCGCCCAATACAAACGAGGGGCGAACAAGCACAGGGTAGCCAATTTCAGCAGCCGCTTTAACACCGTCTTCAATTTTTGTAACGGCTTTACCTTTTGGCTGGGGGATACCAAGTTCTTTTAAAAGTTTTTCAAAACTGTCGCGGTTTTCGGCTTTGTCAATAGCCGCGCAGTCGGTACCAATAATTTTAACACCTTGGCGGTAAAGCGGTTCGGCAAGGTTAATTGCGGTTTGACCGCCAAGCGACGCAATAACGCCCTCGGGCTTTTCAAACTCAATAATGTTCATAACATCTTCAACACAAAGGGGTTCAAAATAAAGTTTATCGGCGGTTGTGTAGTCGGTTGAAACGGTTTCGGGGTTGTTGTTAATAATTATTGCTTCGTAACCCGAATTTTTAATGGTTGTTACGGCGTGTACGGTTGAATAGTCAAATTCAACACCCTGACCAATTCTAATAGGACCGGCACCCAAAACAATAATTTTTTTGTTGTTGCTTAAAACCGATTTATTTTCATCGGTATATGAAGAATAAAAATAGGGGATATATGCATTTGTATGGAAAGTATCTACCATTTTATAAACAGGCATTATGCCGTTTTCTTTACGAATATTAAATACTTCCTGTTCGGTTTTGCCCCAAAGTTTTGCAATGTAAATATCGGAAAAGCCCATTTTCTTGGCTTTTTTAAGAACTTCTAAATTGCCTTTGTTTGCCCCCAGTTCGTTTTCGGCGTTTACAATTTTTTGTAGGGACTTTAAGAAGTATTCGGTTATCATGGTTGCCTTATGGAGTTCGGCAGTTGAAACACCCAACCTTAAAAGGCGCATTACGGCAAAAATGTTATCGTCTTTAAACTCTTTAATGTAATCAAACAGTTCTTCTTTGCCCATATTTTCAAACTTTTGCATAAAGAAGTGTTTAACGCCGGTTTCAAGTGAGCGAACCGATTTTAAAAGTGCTTCTTCCAAATTAGAGCCAATGCCCATAACTTCGCCCGTTGCTTTCATTTGGGTGCCAAGTTTGTTTGAAGCAGTTGCAAACTTATCAAAAGGGAAACGCGGAAGTTTTGCAACAATGTAATCTAAATAAGGTTGTTTTGCGGCGGTGGTGTTTGAAAGCGCAATTTCACTAAGTTCCATACCAACCGCAATTTTTGCAGTAACCCTTGCAATTGGGTAACCGCTTGCTTTTGAAGCCAAAGCACTAGAGCGCGAAACACGGGGGTTTACTTCAATAAGGTAATATTCACTTGTGTAGGGGTTTAAGGCGAATTGAACATTACAGCCGCCTTCAATTTTAAGTTCCCTAATAAGTTTAATTGCGCTGTCGTTAAGCATTTTGTAGTCTTTTTCGTTTAAAGTTAAAATGGGCGCAACAACAATTGAGTCGCCTGTGTGAATACCAACAGGGTCAATGTTTTCCATTCCGCAAATGGTAATAACGTTATCACTTGAATCGCGCATCATTTCAAATTCGATTTCCTTATATCCCTTAACGCTTTTTTCAATAAGCACTTGGTGAACAGGAGAAAGTTTAAAGGCATTTGCGCCAACTAAACGAAGTTCTTCTTCGTTATATGCAAAACCGCCGCCTGTACCGCCCAAGGTAAATGCAGGGCGCAAAACAACAGGGTAGCCAATTCTTTTTGCAGCAGCGGCTGCTTCTTCAATGTTATATGTTATTTCAGAAGGAATAACCGGCTCGCCAATTTTTTGGCAAAGTTCTTTAAACAGTTCGCGGTCTTCGGCGCGTTCAATACTTTCACTTTTTGTGCCCAAAAGTTCAACTTCGCATTCCTTTAAAATGCCCTTTTTTTCAAGTTGCATTGCAAGGTTTAAGCCGGTTTGACCGCCAATGCCGGGAATAATGGCGTTGGGGCGTTCGTACCTTAAAATTTTTGCAATGTATTCAAGCGTAAGGGGCTCCATATACACTTTATCGGCAATTGAGGTATCGGTCATTATGGTTGCGGGGTTAGAGTTGCATAGCACAACTTCGTAGCCCTCTTCTTTAAGGGCAAGACAGGCCTGTGTGCCTGCATAGTCAAACTCGGCTGCCTGACCAATTACAATTGGTCCCGAGCCAATAATCATTATCTTTTTTAAATCTGTTCTTTTTGCCATTTTTGTTCCCTCCGATTATTTTAAAAAAACAACTTCATTGTTTAAATATGTTAGTAAACATTCGCCACAAACGGTGTCGTCCTCAAAAGGCGTGGCTTTGCCCATTGACAAAAACTTGTTTGGGTCTATTTTTACTTCCTTTTCTAAATTCCACACGCTAAAACCAATATCATCTTTAATATTAAAGCGTTTTCGCGGTGCAAAGCAAAGTAAATCTACAAGTTTTTCTAAACTTATTACACCTGTTTTAACAAGGTGGGTGTATAAAAGCGGAAATGCCGTTTCAAGCCCCACAATACCAAAGGCACTTTCCTTTAACCCCTTTGCCTTTTCCTCTGCAGAGTGTGGCGCGTGGTCGGTTGCAATCATATCTATTGTGCCGTCTTTAATACCCTCAATAAGCGCCAAGCGGTCGGCTTCTGCCCTTAACGGCGGGTTCATTTTAAATTTGCCGTCTTCTTTTAAATCGTTATCGGTTAAAATTAAGTAGTGAGGACCTGTTTCACAAGTAATATCAAGCCCCTCTTTTTTTGCGCGTCTTATAAGTTCAACACTTTCTTTTGAGGAAATGTGGCAAACGTGATATTTTACCCCCGTTTTACGAACAAGTTCAATATCCCGCGCAATTTGGGCATATTCACTTTCACTGCAAATACCTTTGTGGCCGTGTGTTTTTGCATATTCGCCGTCGTGAATATAACCGCCCTTTAAAAGTTCGTTCACTTCACAGTGGGCAACAATCATTTTGCCGTTTTGGCGGGCTTTAATCATTGCTTCTTCCATTAACGCGTCATTTTGCACACCGCGTCCGTCATCGCTGTACGCAACGCACAAATCTTTCATACCGTTTATATCGGCAAGGGTTTCGCCCTGCTGTTTAACGGTAATTGAAGCGTATGGGTAAACATTTATTACGGAATCACGCTTTATTATTTCGTGCTGTAAATTTAGGTTTTCTATACTGTGTGGCACAGGGTTTAAGTTTGGCATTGTGCAAACGGCGGTGTAACCGCCTGCCGCTGCCGCTAAACTGCCCGTTTTAATGGTTTCTTTATAAGAAAAACCCGGCTCGCGAAAATGAACATGCACATCGCAAAAACCGGGAAGCAAAGTTAAATTATTAAAATTAAAAAAGGAAACACCACCGCCAGACAATACGGTTTCATTGGCGGTTTTTATAAGGTTGTTTATTTCGTTTTGCTTTAATTTTTGTGCCATATTTTACTTCCTTTTTTATTTTAAAAAAAGCCCTGCTCGGTTAGAGCAAGGGCTGACTTATAGTGCCTAATAAATTATACCATTATTTAAACTTCTTGTCAACAAAAAACAGGGTAAAATTTACCCTGTTTTTATATTATTTTTATTTTACTAAACCTTTTTCGGTTAAGAAGTTTGCAAAAACATCTGCCATTTGTGCGTGTTGGTCGTAAGTGGGGTGTCCTGCACCGCCTGCGTTTAAGCCGCTTGGCAACTGGCAAACATAATAACCGGCAGTTTCGCCGCCTAATTCGTTCATAGCGGTAATGGCAGCATCTTTATACTCATCTGTCATGCCGCCCGTAATCCAAACAAATTTAGCGTTCGGGTTATACTGTTTAACAATGGAAACAAGATTTTTCATACCGTCAACAAAGTAAGCATTGCGTTCTGTTTCGGGTTTAGAACCGGCTGCCGCGCTGTCGTTTGTACCAAGGTAAATGCACACAACATCGGCTTGGCGGTCTATGCTGTACGGTGTGGTTTCGCTTCTTATATAACTGTCAATTCCGTAAGTTTCCGGCCAACTTGCGCCAAGACCTACGCCGCCGCCCGAACTGGTTTTAAAGCCCGAACCGCTGCGGCTGCGAATACGGAAATCAAAGCCCAAATTCTGTGCAGTTAAGAACGCGTATGTTCTTGTGCCATCATGAACACCTTCACCGCCGCCACCTGTACCGCAGGTAATAGAGTCACCAATAAATTCAATTAAGGTTTCGGCTTGTTCGGCTTTTACGAGTTCGCCAATAAACTCGGCACCCATAATTTCAGTAGGTCCGTCTATTACTTCGGTAATTCTTGAAATTTGAATTTCTTTAACACCGGGTTTGTTGCCAACATTAAAGGTAAATTCGCTAATACCGTTTTCGGAATCAACACCTATTGGTCTGAATTCGCCTGTTACACGAGCCCCGTCAACAAGCACCTTAAAGCGAACTTCTGTGCCAAGGGGGTTATGAACCTTTACTGTAACATCGCCAATACAGTTTGCTTTAAATTTAACTGTTTGACCGCTCCAGTCGCTGGTAATACCGGTTTCTGTTACCTTACTGTTACCTTGTAACACAAGTTTTTCTGTTACTTCGGCTTTAGTGAAATCGTAATATGTTTTGTCACTGCCTAGCGCATTTACTGCCTTTACTTCGCTTACGCTGTAGGTGTAAATATCGCTGTAAATTTTTCTGCCGTCGCTAAGTTCAATATAACCGCGAACTGCAATTTGGTTTTCATCGTTCACTTCAAAATTCTTAATATAGGTACTATAGGTTAATACACCGTTTTCGTTTGCCCAACAGTCCGCAAGATTTTCGGCTTTTTCAGAAACAATAAAGCGGTACTTTTCTGCATTTTCTTTAACAAAAATGTTGGGGGTTTCGGCATATTCACGCAAATAGTTGCCGTTTTCATCGGCAGTTCTTTCAATTCTTTTGTAAAGTGCTAAAAGAACACCGCGTTTAATAACACTAACGCTTTCACCGCCAATGGTAATTTCGCCGTTTTCATTTGGTGCATAGTTAAAGTACACGCGAAGCGCTTGCTTGCCTTCAATGGCTTCTTTTTCGGCAGTTAATACCGAAACACCGCCACAGTTAATTGAAGTTTGTAAAGATACATTATCTATATAAACCGTGCGTTCGGTATCGTCAATATCACTGTTTACAGAAAGAACAGGAATACAGAACATATTACTGCTTATTGCGTAATCAGCGTTATGGTAGCCAAAATCTGTGGTAAAGGTAATTGTAACCTTTGTCCAGTCGTCTTTAACTTGGTTTGCAGGAATAACGACTGTGTTAATGGTTCCCAACATTTCGCTGTTAACCGCATTTGCAATACCAAATTCAAGGTCTTTATTGCTTTCACCCTCGGCTTTATAGTAGAAAGTTGCAGTGTATGTGGTATTATCTTTTAAAAGTACGCCGTTACTAATATCGGCAACTTTATATTTTGTACCGCTAACGGTTTGTTTAAATTTAAGGGCTTTTTCGCTTTCCATACCGTCATTAACTATCTGGAAGTTTTGGGGCGCAAAACCGGCACCGTCAAAAACAGTATAACCTTTCTCTTGTTTTATGGGGTTTGCCCAAACGCCGTCTTGGTTTGCGTTTTGCCAAACAGTATGTTCTGCTGTGTTTTGGGCAATAGCATAATTGTTGGTTTCATCTAAAACGGCATTTTTAGAAAACTTAATATGGTTTTCAAAAGAAACAAATGCGTCTTCTTTTGCGTTTGTATCAATTTCATAAACGAAAATGTCTTTAACCGAAACCGAACCGCCTTTGGCTGCATTTGCAATTCGCAAACCAAGGAAGTTATATTCGTTATTAGAAATATTTTCGGGCATTGTAAAAACAAGACTGTACTTTTCGTAGTTTTCTGTTGCGCTAATTGTTACTTCGCCGGATTTATGTAACAATTCATTATAACCGCTACCATTGTTTGCATCGCGGTACCATTGCGGAGTTCCCCATGCCAATTGAAAATGAGTTCTTGGAATAGATGCACCAAACGCAATTTTTGTTGCGCCGTTAGAACTCTTTGCCAAAATGGTCATTTTATAGGTTGCACCGGGTTTTGCAGCAACGAAATTACCTGATTTATCGGTAAGAATGTGTGCGGAATCTACGGCATTATCCGACTTCATAACAAACTCGGTCGAGTTTGTTTCTGAATCATAGGCAGAACTTTTTATAAAGGGAACCGAAGAATATACCCTTCTGCTGTAAGCATTAATTTTATCGGTTTCCAAATAGCCAAATTCTGCGTTTGTTATAATGGGCATATAAACTTCGGTTAAAGCGGTACCGTTACCCGGTAAAATAAGGTCTGCTGATATTGGGTAATCAACATATTTTGCATAAAGATTTTTAGCACCATCGCTGTCAATTGCAATTTTTGCGGTGTTAATGGGCTCGCCCGAAAAATCTTCGGTTAAATACCAATCAACAAAGTATTGTGTTTTTGTGTTGGGAGCAAGAAAATCAATTGCGTAGTCGTTGCCAATTTCAACACCCTCTTTAACAACCCTTGTTGCTTTTTCGCCGTTTTCGTTTAAGTAATTATAAACAACGCTAACCGGTTCAGGAATGTATTCTTCAAGAACTACATTTTTAAAATGAAGGCCTTCATTACTACCATTATAACCAGCATCATCAAAGTACAAACCAATAAGGGGATAGTTTTTTTCAAAGTCGAAGCCACTGGTGCTAAAGGTAATAGCAGCAGAATTCCATTCTGTAGTATTGGCAGTAAAACCGCCAAACTTACCTACAGCTTTACGGTCATCGCCCCAGGATGCATCGCTTCCAGCCATTGTAGAAAACGCAGATTTTGCTTTACCTAAAGCAGCCGAAATGGTCAA
>JAZOOT010000005.1:0-47109 GCA_045655165.1 Acutalibacteraceae bacterium
AACTGCTTTTGAAAATATATTAGCTAAAAAATTTATGTACCCTATTTATTTCTTACTATTCATAGGGTGCGTTATTCTAAAACAACTTTAAAAAGCACCCAACATAAGTTGGGTGCTTTTTTTATTTGTCTTTATTTATAATTGCGATTGAAAGTTCGCCAAGTTGTTTGGTATCAACCGGACCGGGTGCACCCGACATAAGTTCACTTGCGTTAGAAACTTTGGGGAACGCAACAACATCACGCAAACTTTCACTCCCAGAAAACAACATACAAATTCTGTCAAGACCAATACCCATACCGCCATGAGGTGGAGCACCAAAACGGTAAGCATCGGTTAAGAAGCCAAATTTAAGTTGCGCTTCTTCGTCAGAAAGGCCAAGCGCTTTAAACATTTTAACCTGAAGTTCGGGGTCGGTAATACGAATTGAGCCGGAAGAAAGTTCAATGCCGTTAAGCACCAAGTCATACGCCTTTGCAAACACCTTTTCTTTATCGGTATCAAGGTAAGGCATAGATTCATCGAGCGGTGAAGTAAATGGGTGATGCATAGCATCGTAATTGCCGGTTTCTTCGTTATATTCAAAGAAGGGGAATTCAACAATCCACAAGAGGTTAAAGCCGTCTTTAATAATGCCCATTCGTTTTGCCACAATTTGACGGAGTGCGCCCAAGACAGACAGCACTGTTTTCTTTTTATCGGCAACAATAAACACGGTATCGCCCTTTTCGGCGCCTGTGCGTTTAATAATTTCTGCCATCTCGTCTTCGGTCATAAATTTAGCAAACGAGCAAGTTGGGGTGTCTTCTACCCAACGGATATAAGCAAGACCTTTTGCGCCAATACCCTTTGCGTCTTCGGTTAGTTTATCAATTTCCTTGCGTGTGTAAACTTCGCTGCCGCCCTTTGCGCAAATTGCCGAAACTCTGCCGCCGTTTTTAACGGTATCGGCAAAAACAGAAAAACCGCAGTTTTCAACAATACCCGAAAGGTTAACGATTTTCATATCGTAACGGGTATCGGGCTTGTCGCTTCCGTAATTTTCCATTGCTTCGGTATAGGTTAAGCGGGGAATGGGAAGTGCCAAATCAATGCCAAGAATTTCTTTAAAGAGGCGTTTCATATAACCCTCTATCATGGTAAGCACGTCTTCCATTTCAACAAAAGACATTTCCAAATCTACCTGAGTAAATTCGGGCTGACGGTCGGCACGCAGGTCTTCATCGCGGTAGCAACGTGCAATTTGCATATATCTGTCGCAACCCGAAAGCATTAAAAGTTGTTTATAAAGCTGGGGCGACTGCGGAAGCGCATAGAAACTGCCGTGGTGTACGCGCGAAGGGACCAAATAGTCACGCGCACCTTCGGGTGTAGACTTAATTAAGGTTGGTGTTTCAATTTCCAAAAAGCCGTTTTCATCAAAATAATCCCTTGTAACCTTTGCAATGCGGTGGCGCATTAAAAGGTTGTTTTGAAGTTTATTTCGGCGTAAATCTAAATAGCGGTAACGAAGGCGTAATTCTTCTTTTGCGCCTGTGTCATCGGTAATATCAAACGGCGGTGTTTCAGATTTACCCAAAAGGCGTAAATTTTTAACTTCAATTTCAATTTCGCCTGTGGGAATGTCTTTGTTTATTGAAGAACGTTCACGCACAACGCCTTCTGCCATAAGAACATACTCACTTCTAATACCGCTTGCCTTTTGGAACACGTTTTTTTCGGTATTTTCATCAAACGCAAGTTGTACAATACCGGTTCTGTCACGCAAATCAATGAAGATAAGACCGCCTAAATCGCGCTGACGGGCAACCCAACCGCAAACAACCACGGTTTTGCCAACATCTTCTTTACGAAGTTCACCGCAATAGTTTGTGCGTTTCATTCCGTTCATTAAATCAAGTTCCATTATTTTTCGCTCCCTAAAACTGTTTCTTCAAGTGCAGTTAAATATGCTTCGGTTTTTATTTTATAAAGTTCATCGCAAATGTTGTTAAGTTCAATTTCGGTTTCTTCGCCATTTGCCATATTTTTAAGTTTGGCTTTGCCCGAATTAACCTCATCATCGCCAATAACCACGCTGAATGCTGCTTCCTTTTTGTTTGCAAAACGCATTTGCGCCTTTAAACCGCGGGCGCAAATATCGGTTTCGGCTATAAAGCCCTCACCTCTTAATTTTGCGCAAAGTTCGGTTGCCTTAAAGGCGGCGTTTTCGCCAAGACAAGCAATATAAATATCGCACTTTTCGTCTTCTTTAAACTGTGCGCCTTGGTTATCCATTACCATTAAAAGACGTTCAATACCCATTGCAAAACCCAAAGCGGGGGTTGCGGGCGCACCCATTTGGGCAAGCAAACCATCGTACCTGCCGCCGCCGCAAACGGTACCTTGTGCGCCAATATCGTTTGAAACAAATTCAAACACAGTTCTTGTGTAATAATCAAGGCCGCGTACTATTGTGGGGTTTACAATATATTTTGTGTTTGACGCGTCAAGATGGCGTTTTACACTTTCAAAATGGTTAGCGCAGTCTTCGCACAAATAATTTACCATAACGGGCGCATCTTTGCAAATATCTTTACAAACGGGAGATTTGCAGTCCAAAATGCGCATTGGGTTGCGGTCAAGCCGTTCTAAACAAGTGGTGCAAAGGTTTTCTTTTTTTGCAGTAAAATATTCTTTAAGCGCCGCGTGGTATTTTGCACGGCAAGCAGGACAGCCAATAGAGTTAATTTCAAGCGTTAGGTTTTTAATACCCAATTCGCCAAGCACCATTGCAGCCAAGTTAATAACTTCGGCATCGGCCGAAGGTGACGCTGCGCCAATACATTCAACACCAAACTGGTGGAATTCACGAAGACGGCCCGCCTGCGGTTTTTCGTAACGGTAGCAACCGCCAATATAACAGCATTTTAAAGGAAGTGTTGCCGAGTAAAGACCGTTTTCAATAACGCTTCTTACAACACCTGCGGTAAGTTCGGGGCGCAAGGTTAAACTTCTTTCGCCTTTATCAAGAAAGGTATACATTTCCTTTTGAACAACATCAGTGGTGTCCCCCACGCTTCGTTTAAAAACTTCGGTATGTTCAAAAACGGGCACCCTTATTTCTTTAAAGCCAAAAAGTTTGGCAACAGAAAGCATTTTATTTTCAACATATTGCCAACGGTAACTACTATCGGGCAAAATATCGTTAGTGCCCTTTACGGCACGGTTAATTTCACTCATAATTTTTCCTTCTATAATTAGTTTTTCTTAATGTTTTCGCGCCAGTCAAGGTCGCCGCGGTCAAGCCCGTGAATAAGCATTTCGGCGGTGGCAATATTTGTTGCAACAGGAATATTATGAACATCGCAAAGGCGCAAAAGCGCGCTTTCATCGGGTTCGTGGGGTTTGCGGCTTAGCGGGTCGCGGAATAATAGCAAAAGGTCAATTTCATCACAGCCAATACGCGATGCAATTTGCTGTGCACCGCCCTGTGAACCGCCTAAAAATCTAATTATATTAAGCCCCGTTGCTTCAGATACGGTTTTACCTGTTGCGCCGGTTGCAAGTAATGTATGGCGCGATAAAATTCCGCAATAAGCAATACAAAACTGAACCATAAGTTCCTTTTTAGAGTCGTGGGCAATTAAAGCAATATTCATAAACTTTTTCCTTTCTATATTTTATTTGGTTTGGGAAGTTTAACATTTTTACCAAGCAAACGGTTTGCAATTCTGCCAAACGCTTTTTTTGCGTTACCTTTTTTTGGCAAAGAGGAACTTGCGTGTGCCAAAGTAAGAGAAATATCATAAGGTACTATGCCCAAAAGCTGAATACCTGTTTTATCTATCATATCATCAATGCCCGAATAAACGCCGTCTTTTATAAAGTTGGCATCAAAACGGTTAATAATTAAACGCACCTTGTTTTTGTTGTGCGAATAAAGTTCTTCTGCCACAAGCGAAGCATCGCGCAGCGACACAGGGTCGGGCGTACAAACTGTTATAAAAGTGGTGTAATTAGGAAGCGCATCGTAAAGCGTAAAATCAATACCCGCGGGGAAATCTACCACAACTTTATCGTATTTTTCGGTTATTTCCCTTAAAAACAAGCCAAAGTTTTGTGGTACAATTTGTCCTGCTTTTGCAGGCGCGGGAATTAGGGACAGATTATTACAAAGAGGAACAGGGTAAATTGCCGCTTCACATTCCCTGCCGTTTAAAATATCGGCAAGGTCAAACGCCACTGTTTCGCTAATGCCCAGCATTAAATCAAGACAGCGAAGCCCTTCGTCTAAATCAATTAGCAAAACGCTGTTTCCGTTTTGCGCAAGCGACGAAGCAAGCATTGTTGCAACAGTAGATTTTCCAACACCGCCCTTACCGGACGTTACGGCAAACAACTTGTCCATTACGTTCTCCTTGAAAGTAAATTCTTGCAGTAAATTATAGCATAAACACCATTTATTGTCAATTATTCAAGCGGTGTATAAGCACTATTGGTATCTACCGAAATTTCTTCGGCAAAGAAGTAAGCATCAAGCGCGGCTTTTACAACCGTACCTGCCGCAAAGCCCGAATTTCCGTGTTCTAAAACAACGGCAACGGCAATTTCGGGGTTATCAAACGGAGCAAAGGCAATAAATATGCTGTGGTCAATACCCGCGTTTTGCGAAGTACCTGTTTTACCGCCAACTTTAATTGGGTAACTGCCAAACACAGTGCTTCCCGTACCGTCTTCGGTAACCGAAAGCATACCTGCTTTAACCGAACTAATAGCGTAATCTGAAATTTCTACCTTATTTAAAACTTCATTTTGGGTTGCTTTAACGGTTTCGCTTAAATCATAAGCCATTATTTTATCAATTAGAGTTGCTTTATATCTTGTTCCGCCGTTTGCAAGGGTTGAAGTATAAACGGCAAGTTGCAAAGGTGTGAAAGCATTTTTTTGGCCAATTGAAATTTGCAGGGTATCGCCGCTGCCTTCATCAACCTGAACATAAATACCCTTAGAATCGCCAATTTCAACACCCGTTTTTACACCAAGGCCAAACTGGTTAAAGTATTCGCCCAATTTTGTTGCGCCAACGCGCCTGCCAACTTCAAAAAAGTAATAGTTACAAGAACGCGCCAATGCCCTTGTTAACGAAATTGGACCGTGGGTACCCATACAAGAGGGTTTGTAATCGCTAAAATAATTATATCTTTTTACACAGTTTATGTGTTCATTGGCTGTTAAAAGGTTGTTATCAATACCCGCAATGGCAACCACCGGTTTAATTGTTGAACCTATTGGGTAAACACCTTGAAACGCGCGGTTTATTAGCGGGTTGTTGGGTGCGTTTGCAATAGATTCGTAATCGTTTAAATATGTGTTAAAATCAAAACTTGGGTTGTTTGCAGAAGCCAAAATTTGCCCCGTTTTAACGTTCATAACCACCGCCGCACCGCCTGTGCAACGGCCGCCGTTTGCGTTTAAATTACGCACAGTATCGTTAAGGGCATTTTGAACGTTGTTTTGAATTTTTTTATCAAGCGTTAGCATAACCGTTTTGCCGGGAATTGGTTCTTTGGTTATTTCCGACTGAACCACAGTACCCTCGTCATTAAGGTAATAGGTAATTTGACCGTCGGTGCCCTTTAAAACCTCTTCACAGTATGCTTCAATACCGCTTTTACCAACCTTATCGCTGTAGGTGTAACCCTTATCTTTAAGGCCAACAATATTTTTTTCTTTATCGCCGTTCCATTCTTCGGCATAAATGGGACCAACTGTGCCAATAAGATGCACAGGCGCCGAATCGCTGTAGTACCGCACGGGCGCGGTATCCACCGTTACGCCTTTAAGCAAATACCCGTTTTCGCTAACACCCTGCATTACCTTTGCAGGAACGTCTTCGGCAAAGGTGTAAGGGTTTACAACCGAAAACTGCGCGCGTGTCATTGAATACCTAACGCCCATAATTATTCGGGCTTCGGCTTTTGTGTATTCTTCTAAAGAATAGGTTTCTATAAGTTTTTCAAAAGCGTTTTCGGCAGTGGCATAATGAGCAAGTCCAATTGCCGAAAGAAAAGCGCTGTTTTCTTGTTCGGTGTAACCGTACGGCGCTTCTTTTTCAAGCGGTAGGCGGTCTATCCATTCGGTTTCGTTTTGTGTAAAGTATTGTGCCAAAGAAAGTATTGTGTCGTTTAGTTTTTCGCGGTCAATATACGCGCTGTTAAACACCACGTTATAACCCTCGCGGTTTACGGCAAGTTCACGGCCGTAACTGTCTAAAATTTCACCGCGCGGGGCTTTAAGAGTAGCCGTACGGGCGGTAAGGCCCGAAGTATCTATAACATTTTCCTGTTTATTAAAAAGTTGCAGGGTTAAAAGCCGTACGGAATAAAGAACAAGCACCGATGCCAAAAATATGCACAGCGCATTTAGTCTTGAATCTTTCTTTTTGGGGAACGGCATCGGTTTCACCTCTCTTTTTTATTCGTTTAATTCGCTTTTTTTCTTTTTGTGTAGCGTAAAGTGTTTTTCTAAAAAGTAAAACGGCAAACAGTAAAACGACGTGTAAAATGCCGAAGGCAAAGAAACGTTAAGCAAAAAATATATTTTGCCCTGCACATCGGGAAAATAACAAACAAACAGCCATTTTATGCCGTAATACAAAAATGAAACTAAAATTGTTATAACAACAAGTGATGATAGGTTGCGGTTAAAGAAAAAGGTTACCGAAACACCAACCAAAAAGCCCGCAACACTTAAAAAAACAGTGTTAAAAACGGTGTCGCCCGCAAAGGAAATATCGGCAAGAATACCGCAAAACAGCCCAAAGAAAAGCCCAATTACTTCGCCTTTAAAAATTGCAACGCAAATAACAAACGGCAAAAGCAAAAACGGCATAACACCCGCAATTTTAAGGGTTACAAGCCCGCTTCCTGTTAGCAAAAATATTAAAAAAGCAACAATTACTTCTTTTATGGGCAAACCTTTACTATTACTGATGAACATCGCCAAACACTCCCCGCGAAGAAAAATCAGTAATAATCATAACCCTTTTTAAAGTGTCAAATTCGGCAAAGGGGGTTATTGTGGCAAAGGTTGAAAAGGTTACGGTATCGTTTTTAATATTATCAACGGTGCCAACCAAAAGCCCCGCGGGGAAAACGCCTTCGCCGCTGGTTACAATATAGTCGCCAACTGCAACGGTGCAGTCCCTTGAAAGATTATAAAGTCTTGCTTTGTTTTGTGCCGCTAAATCGGCTGTACCGCCAACAATACCGGGGTCATCGGTACGGCTGTCGTTTGCTCCAAATACTATTTTAGGATTTAAAAAGGTAACCACCTTGCAAGAAGTTAGCGAAACGGTGTCAACATAACCAAGCAAATAGTTGCCCACAATAACGGGGTCTTTTGCTTTTACACCGTTTATTGTGCCTTTGTTAAGGGTAAAGCCCTTATAAATATCAGATTTATCTTTGGCTATAACCTTTGCGCTGCAAAACTTGTAATCAGGGTTTGCATCTTTCATATCAAGGTATTCTTCATAAAATTCGTTTTCGTTGTTAAGGCGTTCGTTTTCGGCAACAAGTTGGTTATAATCAGCCAGTTTTTCTTCTAACTGCTTGTTTTCAAGAATTAGTTTGTTGCCGTCAGTAAACCCGCGCTTAATATCTGAAATACCGTCGGCTATACCGCCAAAAAGTTGCTGAAATGGTGTAATTATAACCCCAAGCACACTTCCGCCGGGCGAAAAAACACCCGAAATTGCACGCGCCGTAATACTTACGGCAATTATTATGCAAAGCGCCGCGGCACAAATTTTAAATTTTTTAGTGCGCAGAAAAAATTTCATACTTTTTCACTTTCTTATCTAAATCTTTTTCCGTGGCGGAAAACATAGTTTTCAAAACCATTCTTTTCCTCAAGTCGTTTTTGGGTGCCCAAAACCACACAGTCAATGGGTGAATCGGCAACGCGAACGGGCATACCCGTTTTGTTTGCAATAAGTTGAGGAAGCCCCCTTAAAAGCGCGGTACCGCCTGTTAAGGTAATGCCCCTATCAATAATATCGGCCGAAAGTTCGGGCGGGGTTTTTTCAAGTGTTAAACGAATTGTTTCAACAATTTTGTCTACCACTTCTTTCATGGCTTCGCGCACTTCGCTAGACGAAATATTTGCGTTTTTCGGCAAACCGTCTAAACCGCGGCCGCGAATTTCAATAGTTTTTTCATCGCTGTATGGCAGTGCCGAGCCAATTTCAATTTTAATTTGTTCGGCGGTGCGTTCGCCAATAAGTAAGTTGTGTTTTTTCTTAATGTAGTTAATTATTGCCTGGTCAAGCCCGTCACCCGCAATTCTAAGGGACTGCGAAGTAACAATATCGCCAAGTGAAATAACCGCAACGTCGGTTGTTCCGCCGCCAATATCGGCAACCATATTTCCTGCGGCTTCCCAAATGGGAAGACCTGCGCCAACTGCCGCCGCCATTGGTTCTTCAAGCAAATCGATATCAGAAGCGCCTGCCTGCTTTGCGGCATCGTACACCGCACGGCTTTCAACTTCGGTAATACCTGCGGGAATACAAAGCACCATCCTTACCCTTGAAAAGAACGAGCCCTTTTGCGCCCTTGCAATAAACCTTTTAAGCATTGCAGCAGTAACATCGAAGTCGGCAATAACGCCGTCACGCAAAGGCCTTACCGCAAGAATTGAACCGGGAGTTCTGCCAATCATTTCTTTAGCTTCGGTGCCAACTGCCCTTACGGCATCGTTACGCACATCATAAGCCACAACCGACGGTTCTCTCATTATTATTCCTTTGCCCTTTACACAAACAAGTGTGCTGGAAGTACCAAGGTCAACGCCAATATCTGTTGTAAACATAAATTGTTCTCCTTTATTTGTGTTTTCTTGCGGTTTGTTCGGGAACTATAAAGTTCACCGCACTGTGCAGGTTTTCTGCTTTTATATAATTTGTTCCCTCTGCTTTTTCGCCGTCAAGTGTAAAACTTACACCGTTTGCGCCAAAAATTTCTACCTCTTTTGCATGAAGGAAATCAATGTTTTTTCGGTTTAAATCTTTCTTTAAAATACCGTCTATAATATCGTTTAAATCGGCTATTGTAGCGGGATTTCTTATTAACATTACTTCAAACATACCGTCATTAAGCGCAACCAGTTTTTTATCGAACTTAACAACACCGCCAACACTTAATGAATTTGAAATACTGCCAAACAAAAAATCGTCTTCAATTGTTTCGCCGTCACAAACAAACTTTAAGTGAATGGGTTTTATGTTGCCAACCGCCTTAATACCCTCAATTAAATACGCCGCTTGGCCCAAAATATTTTTAATATCTTGCGGTGCCCCGTACGATGCCTCGGTAAATGCACCAAAAGAAGCGGTGTAGGTAAAATAGCGGTTTCCAAAAGCGCCAATATCAAGCGGTATTACATTTCTCTCTGTAATATCCTTTGCCGCTTGCGTTGCTTTTTTAGAAATTTTAAGACCGCTTGACCATTCGTTTAGCGTGCCTGCGGGAATATAGCCCAAAACAAATTTGTTCTTATTACTCATCATACCGGTAATAACTTCGTTTAAGGTGCCGTCACCGCCGCAACAAACAATAGTATCGTATTTGTTTGAAAGCGAAGCAACTGTTTTTGTGGCATCGCCCCCACATTTTGTTGGGTAAACGGTAACTTCGTGCCCTGCCTCTGTTAACACACTAACTATATCAAGCAAATCGTTTTTAATTTTAGCCCTGCCCGAACGGGGGTTCACAACCAAAAAAGTATTGTGTTTCACAAAATCACTCCTTGTAATCTATTGGAAGTGTAGCGACTGCGTTTAAAGTAACGTCGCTAATATTGTTGTTTTTATATTCGTAATATGCCTGAACGCCAACCATTGCGGCGTTATCGCCACAGTACTTAAGTTCGGGGCGGTAAAATTCAATTCCCCGTTTTTTACATTCTTCTTCTAAGCGGGTGCGAAGTTCACTGTTTGCCGAAACACCGCCTGCAAGGGCAATTTGTTTAATGTTTTCCTTTTCTGCCGCTTTAATGGTTTTTTCTATTAAAATATCGCAAACTTTTTTACGTAGTGTTGCGCACAAAACGGGAACATCTACGCTTTCGCCCTTTTGTTCTTTGTTGTGCAAAAGGTTTATTACTGCGGTTTTTATGCCCGAAAAACTAAAATCGTATTCACCGTTTAGTTTGGGTGAGGGCAAAGGATAAGTTTTTTCATCGGCTATAGTTGCAACTTTATCAAGGTTTACACCGCCGGGGTAAGGAAGCCCCATAACACGCGCGGCTTTATCTAAACATTCGCCCGCCGCGTCATCTTGTGTTGAGCCAAGCACCTTAAATTTTGTGTAATCTTCAACAAAAGTTAAAACTGTGTTTCCGCCCGAAACTGTTAGGCACAAAAAGGGCGGTTTTAAATTGGTGCCAATATAGTTTGCCGCAATATGCGAACGCAAATGGTGAACGGGAATAAGGGGTACGCCTAAACTTAGCGCCAACCCTTTGGCAAAGTTTACACCCACAAGTAAAGCACCAATAAGCCCGGGCGCAAAGGTAACGGCAACGGCGTCAATATCGCTGTATTCTATACCCGCTTCCTTTAATGCTTGGTCAGTACAATGGCTTATTGCCTCACAGTGCCTGCGCGAAGCAATTTCGGGCACAACGCCACCGTAAAGGCGATGTTCTTCAATTTGGGTTGCCACAACGCTTGAAAGTATTTCGCGTTCGTTTGTTACGGCAACTGCTGTTTCATCGCACGATGATTCAACACTTAAAATAATCATTTCTAAAACCTTCTTGTAAAAATAAGGGCATCTTCTTTTGGGGTAACGTAAAAGTTTTTACGCAAACCCACTTCTTCCATTAAAAATCTTTTATAAAGTTTTATTGCCGGCGTGTTGCTTTTTCTAACCTCTAAACTAAAAAACGCAAGTTTATTTTCCACACAGTATTCACAAACTTTTGCCAAAAGCGCAGTGGCAACGCCCTGCTTTTCGGCTTCTTTTTTTACCGCTATATTGGTTATATAACCTTCGTCGGCAACAACGCTTAAACCAACATAACCAACTGTTTCGTTTTCTTTTTTTGCTAAAAAGAAAACGGTGTTGTTTTTCATTGCGCTGTTTATTGAGTTTTCACTCCAAGGTTCGCTAAAGCGTTCTTTTTCTATTTCGGCAATTATGGGAATATCACTCTCGGTTGCAATTACCACTTCAGCCCACTTAATGCCAAGCAGTTGGTTAATTCCATTTACAATTTGTTTAGCACATTCCCTATAAACCGCAATATCACCGCCAAAGGGGTCGCCAACACCAAAAACTTCTATTTTGTCCCCATCTACCCCAAAGGATATAAGGGTTTGCTTGTGGCCGTCGCCCATGCAAACAATTTTGTCGGCTTCATCTACTAAATAAGGGTTTACGGTGCGGGAACGGTGAAGCGATATATCAACACCCATTTCAGCCATGGCAAGCACACTGTTTTGGCTAACAGGGTCACCCGAAAAACCAAAACCCGCGCTAGTGGCAGTTATATTTTTTAATTTTAAGGAATTAACATACCCCTCTGCCATTGGGCTTCGGCAGGTGTTACCCGTGCAAACAAAAAGAATTTTCATAACTTATCCCTTTGCTTCATACCAACTTTTGCCAAATCCAACATCGGCGCGCATTTTTACCTGCATATTTACCGCGTTTTCCATTTCTTCTTTAACCATTTGGCAAACATAATCTTTAATATCTTCTTTACATTCCACAATAAGTTCATCGTGTACCTGTAAAATTAGTTTTGCATTAAGGTTTTCGCGTTTAATTCTACCGTGCACCTTAACCATTGCAATTTTTATAATATCAGCGGCACTGCCCTGAATGGGCGCGTTACGCGCAACCCTTTCGCCAAATGCCCGTATCATATGGTTTGAATTACTAAGTTCGGGCAAATAACGGCGGCGCCCGAAAATTGTGGTTACGTAACCGTTTTCTTTGGCGCCCTCTAACACATTTTGCATATAAAGGTCTACCCCTTTGTATGCTTCTAAATAGGATTTAATATAGTTATCGGCTTCTTTTCGGGTAACGCCGATATCCTTTGCCAAGGAAAACGCGCCAATGCCGTAAATAATGCCAAAGTTTACGGCTTTTGCGCGGCTGCGCAACTCTTCGCTTATAAGGTCAACCGGCATATTAAACACTTGTGACGCGGTAAGGGTGTGAATATCAACACCGCCTAAAAACGCCTGTTTCATATTTTCTTCGTTAGCCAAAGCCGCCAAAACGCGAAGTTCAATTTGCGAATAGTCGGCATCAACCAAAGTGTAGCCCTCTTTGGCCATAAAGAATTTTCTAATTCTTCTGCCTTCGTGACTGCGAACAGGAATGTTTTGCAAATTTGGTTCAAGCGAACTTATTCTGCCCGTACGGGTTTCGGTTTGGTTAAAGGTAGAATGTACCCTGCCGTCAGGCCCAATAACCGCCAAAAGACCGTCGCAATAGGTTGATTTAAGTTTTGCAAGTTGGCGGTATTCAAGAAGCATTTTTACCGCAGGGTGATAATCTTTAAGTTCTGCCAAAACTTCGGCATTGGTTGAATATCCCCTGCTTGTCTTCTTTTTGGCGGGTAAATTAAGCCGTTCAAAAAGCGCTTCGCCAAGTTGTTTTGGGGAATTTAAGTTAAATTCCCAACCAACGCTAGTATAAATTTCGCTTTGCAGTTTTTCTATTCTTGCGCTTAATTCTTCGCCCATTTCGGCAATACCGTTTTTATCAACATAAACGCCAACGGTTTCCATATCGGCCAAAACTTCTGCCAAAGGAAGTTCAATTTGGGTTAACAGTGACAGTTGTTCGTTTTTTTCTAAATATTCATACAAACTGTTGTTCACCGCGGTTAAATAAAGCGCGGTTTTAAGGGTTTCTTCGCCCGTTTCGGCAGTTATTTTACCGCCCGCATATTCGCCAAACAAACGCGGAAGCGAATAATCATTTGATGACGGGTTTGCAAGGTATGCCGCAAGGGTGGTATCAAACACAATATTTTCTGTGTTTAATGAGTATTCTTTTGCAAATTTATAAAAATTCTTGCTGTCATAAACGCGCTTTTTGTTTTGCTTTAATAAATTATTTAAAAGGCAAAAATCACCTTCTTTAAAAAGTGCCATGGTATTATTGCTTATTACGGCAATTTCTTTTCTTTGCCTTTGGCAATAAATATCTAAAATGCCGTTTGCATTAAAGTTGCTTGCCGAAACAATTTCTAAATTTTGTTCTTTTGTTTCTTCTTCTGTTACTGCTTCGGGGGTTAAAGATAAATATTTAAGTTGTTTAAAAAGTTCCAACCTTGTCATAAAGAGGGCAAGGCGTTCGCTTTTTTCTTTAATTTTATAAGCGTTTAAATCGCTTTCAATGGGAACAGTTTTACAAATTGTGCCAAGAAAACGGCTTAAATAAGCGCTATCTTTCCCTGCAAGCAGTTTGTTTCTTACACCGTCTTTAATTTTTTCGCTGTTAATGTTTTCATAAATGCTATCAAGTGTGCCAAACTGCTTAATTAAATCGGTTGCGCCCTTTTCGCCAATACCCATAACACCGGGAATTTTGTCTGATGCATCGCCCATAATTGCTTTTAAATCAATCATTTGAGGTGGGGTTAAACCGTATTTTTCAAAAAGTGCGTTTTCATCGTAAGTAATAACTTCCGCTTGGCCTTGTTTTGTGGCAGACAGTAAAACCTTTGTGTTTTTGCCAATTAACTGAAACGCGTCGCGGTCGCCCGTGGCAATAACGCACTCGCTTCCTGCTTGTTCGCACAAGAAAGACAGTGTACCCAAAATATCGTCGGCCTCGTAACCCTCTTTTTCCAAAACGGAATACCCGGCCAAAGTAAGCCATTCTTTAATTAGCGGTAATTGGCTTTTAAGTTCTTCGGGCATTGGTTTTCTGCCCGCTTTATACCCCTCATATTTTTTATGGCGGAATGTGGGGGATTTTAAATCGAATGCAACACAAACTGCATCGGGTTGTTCGTTTTCTAAAAGTTTAAACAAAATATTTATAAAACCAAAAACGGCGTTAGTGTACTGGCCGTTTTTTGTGGTAAGAATTTTTATGCCGTAAAACGCCCTGTTTAATATACTGTTTCCGTCAATGGCCAACAACTTCACGCTTAACACCCCTAATAAATATAGATATAATTATAATTATATTTATTATAACAAAAAAAACGGCGTTTGTCACCATTTTTCTAAAAAAAAATCTCCACCGTTTTCACGGTGGAGAAATTTTGTTTTTTTAAATTCCGAAAAGTAATTGTTTATAGGTTGGGAATGGCTGGTAATCTTCTGCCAAAAGCGGTTCGGCGAAATCGGCCAAAGCCCTAATTTCATTAAGCGCGGGAATTACTTCGTCCCTGCAAATTTCTGCCTGTGCAAAGGTTTCGTTTTCGGCTTTTGCCTTTTCTAATGCGGTGTTAAGTTCACCCATTTTAACATAAATTTTTTCGCTTGTGTCAGAAAGTTTTTTAGCAACGTCTTTTTCGTAGGTTGCTTTAAGTCCCGCAGTTTTCTTTAGGTTTGCATTTGTAATTAAAGACGCGGTATATTCGGAATAAGCAGGTAAAATTAAACTGTTTAACATTGAAAGCGCAGTTTTACCCTCTATCATAATAACCTTGCTGTAGTTTTGAACAAGCACCATTGTACGCGAACGAAGTTCGGTTTCGTTGTAAATGCCATGGCGGGCAAACAGTTCAATGTTCTTATTGTCGCAGTAGTGCGAAAATGCCGAAACAGTGTCTTTTAAGTTTAAAAGACCGCGTTTTTCTGCCTTTTCTTCCCATTCTTTTGAATAGCCGTCGCCCGAAAAGATAATGCGCTTATGCTCTTTATAGGTTTCTTTAATAAGTTTATAAACTTCACCGTTAAAGTCTTCCGCATTAGTAAGACGGTCAGCAAACTCTTCAAAAATGTCGGCTACAATTGTGTTAATAATGGTGTTTGCGCAGGCAATTGAATCAGAAGCGCCGGGCATACGGAATTCAAATTTATTACCGGTAAACGCAAAGGGCGAAGTGCGGTTGCGGTCAGTGTTATCCCTTAAAATATGGGGCAAAATTACCGCGCCTGTATCAAGCTGTTCGCGGTCTTTTGCTATGTAGTTTTGGCTTTTTTCAATGGATTCCAAAATTTCGGTTAAATCATCGCCAATAAACATTGAAATTATTGCAGGGGGTGCTTCTTGTGCGCCTAAACGGTGGTCGTTTCCGGCAGAAGCAACCGAAAGGCGCAACAAATCTTGGTGCATATCAACCGCCTTAATAAGCGCGCACAAAATAAGCAAAAATTGGCTGTTTTCGCTTGGTGTTTTGCCGGGGTTTAAAAGGTTTACGCCCTTATCGGTGGTAAGCGACCAGTTGTTGTGTTTACCGCTTCCGTTTACGCCCTTAAAGGGTTTTTCGTGAAGTATGCAAACCATTCCGTGACGCTCTGCTACCTTTTTCATAATTTCCATTGTTAATTGGTTATGGTCGGTTGCAATATTTACCGTTGTAAAAACAGGCGCCATTTCGTGTTGCGAGGGCGCAACTTCGTTATGTTTGGTTTTAGAATAAATGCCTTTTTTCCAAAGTTCTGCGTCCAAATCTTTCATAAATTCGGAAACGCGTGTTTTAATAACACCGTAATAATGGTCGCTGAGTTCCTGGCTTTTTGGGGGCATTGCGCCAAAAAGTGTGCGCGAACAAAACCGCAAATCTTCTCTTTCTGCGTAAAGTTTCTCATCAATTAAAAAATATTCCTGTTCAGCGCCAACCGTTGGGTAAACGCTTTTAAGGTTTTCATGTCCAAAAAGTTTAAGCAAACGAAGTGCCGCTTTGTCTATTGCCTGCATAGAACGAAGCAACGGTGTTTTTTTATCAAGCGATTCACCGCCAAAACTGCAAAATGCGGTGGGAATACAAAGCGAACCGTCTTTAACAAAAGCGTAAGAAGACGGGTCCCAAGCAGTATAACCCCTTGCTTCAAAGGTGGCACGAAGACCGCCTGAAGGGAATGAAGAACCGTCGGTTTCACCCTTTATAAGTTCTTTGCCCGAAAAATCCATAATAACACCTGAAGCGGCAGGTTCAATAAAACTGTCGTGCTTTTCGGCAGTAATACCCGTTAAGGGTTGGAACCAATGTGTAAAATGGGTTGCGCCTTTAGAAATTGCCCATTCTTTCATGGCAGCCGCAACGGTATCGGCAATACTGCTGTCTAAACTTTTGCCTTCACGCGCGGTTTTCTTTATTGCTTTATATACATCTTCGGGCAAACGCTCTTTCATAACGGCGTCGCCAAAAACGTCACTACCGAAAAATTCAGTTACTTTTTCCATTTAATCCTCCGAATTTATACATATTAAAAACAGTATAATCTTTTTGTCTTAATTTGTCAAATTATGTCGTCGTCTTCCCGTTTATATTCGGGTCTGCCTTGGCTTTTGCGCTTTTCTTTAAGGCGCTGTTTGCGCTTTTCTTCTTCGGCGCTATCGTACGGAATATATTTAATGTTGCGTTTTTTCTTTACTTTTTTTTGGTTTAGTGCAATTACCTGCGCCACAAAAACCAAAGCGGCAATAAGCAGTATTACACCAATTATTTTTGCAGGGGTTGAAGTTAGCACCTTTACAATTTTATCGAACGCAACCAAAAAGAAATTGCTTTTAACATCGTTACCCGCAATTAGCTGTACCGTACCAATAACCCTTTCGGCGTATATAACATCGGCTGTGCCCAAAACATCGCCTTTTTTAACGGGCGCGTCAACACTTTCGCCGACAAGTTTCGGAACAATCATAATAGAAGAATTATCCGCCTCTTTGGGTAAAATGCTTTTTACCTGTTCTGCGGGGTAAAGCGAAACATAATCACTTTCGGTTGAAAGGCGAACGTCAATTTCGGCGGCGGGTTGGTTAATATCAAGCACCGCCTTGTACTGAAATTCGTTAAAAGCCCACCTAAAAAGCTGACGGCTGGTGGTAAATTCGGTTCGTGTGCCGTTTTGGGTTGGGCAATTCATTGTAATTGCCAAATAGTTATAGCCGTTATAACTTGCGGTACTAACCAAACACCTGCCCGATTCATCGGTAAAGCCGGTTTTAAGGCCTGTTGCGTATTGGTAAAAATACGAAGTGTTGGGGTCAATTAAATAGTTTGTAGTTACCAAAATTCGCTCTTTAGACATATTTGTTGCGCCAATTTTATAGCGCGATTTACTGCCCATTTCGCTAACTATTGGGTATTTTTTAAAAATGTAACTGCAAAGGCGGTAAATATCTTCTACCGTCGTGTAGTTTTTGTCACTATGAAGCCCAATGGGGTTTTCGTAATGGGTGCTTGTAAGCCCTAATTCAACCGCCTTTTGGTTCATGGCTTCAACAAATGCCTCTACACTGCCACAGGCCGCTTCGGCATAAGCATAAACCACGTCACCCGCCGAAGAAATAAGCACGCACGCCAACGCGTCTTTACCGTTAATAACTTCGCCCACCTTGGCGCCAAGCACCGCACTGCCGGTGCCCAAAATGCGTTTATATGCACTATCGGTCATTGTAACTTCGGTGTCTTGCGGGTTGGGGAATTTATCTAAAATTACCGCCGCTGTCATAAGTTTTGTTATTGAGGCAGGATATATTTTTTCACTTGCGTTTTTTTGGTATAAAATCTCGCCCGTGTCAAGACTTACAACCATAGCATTCTTGGCGGTAACAGGGAAAGAGGTTATTTCATAAGCCGAAACCGCAGGGCAAACGGCTGCTATTAAAACTATTGCTAAAACCAAAGCAAGGACTTTTTTCATTTTTCACTCACTCTTTTGTAGAAATATTAAAAAATATATGGTATACTTTTATTATACATTAAAATTTTTAGAATTAAAAGTGTTTTTTAATTTTTTTGTCGGAGGATAAACAATGGTATATGTTACCGGTGATTTACACGGCGATATTGACCGCCTTTTCAGCCGCGAATGGCGAAAACTTAAAAAAGGCGATACCCTTATTGTTTGCGGTGATTTTGGTTTTGTTTGGGACCAAAGCAAGGTTGAACAAGAAGCACTTGATTACCTTTCTACCCGCAAATACAATATTGCTTTTTTAGACGGCACACACGATAATTTCAGCCGTATTGCAACCTACCGCAAAACCGTTTGGAAAGGCGGTCTTGTTCACCGAATTGGCGAACACCTTTACCACCTTGAACGCGGTCAAATTTTTAATATTGAAGGCATTAAGCTGTTTACCTTTGGCGGCGGCGAAAGTATGGATAAAGATATGCGCCTTGAAAGCGGCAAATGGTGGAAAGAAGAACTGCCCACCGCCGAAGAAATGGCTGGGGGCGCCGAAAAGTTAGATGAAGCAGGCCGAGAGGTTGATTACATTATTTCCCACGAACCGCCAAGCACCATTAAAAGCGCAATGCTTTTAAGGCGTGGCGAACGCGAAACAATTAACAAACTTAACGGCTATTTTGACCAAATAAGCCGTCTTTGCCAATTTAAACATTGGTATTTTGGTTCGCTTCACGAAGACCGCACGGTTACAACA
The DNA here is from genome assembly GCA_045655165.1 of Acutalibacteraceae bacterium. GTDB lineage: Bacteria > Bacillota > Clostridia > Oscillospirales > Acutalibacteraceae > SIG607. The sequence continues at coordinate 18,582 of JAZOOT010000005.1, forward strand.
AAGCATACCTGCGTGTTTAAAAAACTGGTGCCTTTAAACAAACAGTAATTTTGTTACAATTTTGTTGTTGACATATGTGTTATAATGGTTGGTAGATTTAGTCATTACGAAAGGAAAACTTTTATGATTGATATAAAATCTCTTTGTATGGGTTGTATGAACGACAACGGCGGGGAAGAAATTTGCCCCATTTGCGGTTTTAGTTCAATTGAGAAAAACGATGAAAATTATTTGCCCATACGCGCAAGAATAAAATCGCGCTATGTTATTGGCAAACTGCTTTCGCACGACGGCGAAGGCGCCACCTATATTGGTTGGGATTTAGAAACTAATTCGGTTGTAAACATTCGCGAATTTTTTCCTGTTCCGCTGTCAACACGCGGCGAAAACGGAAAAGTTTTAATTAAAGAGGGCACGGATTACCAGTTTAACAGCGCCCTTGTTAGTTTTTTGGAACTTCACCGCGCACTTAAAGATTTAACCCTTGATGCAGTTAGCGAAACGGTTGAAATTATTGAAGCAGGCGGCGGCGCTTACGTTATTGAAAAGGCAGTAAGCGGTATGACCTTAAAGGAATTTTTACTGCGCAACGGCGGAAGTCTTTCGTGGGAACAGGCAAGGCCTTTGTTTATGCCTCTTGTGTCGGCGGTGGCTTCGCTTCACCAAAAAGGTATTGTTCACGGCGGTATTTCGCCCGAAACTGTTTTTGTTGGGCGCGACGGACGTCTTCGCCTTACCGGATTTTCAATTTTTGCACTGCGTCAATCGGGCAACATTATAAACACACAGCTTTTCCCCGGTTATGCCGCAATTGAACAATACACCCAAAGCGAAACTTCGCTTTTAACCCCCGCAACCGATGTTTACGGTTTTGCGGCAACACTTTTTAGGGTTTTAATTGGCTCAACGCTTGCAGAAGCTTCACAAAGAATTACCGATGAAAAGGTTTCGGTTCCTGCCGAAATTGCACAAACACTTCCTAAAGACGTTTTAATTACACTTGCAAACGCGCTTCAAATTCTTGCTGAAAACCGCACACCTACAATGGAAGATTTTAAACTTGACATTGCCCCTGCGGTATCGGCAACAACTTCAATTATTCCTATTGTTAAAGAAACAAACAAACCAAAAGCAGAACAAAAGAAAACAAAAAAAGCGCCATCTGCCGCGGCACTAAAAAACCGCAAATACGCCATTATTTCGGCTTCTGTTACGGCTGGTATTTTCTTAATAATTTTAATTGTTCTGCTTTTAATTCTTAACCCTCCAAAAGCCGAGCCAAAACCAAATGAATCCGAAAGTATTTCGGCTTCGCAAAGCGAAAGCGAACAAAGTGAAAGCATTGTTCCCGAAAAACTTTTAACGGTGCCCGATTTTACAAGGGAAAATATGACATTTGATGAAATTTGCAGTAACTACCCCAATTTTAAATTTGCGGTGCTTGGCAAAAAATATTCCGATAAATCTGTTGGCATTGTAGTTGGGCAAGATGCTACACCCGGCAGCCAAATTTCAAGGGATACCGTTATTAACTTATCGCTTAGTTTGGGCCAAGAATACGTTGCGCTTCCTAACCTTAAAGGTTACAGTAGTGATAAGGCAATTATTGAACTTTTTAAATGCGGTTTTTCTTATTCAAACATTTTTGTTTATGAAATTGAAGATGATTCGGTTGATTACGGTTGTGTTGTTAAAACCGACCCCGCTTCACCCGCATCAATTAGCCGCGATTCACAAATCACCGTTTACATAAGCAATGTTCAAAAAACCGAACAAACTACACCTGAAGAATAAAATAAAAAGATGTGTGGGTAAACCACACATCTTTTTTAGTTTTTAGAAAATGCTTCTAATATTAAACCCTCGTTCTTTTGAAGCGCCCAGTTAATATTCCATTCGCTTGTGAATATTAAAAGGTTATTATTCTTAAAGTCTTGCACAACCTTTGTATCGCTTGTTAAATTAAGGGTTTTGGGGTCGATATCCTTATTGGCTATCCAACGAATGTGTTCATAAGGCATTGCGGTTTTAACAACTTCTACATTGTATTCGTTTTTAAGGCGGTGTTCAAGCACTTCAAACTGCAAAACACCAACAACGCCAACAATAACCCTTTCCATACCGCTGTCGGGCTCGTGGAAAATTTGAATTGCACCCTCTTGGGCAATTTGTGTCATTCCTTTTACAAACTGTTTTCTTTTAAGGGTATCTTTTTGTTCATAAACCGCAAAATGTTCGGGCGCAAAGGTGGGTATGCCTTCAAATTCAACCTTTCGTTTGGCGGCGCAAACGGTATCGCCAATAGAAAAAATACCAGGGTCAAACACACCAATAATATCACCCGCATAAGCGGTGTCAACAATTTCGCGTTCCTGCGCCATTAGTTGTTGCGGTTGCGGAAGTTTCATACTTTTTCCGCTTTGAATGTGGTAATATTCTTTACCGCGTTCAAACTTGCCCGAACAAATGCGCATAAAGGTAAGGCGGTCGCGGTGGGCTTTGTTCATATTGGCTTGAATTTTAAACACAAAAGCTGAAAATTCTTCATCAAGCGGGTCCACCTTGCCTTCTTTAGTTTCACGCGGAAGCGGTGGTGTTGTCATAGTCAGAAAGCTTTCCAAAAACTGTTCAACACCAAAGTTAGTAAGTGCCGAGCCAAAGAAAACGGGGCTTAACTTGCCGTGGCGTACTTTGTCTAAATCAAAATCCCAACTTGCGCCGTCTAAAAGTTCAATTTGGTCAACCAAATCTTTTCTTAAATATTCGCCAATAATTGAATCCATTTTTTCGGTATCGGTAATATCACAATATTCGGTATCAAGTTTGTTTTGACCCTTAAAACCGTTTTGAAAGGTTATAATTGCCCGTTTTTCGCGGTCGAAAACACCCTTAAAATTAACACCGCAACTAATTGGCCAGTTCATTGGGTAGGTGCCAATGCCAAATTCTTTTTCAAGTTGGTCAATAAGTTCAAAGGGGTCACGCGCTTCGCGGTCAAGTTTATTTATAAAGGTAAAAATGGGGATATCGCGCATGGCAACAACCTGAAAAAGTTTTCGGGTTTGGGGTTCTATACCCTTTGCCGCGTCAATTACCATAACAACACTGTCAGCCGCCATTAAGGTACGGTAGGTGTCTTCCGAAAAGTCTTGGTGTCCGGGGGTGTCAAGAATGTTTATGCAATACCCATTGTATTCAAACTGCATAACCGATGAAGTTATAGAAATACCGCGCTGTTTTTCAAGTTCCATCCAGTCACTAACGGCGTGCCGGGCGGTTGCCTTGCCCTTTACACTGCCGGCTAACTGAATTGCACCCCCGTATAAAAGCAGTTTTTCGGTTAGGGTGGTTTTACCTGCGTCGGGGTGGGAAATTATTGCAAATGTGCGGCGGCGGTTTATTTCCTTTTTAATGTCGCTCATAATGTTCTCCTGCGTAAAGCAAATAATCTTTAAAAACGGCAGTCCTTTTGGACTGCCGTTTTGTTTTTTAATCGTGACGGCGGAAACCTTTTCTGTTTCCTTTGGGTTTATCGTTTTTGCGGCGGGGTTTTTCTTCCTCTTCGCCGTCGTCTTCTACAACTGCGCCCTCAATTTCAACAAGTGCATCTCTGCGGGAAAGGTTTAAACGGCCTTGGTCATCAATTTCGGTAACCTTAACAATTACTTCATCGCCAACCGAAACAACATCTTCAACCTTTTCAACGCGTTTTACATCAAGTTTGCTTATATGCACAAGGCCTTCTTTACCCGGTGCAATTTCAACAAATGCGCCAAAGTTCATAAGGCGAGTAACCTTGCCCTTGTAAATTGCGCCAACTTCGGGGTCGTTTGCTATTGTTTCAACAATAGAAAGTGCTTGCTGACATTTTTCAAGGTCAACGCCTGCAATAAACACGTGGCCGTCGTCTTCAATGTTAATAACAACTTCGCACTGTTCTTGAATTGACTGAATAACCTTGCCCTGTTTACCAATAACATCGCCAATTTTAGCAGGGTCAATAACGGTAGAAAGCATTTTAGGTGCATATTTAGAAAGTTCAGCGCGGGGTTCGGCAATGCAAGGAAGCATAATATCATCAATAATATAGTTTCTTGCTTTGTGGGTTTTTTCAAGTGCTTCTTTAATAATTTCAGCAGTAAGACCATGAACTTTTAAGTCCATTTGAATTGCAGTGATACCGTTTTTGGTACCTGCAACTTTAAAGTCCATATCGCCATAAAAGTCTTCAAGGCCTTGAATATCAACCATTGTCATAAAGTCGCCGTAAACACCGTCGTCCCCCGTAATAAGACCGCAAGAAATACCTGCTACAGGGGCTTTAATGGGAACACCGGCTGCCATTAAGGCAAGGGTGGAACCGCAAATAGATGCCTGTGAGGTTGAACCGTTAGAAGAAAGAACTTCCGAAACAACCCTAATTGCATAAGGGAATTCTTCAACCGACGGAATAACCGGTACCAAAGCGCGTTCAGCCAAAGCGCCGTGACCAATTTCGCGACGGCCGGGGCCACGCGAAGGTTTGGTTTCGCCAACGCTGTATGACGGGAAGTTATAGTGGTGAATGTAGCGTTTTTCTTTTTCTTCATCAAGTCCGTCAAGTTTTTGCGCTTCGCTAACGGATGCCAATGTTGCGCAAGAAAGAACTTGGGTTTGACCGCGGGTAAACATACCTGTACCGTGTACCCTTGGCAATAAATCAACTTCGGCTGCTAAGGGGCGAATTTCATCAATACCTCTGCCGTCAACACGCTTCTTCTCGTCTTTAAGCCAAGCCCTAACAACATGTTTTTGAACAAGATACATAATTTCATCAAGTTTAGCAGGGTTTTCAGGGAAACGCTCGTCAAATTTTTCGTGAACTGCATTGTAAATAGGAAGCAAAGCGGCATCGCGAACAAGTTTATCATCGGTATCAAGCGCGCGTTTTACATCTTCAATGCAAAATTCTTCAATTTCAGCCAAAATTTCTGGGTCGGGGTCGTTAGATTCAAAAGCAAATTTTTCTTTGCCAATTTCTTTAACTATACCGTTAATAAATTCAACAATTTTCTTGTTTTCTTCGTGGCCTTTCATAATGGCATCGAACATAACTTCATCGCTAACTTCGTTTGCGCCTGCTTCAATCATTGCAACCAAATCGGCGGTTGAAGAAACGGTTAAATCGAGGTCGGTTTTTGCACGCTGTTCAAGTGTGGGGTTAATAACAATTTCACCGTCAACAAGGCCAACGTTTACCGAAGAAATTGGACCTGCCCAAGGAATATCGGAAATTGCAATTGCGCAAGAAACACCAATTGCGGCGGCAATTTGCGGGTCGCAATCGGGGTCAACCGACATAACGGTTGCAACAACGCTGCAATCGTTTCTCATATCTTTTGGGAAAAGCGGGCGAATAGGTCTATCAATACAACGCGAAGCCAAAACGGCTTTATCGGCTGCTTTACCTTCACGGCGTGTAAACGAGCCGGGCAAACGGCCAACCGAATACATTTTTTCTTCGTAATCTACCGAAAGAGGAAAGAAATCAACGCCCTCGCGCGGTTTTGCCGATGCGGTTACAGTACAAAGCACAGCAGTTTCGCCGTATTTTGCCATTACTGCCGCATTTGCAAGCAATGCCATTTTACCGGTTTCAAGAGTTAATTTTCTGCCGGCAAGTGTGGTTTCATAAATTTTGTGGTTTTCAAACATTTTTTTGCCTCCAGTTTTTTTATTTTCTTGGGGCTGTATGTTAGCAATAAATCCGATACCGAAAACCCTTTCGGTACCCGATTTACCGCTAACCAAATACACCCCTAATAAATGAATAATAGGGCAGACCAAAGTGGCGGCCTGCCCGTGTTTGCGAAATTACTTACGAATTTCAAGACGCTTAATGATAGAACGGTAACGGTTAATGTCTACCTTTGTGAGGTAAGCAAGAAGGTTACGACGATGACCTACCATTTTTAAAAGACCGCGGCGGGAATGATGGTCCTTAGCGTGTACTTTTAAATGAGCAGTAAGTTCGTTAATGCGTTCTGTCAAAAGTGCAATTTGAACTTCAGGAGAACCTGTATCACCTTCGTGAACAGCGTATTCCTTAATAAGTTCTTGCTTTCTTTCTGCTGTCATTTTAGTCACTCCTTTTTTTAAAATTATTCGCCGTAAACCTAGCTCACGGTCGTGAGTGTTCCGAATTATCGGCAGACACCAAAAGCAAAGTAAACGGTACAACAATTTGCTTATGCCACAAATTGCCGTTTAGCATTATAACACGGGTAAAACAAAAAATCAACCATTTTATTTATATATATTATTGACAATTTGCAAGGCGGGTATTATAATAAAGAAAAGTGTTCCATTTGGAACAGTTTGGGGTGATAGATTGGATAATATTAGGGAAGAAACTTTAAAAAATTTGTTTTTATTTAAAGGCATAACCGAAAATATTGATTATTCAGCCATTGGCGAAATAACCGCTTTTAAAAAGGGCGAGGTTATTTACAGCCAAAACAACTACAAACGCGCCCTTGCGGTTTTAATAAACGGCAACGCCGAAGCAGAAGAACAAAGCGAAGGCGGTACTCTTTGTATGTTTTGTGCAGGCAGCGTTTTTGCCGCTGCGGCAGTGTTTTGCAGTGAAAAAAATTTTGTTAGCAAAATTACTGCTAAAACCGACTGTGAAATTTTGTTTATTAGCGAAGAAGAACTAACGAAAATTTTTACCGCCTACCCTCAAACCGCAGTAAATTACATTGCATTTTTAAACCAAAAAATAAGGTTTTTAAACCAAAAAATTTCGGTTTATTCCTCAAGCAGCACAGAAGCAAAAGTGCTTAAATATTTTTCGGCAAACAGTGGGCAAAAATGCAATTTTTCGGCGATTGCCGAAACCCTTAAAATTGGGCGAACAAGTCTTTACCGCGCATTAGACGCGTTAGAACAAAAAAATTTAATTGTCAGAAATGACGGAAAGGTATGTGTTTTATAATGAAAAAGGTATTAAGTTTAATTTTAGCAATTGTTTTGTGTCTTTCGGTTTGCGGTTGTGCCGCCAAAAAGACACCGGGCGAAATGAATGTTTATGTTTTAAGCGGACCAACAGGTATTGGCGCTTTAAATCTTTGGGATAAAGCCGAAAAGGGCGAAACCCTTAACAAATACAACTTTACCCTAACCGGCGCAAACGATGAAATTATTGCCGCCGTTTCAAAAGGCGAAGCCGATATTGCCGCCGTTGCAACTAATTTGGCTTCGGCAATTTACAACAGAACAGAAGGTAAAGTAACCGTTTTGGCGGTAAACACACTTGGCGTTTTGTATATGCTTACAAACGGTGAAGAAATTAAAAGTATTGCTGATTTAAAGGGCAAAACAATTTATTCGCCCGGTCAAGGCGCAAACCCCGAATACATTTTGCGTTATGTTTTAAAGGGCAACGGTGTTGACCCCGACAACGATGTTACAATTAAGTTTGTTAGCGAGGGTAGCGAACTGTTACCTGTTTGGGCGCAGGAAAAAGACGCCGTTATTTTGGCTCCCCAACCCGTTGCAACAATGCTTGCAACCAACAACAAAAACGCAAAAACTGTGTTTGATATGAGCGCAGAATGGGGCAAAATCGCAACTGACAGTACGCTTATGATGGGTTGTGTTATTGTAAACAACGAATATTTAAAGGGCAACAAAGACGCCGTTGAAATTTTTATGGATGAATACAAAGAATCGGTTGAAAATGCCCTTAAAGATATTGATACCACCGCAAAACTTTGTGTAGAAAAAGGCATTATTCCCAAAGAGCCAATTGCTAAAAAGGCAATTCCTTATTGCGGTCTTAAATTTGTTTCGGGCGAAGAAATGAAGAAAGGACTTTCGGGCTATTTAAAGGTAATGTTTGACGCCAACCCAAAAAGTGTAGGCGGAAAACTGCCGGAAGATAACTTCTATTATGTTAAAAAGTAAAAACTTTTTTAAAACTGCACTTTCAGTTTTATTTTGGGTTTTAGTGTGGGAAATTGGGGCAACAGTTGGCAATAAAAGTTTGCTTATCCCCATTCCCACCGCCAGTGAAACCTTTAAAACTTTGTTTTTAATGCTTTCAAAAAGCGAAATTTATGTAAGCGTTTTTTATTCGCTTTTACGCATTATTTTGGGCTTTTTAGGGGCAACGGTTGTTGGGTGCATTTGCGCACTTTTAACCGCAAAGGTTAAGTTTTTCAAGGCGCTTTTTTCGCCCCTTTTAAAAATTATACGGGCGGTACCTGTGGCTTCCTTTATTATTTTGGTTTTTTATTGGATGTCAAAGGATAGTACCCCAACCTTTATTGCCTTTTTAACGGTGCTTCCAATAATTTGGGCAAACTGTGAAGAAGGCATTTTGGCAACCGATAAAAATTTGCTTGAAATGGCAAAGGTTATGGGCCTAAACAAAACCAAAACCTTAAAAGAAATTGTTATTCCCTCGGCGTTGCCGTTTTTAAGTTCGGCAGCATCAACAGGTCTTGGTTTTGCATGGAAATCGGGCGTGGCGGCAGAAGTTATTTGCCGCAGCAGTAATTCGCTTGGCAATATGCTTTGGGCAGGTAAAAGCGCAGTTGAGTACAGTGAAGTTTTTGCCGTAACCCTTGTTATTGTGCTTTTAAGTTTTGCCTTTGAGCAAGGCACTTCTCTGCTTTTAAAAAGGGGGAAGAAATTATGATAAAGTTTAATAATGTAAGTTTTTCTTATAAAAAGCAAGAGGTTATAAAAAACCTGTCACTCCAAATTGAAAAAGGCGAAAAGGTTGCTTTGACGGGTGCTTCGGGCAGTGGTAAAACCACAGTTTTACGGCTTATTATGGGGCTTGAAAAAGCCAAAAAAGGCAAAATAAAAACCCCCGAAAACTGCAGTTTTTCGGTGGTGGTTCAAGAAGACCGCCTTATTCCGCACAAAACGGCGCTTTCTAACGTTGCGCTTTTTGGTGATGAAAACACCGCAAGGGAAATTCTTTGCGAACTTGGGCTTTGCGAAAATTTAAACACCCTGCCAAGCGAACTTTCGGGCGGCATGAAACGGCGTGTTGCGCTCGCTCGCGCATTAGCAAAACAAAGTGATGTGCTAATTTTAGACGAAGCACTAACAGGGCTTGATAGCGCCACAAAAGAAATTTGTTTTAGTGCAATAGAAAAACACCTAAACGACCGTACGCTTTTGGTGGTAAGCCACCTAAAAGAAGAACAAACCCGACTGACAAACAGGGAAATAAAGATATAAAAAGGATGCGTAGAAATTTCTACGCATCCTTTTTATATCTTAAAATATGATTTTTCGATATATTTGCTTTACAAATTCGATATGTTTACCTTTCGGTAAACTCTATATGATATAAATCCCCGTTCTTGTTGCCGCAAGGCAACATATCGAGCGTGTAACGCATATCGAGCATTTGTATATAGAAAATACCGTTAGGGATTTATATCGATGCGTAGTGTCCTTTAGAACACTACACTTAATTCACTGCTTTTTTGTAGGTTATATATGCTGTGTAGGAAGTTAGCAGGGTGATTACTGCTAATATGATAAGGTTTATTTCAAAAGACAGTGGGATATAGGGCACTAAGTAAATGCCGAAACTAAGCAGTGTTCCTGCTATGAAGAAAAGCGGGTTTGTTTGCTTTTTGGTGGAACCGAAAAGGGTTATGCTTGTAAAGAGTTCAGAGGCACCAAGCAGTACACACTGAATTGTTACAAGGAAAATTTGGTAGTAACTGCTAGAAGCATAAATTTCGTAAGTGTCCTTAAGAATTTCGCTTATTTGCGTATCTTTTGCAAAGACATTTAGCAGTGCAAACACCACCGAAACTATTGCCGATACGGCATAAGACATAACCATAAACCAGGTGGCGTAACCGCCGCCGAACATTACAGCATCGTGTTTACTGTTTGCCTCTTTCATAACAAACTTAAACCAAATAAATTTACCCAAAACAACGCAAACTGTGTTAATAACTGCGCTAACCAAAGCCGAAAGCCACAGGTTTTGAACAAAGGGCGAACTTGGTTTAAACATACCCGTTATGTAAAGGGATATAACACTGTTTGCCGCCGCGCCGAAAATAAAGAACACGGCAACACCGTTACCTTTACTGCTTTTTTCGCATTGGTACTTTTTACTGTATTTTGCCAAAAACACTATTGGCAGTGCTACTGCCACTGCCGCTTGAAGTGCATAAAAAACAGCATATAACATTTTTTATTCTCCTAATCATCAAACAAATCTTTAACTTTGCTGAAAAAACTTTTGCGCTTGTTATAGTTGTTTTCGCCCATTGCTTTATCAAACTCTTTAAGTTTTTCTTTTTGGGCTTTGCTTAAATCTTTGGGAACTTCAACCACAACTTTAACATATTGGTCGCCGTTGCCCGAATAGTTAAGCCGTTTTACACCCTTGCCCTTTAGTTTAAATTCATCGCCCGGCTGTGTACCTTCGTGAATGTTAAACTTAACCTTGCCGTCAAGGGTGGGAACAATAATTTCACCGCCCAACGCCGCTTGGGTAAAGGTAATGGGAATTTCACAAAAAATATCGTACCCCTCGCGCATAAAAATTGGGTGAGGACGTACCGAAACGGTAATATACAAATCGCCCGCAGGACCGCCGTTTACACCGGCATCACCGCCGCCGCGAAGTGTTATTCTTTGGTTATCGTCAATTCCGGCAGGAATATCAATAACCTTTTCAACCGTTACCCTGCGTCTGCCCTTACCCGAACACGCTTTACAGGGTTTTTCTATAATTTTGCCGCTACCTTTACAGTTGGGGCAAACCTGTTGTGTTTGCATTACGCCAAAAGGTGTTCTTTGGGTGCCAATTACCTGACCGCTGCCGTTACACTGACCGCAAGTTTTGGCGGTTGTGCCTTTTTCGGCACCGCTTCCGCCACATTCTTCACAGGTGGCAATTCTGGTTGCCTTTACGGTTTTTTTGCAACCCTTTGCCGCTTCCATAAAGGAAATAGTTATACTTGCGGCAGTATCGCTTCCGCGCCTTGGGGCGTTTGGATTATTTCTGCCCCTGCCCGAAAAACCGCCGCCAAAGAAGGAACCGAACAAATCGCCCAAGTCACCTAAATCGCCGAAATCAAAACCGCCGCCGCTGTAGCCGCCATAGCCACCGCCGCCTGCGCCAAAATTGGGGTCAACACCTGCGTGGCCAAACTGGTCGTACCTTGCGCGTTTTTGCTTATCGGAAAGCACTTCGTACGCTTCGTTTACCTCTTTAAAACTTTTTTCGGCTTCGGCGTCCCCCGGGTGTAAATCGGGGTGGTATTTTTTTGCGGCTTTGCGGTATGCTTTTTTCAGTTCATCATCGCCAACCGATTTATCAACACCCAAAACCTCGTAATAATCTCGTTTTTGCTCTGCCAAAATAAACTCTCCTATTTGGGCATAACCCACGCCAAAAGGCGCAGGTTATGTTTTAATTTTTACTGTTTGTCAGCATCGTTTACGTCGCTGAAGTCAGCATCGTAAACATTGTTATCGGCAGCGCCGTTTTCTGCACCGCCTTGCTGTTTTGCGGCTTCAGCTTCGGCTGCTGCGGCTTTATAAATTTTTTCGCTTACGGCATAAACTTCTTTTTGAAGTTCTTCTTGTTTTGCTTTAATTGCTTCTATATCGGTGCCTTTAAGGGCTTCTTTTAAAGCATCTATTGCTGCAGTAATTTTGCTCTTTTCGTCGTCTGTTAGTTTATCTCCAAATTCGTTTACGGTTTTTTCGGTTTGGTAAATCATTTGGTCGGCGTTGTTTCTTAAATCAACTTCTTCACGGCGCTTTTTGTCTTCGTTTTCGTATTGAGCGGCTTCTTTTACTGCCTTATCAATATCTTCTTTAGACATATTTGTGCTTGCGGTAATTGTAATAGACTGTTCTTTGCCTGTGCCAAGGTCTTTAGCCGAAACATGAACAATACCGTTAGCGTCAATGTCAAAGGTAACTTCAATTTGGGGAATACCGCGGGGTGCAGGTGCAATACCGTCTAAGTGGAATACGCCAAGTTGTTTGTTGTCTTTTGCAAATTCGCGTTCACCCTGCAAAACGTTAACTTCAACAGAAGTTTGACCGTCAGCAGCGGTAGAGAAAATTTGGCTCTTTTTGGTAGGAATTGTGGTGTTTCTTTCAATAACCTTTGTGCAAACAGCACCCATAGTTTCAATACCAAGGGACAGCGGAGTTACGTCTAACAAAAGAAGACCTTTAACGTCGCCGCCTAATACACCGCCTTGGAGTGCAGCACCCAAAGCAACACATTCATCGGGGTTAATGCCCTTAAAGGGTTCGCTACCGATAAACTGTTTAACTGCTTCCTGAACAGCAGGAATTCTTGAAGAACCGCCAACCATTAACACTTTGTTAATTTCGCTTTTATCAAGACCCGAATCTTTAAGCGCTTGGCGAACAGGCACCATTGTTGCCTCTACCAAATCGGCAGTAAGTTCGTTAAATTTAGCGCGTGTAATTGTGGTTTCGTAATGTTTGGGGCCATTAGAATCGGCAGTAATAAAGGGAAGGTTAATATCGGCTGTGGTCATACCCGAAAGGTCAATTTTTGCCTTTTCTGCCGCTTCCTTAATTCTTTGCATTGCCATTTTATCGTTTGTTAAGTCAATACCCTGTTCGGCTTTGAAATTGTTTACAATGTAATCAATAATGCGTTTATCAAAGTCATCACCGCCCAAACGGTTGTTACCTGCGGTTGCCAAAACTTCTTGAACGCCGTCGCCCATTTCAATAATAGAAACGTCAAATGTACCGCCGCCAAGGTCATAAACCATTACCTTTTGGTCGTCTTCTTTATCAATACTGTATGCCAAAGCTGCTGCGGTGGGTTCGTTAATAATACGCTTAACTTCAAGACCTGCAATTTTACCTGCGTCTTTGGTTGCCTGACGCTGAGCGTCGGTGAAGTAAGCAGGAACGGTAATAACCGCTTCGCTTACGGTTGTGCCCAAATAACTTTCGGCATCGGCCTTTAATTTTTGCAAAATAATAGCCGAAATTTCTTGCGGTGTGTATTTTTTACCGTCAATTTCTACGGTGTGCGAAGTACCCATTTCTCTTTTAATAGAACTGATTGTTCTTTCGGGGTTGGTAATTGCCTGACGTTTTGCAACCTGGCCTACCATTCTTTCGCCCGATTTAGAAAAAGCAACAACGCTAGGGGTGGTTCTTGCACCCTCGGCATTTGCTATAACAACCGCTTCGCCGCCTTCCATAACAGCAACACAAGAGTTTGTTGTACCTAAGTCAATACCAATAATTTTTCCCATTTTAATTTTCTCCTTTTAATGTATATAAATTTTTTTAATTTGCTACTTTAACCATTGCAACGCGTATTACTGTGTCGCCGGTTTTATAACCCTTTTGCAAAACTTCGGCAATTACATTTTCGCCTAAAGTTTCATCGGTGATGTGCATAACCGCTTCGTGCAAATTGGGGTCAAAGGTGTCGCCAACCTTTGCAGTTTCAACAATTGCCAGTTTTTCGGGCAGTGCGCAAAACTGTTTAATTATCATTTCAATACCTTTAATATAATCATTACTTTCTAAATTGGGTGTTCCCGCGCGGTCAATGTTATCAAAAACGGGAAGCAGTTGTTTAACCACTTCGCTTTTTGAATATTCGGCAACCATTAAACGCTCTTTTTGAGTGCGTTTTTTATAGTTATCGAATTCCGCTGCCGTTCTTGCCAGCAAATCTTTGGTTTTTTCAAGTTCGGCAGTAAGTTTTTCTATTTCTTCACTCTTTTTAGATTTTTTTGGGGCTTTAGCCGTTTCTTTAGCCGTTTCGCTCACTTTAAATTTCCTCCTCCGCTAAATTTTCACTCATAAGCATTGAAAGTCTTTTTGCAAGATACTTTGTGCTTGGAATTATTCGGTCATAAGACATTCTTGTTGGGCCAATAACCGCAATTCTGCCAATTTCGTTACTGCCAACCGCAAACCGCGCCACAATAAGCGCAGAAGATGTTAGTTCAGTATGCTCGGTTTCCCTGCCAAACACAACTGAAAGCGGGTTCTCTGCTCCCTTTAAAAGCGAATGAACGTCTTCTCCGCGCTCCATAAACGAAAGCAGTTGTTTTGCCTTTTGCTCTTCTTTAAGCATTGAATAAACATTAGATTCACCGCAAAGCCGAACGCTTGGGGTTTTAATACTGTTAATAAGTGCGGTTAACACATTAAACACATTTGACAGCGTAAACACCGCGCCCGGTGAACAGGCCAAAACGTTTTGCAAATATGCAGGTGTTAAATCTAAAAACCTTTTGCGTTCTAAATGTTTTTTTGCAATAAGCAAAAAGTCGTTTTTAATTTGTTCGGCGTTGCCCGCCACCTTGCAAAGTTTTGTGCGCATTCTGCCGTCGCTTAACAGTACCGCCATTACATATATATTTCCGCTTAACCGCTCAAACTCAATTTTTTCAACCGCAGTTAAATCTTCGGTAACTGTTGTTGAAACGCTTGGCAAACCCGTTATTTGCGAAAGCAGGCGCGAAGCCGTTTTTTGCAAATCTATACTTTGTGAAACCGCGCGGTTAAGGGTTGTATCTATCATTTCCTTTGTTGCGCTGTCAACATCGTCTTCGGTCATAAGTTGGTTTACATAATACCTATAACCCTCGCTTGTGGGTGCCCTGCCCGCCGAAGTGTGCGGTTGGGATAAAAACCCTTTTTCGCAAAGAAAGTTCATTTCGTTTCTAAGCGTTGCGGTGGAAGGAGAGTTTATTATAAGTTCGGATAACTGTTTACTTCCAACCGGTTCGCCGGTTTTTATGTGGTACTTAACAATTTGCGAAAGTATTTCTTTTTGCCTTTTTGTTAGTTCCATAAACTTCCCCTTTCCCGATTTTTCCAAATTAGCACTCTAAGCCACCGAGTGCTAACATTTAATAATATACACATTTTTTATCAATTTGTCAAGGGTTTTTGAAAAATATTTTTTGACTTTCTTTGACCTTTAAATAAAAATGCAAAAAAGTGCCGTCGGTTATCCTTTGACGGCACCGGCGGCTATACCTTTAATTATATGCTTTTGACAAATTAAATAAAAAACAACAACGGGAATTACGCAAAGCACAAGCACTGCCATCATTGCCCCCATATCTACAGAACCGTAACCGCCCTTTAAATATGCAACGGCAATTGGCAGAGTTTTATATTCGTTTCCTATTAAAAGGTAAGGCAAAAGGTAATCGTTAAATATCCACATTGTTTGCAAAATTGCCACGCTTACGGCGGTGGGTTTTAAAAGGGGTAATACAACCTTAAAAAAGGTAGCGGTGGGCGAACAGCCGTCTATAAACGCCGCTTCCTCTATGCTTTTTGGCAAACTTTTTATAAAACCACAAAACAAAAAGCTTGACAGCCCTGCCCCAAAACCAAGGTAAACAAAAATTAAACCAATGGGGGTATCAAGCCGTAACGCGTTTGCCGTTTTTGAAAGGGTGAACATAACCATTTGAAAGGGGACAAGCATTGAAAAAAGAAGGGCTTTATACACAAAGTTTGTAAAGCGGTTCTTATACCTTATTATATACCAAGCGGTCATAGAGGTAAAAAGCAGTATTGCCAAAACCGAAAACACCGTTATAAACACCGAATAAAAAAAGGCATTAAAAAAACCGATATCACTTATACCTTTTATATAGTTTTCTAAACCCACAAAGGTTTCTTTTGTGGGAAGCAAAAAGGGCGAAGTGTTTATTATGAACCTTTGTTTAAATGAATTTATTAAAATAACAACTATTGGAAATATAAAAACACCTGAGGACAAAACAAGAAATGTGTATTTTAAAAGGTTAAAAAAAATTTGTTTTGTTTTCAATACACTTCGTTCTCCTTTTTAGAGGTAAAGTAAAGTTGCAAAAACGCAAAAACGGCGCATATTACAAAAAATATTACCGCCTGTGCCTGTGCTATTCCCTCTTTGCCAACACTTCCGTAAAACGTGTTATAAATGTTTAGTGCCGCAAGTTCGGTTCTGCCCGAAGGCGCGCCTGCGGTAAGGGCTAAGTTTTGGTCAAACAGTTTAAAGGAATTTGCCAAGGTTAAAAACAGGCAAACGGTAAATGCGGGGGTTAAACTGGGCACTATTATTTTAAAAACAATATTTTTATAAGAAGCTCCGTCAACTCTGGCGGCCTCTAACATTGCCTCGTCAATGTTGGTAATTGCCGCAATGTAAATAACCATCATATAGCCAATCATTTGCCAGTTCATTAAAATTAAAAGCCCAAAAAAGCCAAAGGCGGGGTCGCTGGTTAAAGACAAGCCCTTATAATAAAGTACACCGTTAAAAATTACCTGCCAAATGTAGCCAAGCACAATTCCGCCAATTAAATTAGGCATAAAAAACACCGTGCGGAAAAAGTTTTTGCCGCGCAGTTTTTGGCTTAATAAGAGCGCCAACAAAAAGGCAAACAAATTAACCGTTATAACACTTAAAGCCGAAAACGCCGTTGTTCTCAAAAGCGAGCCCAAAAAACTTGGGTTTAATGCGCTTTTATAGTTATTAAGCCCCACAAAGACCGCATCGTTTACCGAAGTAAACGATGCGAAAGAAAGATAAATTCCCATAAAAAACGGAACTGCAAATATTATAAAATACGCCAAAAGCGTGGGGCCCAAAAACAGCACGGCAGTTTTAATTTTTTCTACCTTTCGGTTTTCCATTTTTCAATAACTCTTTTCTTTAACTCTTCAAAATCTTTATCGCCCTGCGCGTATTCAAGCAGTGCCGAGCCGAATTCTTTTTTAAATGCTTCGCCGGGGAATGCGGTAAACACCCAAGGAATATTTGTTTTACTGCCGTCGTTTAAATATCTTGAAACTTCTTTTGCAAGGGGGTCGTTGGGGGTGTAATCAACCATAGAGGTAAAGGGTGTGGTAAACCCAAGAAAATCTTTAACATAATTTTTGCCCGTATCGCTTGTAAACAGCCAGTAAAGAAAGTTAAGCGATTCTTTTTGTTTTTTCTCACTTACATTTGCGTTAATTGCAAAGTAGTTTTCGGTGCCTGTGCAAAGGCCAATGTTTTCTTCGCCTTCTATGCCTGTATAAATAGGAAGCATTTTAATATCTTCGCTTTTTACGGTGTTGCCCTTAACTTCGGAAATTTGCGACCAAGCCCAAGTACCGTTTTGCACCATAGCGCACTGCGATAACGCAAACTCTGCCATTGAATCGGCAACGGTTTTAGAACCAAGCAAGGTTTTTTCGCTTACCGAATTATTTATATATAAATCAAAAATATTTTTAAATTTTTCGGCGTGGGTAAATTTAATTTCCTTTGTGTTAAGCGCTTCGGTTACGGGGTTTTCGCTGTCTTTAAATTCATAATATGCCGCCATATTGGCAAGGTGGGTTTGCCAACGCCAGTCTTCGCCCGAAGCCAAAGAGGTAGAGGCAAAAACACCCTTTATGCCAAGTTCCTCTTTTTTGCTTGTCATATCTTCAACCACCGCTTTTAGGGTGGCAAAGTTGTTAATTTCTTCTGCCGAAGTTATATTTACCTTTTTATTAGGCAGTGAAAAATATTTTCGCATAATGGCATCGTTATAAATAATTCCGTATGCTTCAATAACGTAAGGCACCGCGTAAATTTTGCCGTTTTTGGTTACGGCAAGGTCTTTATCGGTTAAAAGTTTTGCAAAAGGGGTGTCGGTTATATCGGCGCAGTAGCGCTCCCACGAGGTAAAACCAACAGGGCCGTTAATTTGAAAAATCGTTGGCGGTTCGTTTTTGGCAATTTCGCTTTTTAGGGTTTGTTCGTATCCGCCTGCCGCCGCAGTTACAATTTTTACCTTTACACCTGTTTCTTTTTCATACGCTTCGGCAATTTTTTTGTAAGCATTTGCGCTTTCGGGTTTAAAGTTTAAAAAATAAACGTCTGCTTCGTTTTTTGAACAACCGCAAAGCGAAAAGAGCAACAAGACCATTATTGCCGTCATTACCAGTGAAATAATTTTCTTCATAAAAGCACTCCTTTTTTTGTCTTAATCTTAGTCTTAACAAATAAATTTTAAAAATACATTTAAAAAGTTGACAAGAATTTTTTTATGGGCTATAATTACATTGTTTTTGAAAGGATTTTGATTATGGGAATTTATGAAGAACTTAAAGCAAGAGGGCTAATTGCCCAAGTAACAGATGAAGAAAAGGTACGCGAACTTGTAAACAACGGCAAAGCCATTTTTTACATTGGGTTTGACCCAACTGCCGACAGTTTGCACGTTGGCCACTTTATGGCGCTTTGCCTTATGAAGCGTTTGCAAATGGCAGGCAACCGACCGATTGCTTTAATTGGCGGCGGTACCGGTTATATTGGCGACCCTTCGGGCAGAAGCGATATGCGCAGTATGATGACCAAAGAAACTATTGAACACAACTGCGAATGTTTTAAACGCCAAATGGAACGCTTTATTGAATTTGGCGACGGCAAAGCAATTATGGTTAACAATGCCGATTGGCTTTTAGACCTTAATTACATTGAACTTCTTCGTGAAGTTGGCGCTTGTTTCTCGGTAAACAATATGCTTCGCGCTGAATGTTACAAGCAAAGAATGGAAAAAGGTCTTTCTTTCCTTGAATTTAACTATATGATAATGCAAAGTTACGACTTTTATCATATGTACAAAACCATGGGCTGTAATTTGCAGTTTGGCGGTGACGACCAATGGAGCAATATGCTTGGCGGCCGCGAACTTATTAGGCGCAAACTTTCGGGCGAGGCCGAAAGCATGACCATTACCCTGCTTTTAAACAGCGAAGGCAAAAAAATGGGCAAAACCGCAAACGGTGCCGTTTGGCTTGACCCAAATAAAACAAGCCCTTACGAATTTTTCCAATATTGGCGCAACGTTGGCGATGACGATGTTTTAAAATGTATTCGTATGCTAACATTCTTACCGCTTGAAGAAATTGATAAAATGGACAGTTGGGAAGGAAGCCAGTTAAATAAGGCAAAAGAAATTTTGGCTTATGAATTAACTTCGCTTGTTCACGGCAAAGAAGAAGCCGAAAAAGCGCTTGCTGCCTCTAAAAATATGTTTGGCGGCGGAAAAGATTCAGCCGATATTCCCACCTTTAATTTAAGTGAAGAAGATTTTACCGACAGCCAAATTGGTATTCTTGATATTTTGGCAAAAAGCGGTCTTTGTTCTTCAAAGGGCGAAGCCAGAACGCTTGTTACCCAAGGCGGTATAACGGTAAACGATGAAAAGGTAACAGACCCCAAAACCTTTTATAACAAAGAAGTATTTAGTGACGGCTTGCTTATTAAAAAAGGTAAAAAGAAATTTATAAGGGTTATTCTTTAAAGCAAAAAACAGCGGGAAACCGCTGTTTTTTATGTTTTAACCAAAATTTTCCCTATTTTTTTATGCAAAATAAATGTTTTTTGTTGTTGACTGACACCACAATATATGCTATAATGATTTCACTATCAACACAATATACTGTGACAAATTCGCGCTAACGCGCTATATAATGGGGAGAAAAAACATGAAAATCATTAAAAGAAACGGTTCCGAAGCCATATTTGACATTACCAAAATTATAGTTGCTATTACAAAAGCGAACGATTCTGTTGCAGAAAGGGATAGAATGACTCCGCTTCAAATTCGCCGTATTGCCGAAAGTGTTGTGCTTTCGTGCGAAAAATTGGGCCGTTCACCCAGCGTTGAAGAAGTACAAGATATGGTTGAGCATCACATTATGGCTCACGGTGCTTTTGAGGTTGCTAAATCTTACATTACCTACCGTTACACCCGTAACCTTGTGCGTCAGTCTAACACAACCGACGATAAGATTTTAAGTCTTATTGAATGTAACAATGAAGAAGCAAAACAAGAAAACTCTAATAAAAACCCCGTTGTAAACTCTACCCAGCGCGACTATATGGCAGGCGAAGTTAGTAAAGACATTACCACACGTATTTTGCTTCCCAAAGAAATTGTTGATGCGCACAACGAAGGTATTATTCACTTCCACGATTCCGACTATTTTGCGCAGCATATGCACAACTGCGACCTTGTTAACCTTGAAGATATGCTTCAAAACGGCACCGTTATTACCGGCACAATGATTGAAAGACCACACAGTTTTTCAACCGCTTGTAACATTGCCACACAAATTATTGCGCAGGTTGCATCTAACCAATACGGCGGTCAGTCTATTTCGCTTACCCACCTTGCGCCCTTTGTTCAAACCTCGCGTGAAAAAATTCGTAAGAATGTTATTTCCGAAATGGAATCATTGGGCATTGAAATTAGCGAAGAACAACTTTGTGATATGACCGAAAAACGCGTACGCGAAGAAATTAGACGCGGTGTTCAAACAATTCAGTACCAGGTTGTTACACTTCTTACCACCAACGGACAAGCGCCTTTTGTTACTGTGTTTATGTATTTGGGCGAAGCCAAAAACGAACAGGAAAAGAAAGACCTTGCTTTAATTATTGAAGAGGTGCTTTTACAGCGTTACCAAGGCGTTAAAAACGAACAGGGTGTTTGGGTAACCCCCGCGTTCCCGAAACTTATTTACGTTTTGGAAGAACAAAACATTCATAGTGACTCGCCTTACTATTACCTTACCGAACTTGCCGCTAAATGTACCGCAAAAAGAATGGTACCCGACTATATTTCGGAAAAGAAAATGCTTGAACTGAAAGTAGATAAAAACGGCAACGGCCAGTGCTATACCTGCATGGGTTGCAGAAGTTTCCTTACAACTTACGTTGATGAAAACGGCAACCCCAAATATTACGGCCGTTTTAACCAAGGCGTTGTTACCATTAACTTGGTTGATGTTGCTCTTTCAAGCGAAGGCAACCCGCAAAAATTCTGGAAGATTTTTGACGAACGTCTTGAACTTTGCCACCAAGCACTTTTGTGCCGTCACAACCGTTTAAAGGGCACACTTTCCGATGCCGCACCAATTCTTTGGCAGCACGGCGCACTTGCGCGTCTTAAAAAAGGCGAACCCATTGATAAACTTCTTTTCGGCGGTTATTCCACCATTTCGCTTGGTTATGCAGGTCTTTACGAATGTGTTAAATATATGACCGGCAAAAGCCATACCGACCCATCGGCTACACCGTTTGCTTTGGAAGTAATGGAAAAAATGAATGCTGCTTGCCGTGAATGGAAAGCACAGCACAACATTGACTTTAGTCTTTACGGCACACCGCTTGAATCCACAACATATAAATTTGCAAAATGTTTGCAAAAACGTTTTGGCATTATTGAAGGGGTTACTGATAAAGGGTACATTACCAACAGTTACCACGTTCACGTTACCGAAGAAATTGATGCTTTTGAAAAACTTCGCTTTGAAGCGCAGTTCCAGCATTTATCCCCCGGCGGTGCAATTTCTTATGTTGAAGTTCCCAATATGCAAAACAACCTTGAAGCCGTGCTTCAGGTTATGAAGTTTATTTACGACAACATTATTTACGCTGAACTTAACACTAAATCTGACTACTGCCAAGAATGTGGTTTTGACGGTGAAATAGAAGTTTGCGAAGAAGGCGGTAAACTTATTTGGAAATGCCCTAAATGCGGTAACACCGACCAAGACAAAATGAATGTTGCAAGGCGTACCTGCGGTTACATTGGCACACAGTATTGGAACCAAGGCAGAACACAGGAAATTAAAGAACGCGTTTTGCACTTATAAGGTAGGATTTTATGAATTACGGAGCAATTAAAGACTGCGATATTGCAAACGGTATTGGTGTTCGCGTTACGTTGTTTGTTTCGGGTTGCACAAACTGTTGCGAGGGTTGTTTTCAGCCCGAAACCTGGGACTTTAATTACGGCGAACCCTTTACCGAAAAAACCGAAAACTACATTTTAGAACTGCTTTCGCCCGATTACATTAGGGGTTTAACCGTTTTGGGCGGCGAACCGTTTGAACCGCAAAACCAAGCGGTGCTTACACCCTTTTTAAAAAAGGTAAAAGAAAAATACCCAAACAAAGATATTTGGGCGTTTTCGGGCTTTACACTGGAAGAACTTTTAGACAAAAACCACAAAAAACACACCGAATTTACCAACGAATTTTTAAGTTTGGTTGATGTGCTTGTTGACGGCAGATTTGAACAAGACAAAAAGAACATTTCTTTGCGTTTTAGGGGCTCGGAGAACCAACGAATTATTGATTTGCAAACAACACTTAAAAACGGAAGCGTTGTTTTGTGGGACAAATTAAAATAATGCAAAAAAGCGGGTTTTTGCCCGCTTTTTTTATTGCTTTTTATACCACATTATAGTAAAATTAAAGCAACAAATTAAGTTTGGAGGGGTTTTATATGAGATATTATGAAGATTTGCAAAACACAAGTTTAAACCGCTTACCCGGGCGGGCTTACTATATACCCACAGGCAAGTCGAAATACACACTTTTAAACGGTGTTTGGAACTTTCATTACGAACAAAACGGTGATTTATACAAGGGTGACGAAGAAATTAAAAAATGGGACAAAATAACCGTTCCTTCTACCTGGCAAACTGCAGGTTACGAAAACCCAAACTACACAAACACAAGGTACCCTTTCCCGCTTGACCCACCCTTTGTTCCAAGCATTAACCCTGCAGGCATTTACGAAAGAACCTTTAACGTTAAAGACCCTTCTATGCTTACATATATTGTGTTCGAAGGCGTTAGCAGTATGTTCGATATATTTGTAAACGGCAAACGGGTTGGTTTTTCTGGCGGAAGCCATTTGCAAAGCGAGTTCGATTTAACTCCTTATGTTAAACCCGGTAAAAACACCTTGCGTGTTATTGTTAGAAAATGGAACTGCTGCAGTTACCTTGAAGACCAAGACTTTTTCCGTTGCCAAGGTATTTTCCGCGATGTATACCTTTTAACAAGACCTGCCGGTCATATAGTAGATATTGACATTACCACCGAAAACGAGGGTACCGTTGTGGTTAAAACCGCAAGCGATGTTTCGCTTACCCTTTACGATGGTGCAAAGGTTTTGGCAACTGCTAAAACCGACAGTAGCGGTTATGCCGAAATTAAAGTAGCAAACCCTGTTTTGTGGAACGCAGAAAAACCCTATGTTTACACTTTGGAACTAAGTAAAGCGGGCGAAGTTATTTTACAAAACGTTGCTTTCCGTGAATTTACCATTAGTGCTGACAAAGAATTTTTGGTAAACGGTGTGCCGGTTAAACTAAAGGGTGTAAACCACCACGATACTTCGCTTCTTGGCGGTTGGTGTATGACCGATGAAGAACTTATACACGACCTTGCTTTAATGAAAGAACTTAACATTAACACAATTCGTACTTCGCATTACCCGCCCCACCCGCGCTTTTTAGATTATTGCGATAAAATGGGCTTTTACGTAATGCTTGAAACCGACCTTGAAACCCACGGTTTTATGGGCGTTAGGCCAAGCGAACACCTGAAAGTGCCTAAAGGTTCTTACTGCTATAATATTGAAGACGGCGGTTGGCCCTGCACAGAAAAAGAATGGGAAAAAGAATTCGTTTTGCGCATGCAACGCGCATACCACCGCGACAAAAACCACCCCTCAATTTTTTCGTGGTCGGTTGGTAACGAATCGGGACACGGCATTAACCACGTAAAAATGGTTGAATGGCTTAACGAAACCGACAAAACACGCCTTGTTCACGCCGAAGATGCTTCGCGCGCACTGGCTCGTTTTAAAGACGATTTGCCCATGCGCAAAAAGGCATTTGAAGACGCAATTGCCGCCGGCAAAAATGTTTTAGAGACAGAGGAACTTTACAATCGTTGTAAAGCGCTTTATGAAAAGGCAATAGCCGACCAAGACCGTCTTGGTTTGTTTTCGGCAATGTATTACCCGCCCGAACAGTGCACCGAATATTGCGATGACCCGCTTATTACAAAGCCATTCTTTATTTGCGAATACGCACACGCTATGGGCAACAGCCCCGGAGACATTTGGCAATATGTTGAAGCAATGTACAGCCGTAAAAGCTTTGTGGGCGGCTGCATTTGGGAATGGGCTGACCACGCTGTTTTAGTTGACGGTGTTCAAAAATACGGCGGCGATTTTCCTGGCGAACTTGTAAACGACGGCAACTTCTGCTGTGACGGACTTGTTTTTGCCAACCGCGAATTTAAACCCGCCACACTTGAAGTTAAAAACGCTTACGCGCCCATTCGTTTTGATTATAAAGACGGTACCCTTACCCTTTATAACCGTTTTGACTTTACCGATTTTAGTGACTGTGAATTTGAATACACTGTTTTTTGCGACGGCGCATTTTTAGAAAGAAAAACTTTCTCTGTTTCTTGCGCACCGCACGAAAGCGTTACTGTTAATGTGGACGCTAAAATACCCGAAAGTTGCCAATACGGTTGCTTTATTAACCTTACCTTAACAAAATCGGGAAAAGAAATTGCAACGCTTCAACAACAAATTGAATGTCCCGTTACATTCCTTCAAGAAGAAAACGCACCTGCCGTACTTAAACAAGATAAAATGTATATTACGGCAGAAGGCAAAAACTTTAAATATGCCTTTAACAAGCACACCGGCAACTTGTCTTCGGTTGTTTTAAACGGAAAAGAAATTTTACATTCGCCCCTTAAATTAACCGTTTTCAGACCTATAATTGACAACGAACGGTACTACAGAGCGCGTTTTGAAGGGTATAAACACGCCTTCAACTATGCTTACGATGCAAAAATTGAGGGCAACAAAATTGTGTTTGACTGTGCCGCTTCGTTTGTTGCAAGTACGCCTTTCTTTAAATACACCTTAACCGCTACCGTTTTTGAAAACGGCAAAATTGATTTTTGTGTTGACGGTAAAATTAAAAAAGATATGGAATGGTTGCAGCGCCTTGGTTTTGAATTTGCGCTTAAACAAAAAAACAGCCAATTTGCTTACTTTGGTATGGGTCCGCTTGAAAACTATTGCGACTCAAACCACTATTGCCTTGCCGATTTTTACGAAAGCGATGCAGACAGTGAATATGTTAATTATGCCCTACCGCAAGAACACGGCAACCATACCAAAACGCGCGAACTTATTATTGGCGGTTTAACCTTCCGCGGTAAAGACTATTTTGAATTTAACGTTTCAAAATACAGCAGTTTACAGCTTGAAAACGCCCGCCACACAAACGAAATCGGCGAAAGCCAAGCAACATATGTTAGAATTGATTACAAAAATTCAGGCATTGGCAGTAACTCTTGCGGTCCCGCATTAAACGAAAAATACAAGTTAATAGAAAAAGAAATTCACTTTGAATTTTCTTTAAATGTTTAAAAAAATTACCCCGTAGTTATGGCTACGGGGTGTTTTTTATAAATTTTTTTAAAATCACAAGTGAGTAAATTAAAGAAAAAACGAGAAAACTAAAGAAAAAACGAGTTTGCAAAAACTAAATTAAATTTTAGCAATTTTTGTGTTGACAAGTTTTGTTTTGTGTGATAATATACTGAAGGTAAAAAAATTATTGGAGGTTAAGTTATGTCTACATTTATGGCAAAACCCGCTGAAATTCAGCGCAAATGGTACATTGTAGATGCTGCAGGAAAGCCCCTTGGCCGTACTGCCGTTAAGGTTGCCGATTTGCTTCGTGGCAAAGGCAAACCGTCTTTCACACCTAATGTTGACTGCGGCGATTTCGTTATTGTTATCAATGCTGAAAAAGCTGTTCTTACAGGTAACAAATTAAACGATAAATACTATCGCCGTCACACAGGTTACATCGGTCATTTAAAGGAAGTTAAATACTCCACTTTAATGGCTACCCGTCCTGAGCTTGCTATGGAACTTGCTGTTAAAGGCATGGTTCCCGATACCACTATCGGCCGCAAAGCTCTTACACGTCTTCATGTTTACAAGGGCGACCAGTATGCTCAGGTTGCTCAAAAACCGGAAGTTGTAGAATAATAGAAGGGAGCAGAAACAATGTTTGAAGGAAAACCATATTTTTACGGTACCGGCAGAAGAAAAAGTTCTGTAGCCCGCGTTCGCATTTACAACGGCACCGGTAAAATTACAATTAACGACAGAGATATTGACGATTATTTTGGTCTTGAAACCTTAAAACTTATTGTTCGTCAGCCGCTTTCATTAACCGGCACAACCGATAAGTTTGATGTTGTTTGCCGTGTTACAGGCGGCGGTGTTACAGGCCAAGCAGGTGCAATCCGCCACGGTATTTCCCGTGCGTTGCTCCAGGCAGACGAAGAATTGCGTGCCGAACTTAAAAAGGCCGGCTTCTTAACCCGCGACCCCCGTATGAAAGAAAGAAAGAAATACGGACTCAAAGGCGCTCGTCGTGCACCTCAGTTCAGCAAACGTTAATCGTTTACAAAAACTATTTGCAAAACAAAAACCGACAGATTTTATTCTGTCGGTTTTTTCATTTACTTATTTAAGTTTTTTAGCCTTTTAAGAGGATAACGAAGTAAAGACATTACTATTATTGCAAGTACCGTGCTTGGCAACATATATACCATATTATAAAGAAGCGAATAAATGAATGGATTACCAATCATTTTTCCCATAACTTCGGTTGGTGCGGTAATCATATATATTGTAACACCGCTTATTACGTGTATAATATAGCGAGCAAACGAGCCTACAAAGGCACTTAATTCAATACACTTTGATTTGTTTTTAAAAATACCAGCAATACCGATTGCACCGTAAGCCAACACGTAATCAAGCAGTATAGACGGTAAGCCGTAGCCCAGCCCCTCGCTCATTACGCATTTTACAAAACCAAATACAAGTCCCGATGCTATACCAAAGGGTAACCCGTGGCGGTAAGCGATTACAAGCAGCGGCACCATGACAAGGTTTATAGAGCCACCTAATGCACCGATTTCGATTTCGAAAAAGGTAAGTATGACCGCAAGTGCTACAAGTACTGCGCTTTCGGTCATGGCGTACAACGTTTGTTTTTTCATTTTCTTTTTCCTTCTTTCCGACGGGTTTCCCCGTCTGTTAATTTAACAAAAGGAAAACCTAAAAGAATCTTCTATAGTTTATAAAAAAGCCGCAGCGTTACGTACACTGCGGTTTAAATTACACCAATAGAACTATTATCCTACGTCGGCATTATCCGCATCAGGTTATAGGTCGAAGCAGTATGGCTTCCTCTCAGCCCGAGTCAATCGAGCTCCCTTTTGTTAACCAAATTATAACTCAAAAAGGGCATTTTGTCAATATTTTATCCCATTTTTTGCCTAAAAACACCTTTTTTTGAAAACTGTGATATTGCACAACCCAAATGGTAAAAAATGGCAAGAAACCGCCTTTTCTAAAGGTTACAAATTTGTAACACTTTGAAATATTTTTGTAATTTTGTGCATATTATACAAAAACAGGGGGCTTTGCTTGTTTGACATTTGAATATTTTTGGGTATAATAAGTATCGTTGCAAAAAAATTCCCCCTAAAAAAAGGAGTTATTTGATGTTACAAAGAATAAAATGTTTTGGATTTAACGTCCGTTCTTTTTTATATTTGCGTTCGCGCCAAATTTGTTGCCTTTTCTTGGCTGTTTTGGTTGCCTTTGTTAGTTCGTTGTTTGCCCTTTCTTTTAAAGTGGTTTTAATTAACGACGGCAGGGCGGTTAAAAAACTTTACACATTGAAATCCGATATTAACACAATTTTACTTACCGCAGGTTACCAAGGCGATTACGATTTAGTTGGCGCAAGCGAAGACGGCAACCGCCTTTCTATTGAAGTAACACCATTTTTTGAAGTAACCGTTACAAAAGAAAAGGAAAGCGTTACCTTTAACACAACAAAATGCACCGTACGTGAAGCAATTGAAAAATCCGGCCTTGCTTTAGGCGAAAAAGATTTTGTTAACTTTGAACTTGACAGGGTTATTGAAAAAACCGCTTACATTGATATTGTTCCTTACAAGGAACCTAAAAAGCAATCTAAACCCGTTAACCTAACGGCTATGAACGTTATGGGTAATGTTAATGTTTCTTACGGCGAAGGCGGTGTAATTTCTACCCTTTCACCCGATTTTGATATTGTTCTTGATGAAAACGGTCTTCCCGTTAATTACACTTCGGTTGTTAAGGTTCAGGCAACTGCTTACACCTACACAGGCAACCGTTGCTCAACAGGTGTTTACCCACAACCGGGTTATATTGCGGTAAACCCAAGGGTTATTCCTTACGGTACAAAAATGTATATTGTTTCTGCCGACGGCAGATATAAATACGGCTATGCGGTTGCTGCCGATACCGGCGGTTTTATACAAAAACGCCCCACCAACGTTGATTTGTTTATGGCTTCACAAGCCGCTTGTGTTGCCTTTGGCAGACGAGATGTTTACATTTACTTTATAACAGAATAAAAAAGAAGTCCGAACGGAGACACTTGGTAAAGAAGTAGTCTCCGTTTTTCTATATAAAGAAAAAGACACTTTTAGTTTTTGAAAGTGTCATAGTGGGTTACATACTTTAAGGAGAGTAAATACTTGCCGAAAATAAAGAATATCTTATTCGGCAGGTACA
>JAZOOT010000006.1:0-8828 GCA_045655165.1 Acutalibacteraceae bacterium
TCACAATATCACTTATTACATTTATCTTTGAGATAGTTATAATTTTAAAGTATGTAACCCACTATGACACTTTCAAGCCGAAAGTGTCATTTTTAATATAAAAAGAAATTGGGAGGAACTTCTTTACGAAGTGTCTCCCAATGCACGGCTTTTTTATTTGCTTATTTTATCCCAATGCAACCATGCTGAACACAAGCGCAAACAAAGCAACGGTTTCGCAAAGACCAACAACGGTAATGTACTGTGAAAAACCTTTTCCGGTTTCGGCTAAAGCATCGGCACCTGCTGCACCTGCTTTACCCTGGAAAACTGCCGAAGCAGCCATTGCAATACCCGAAGCAATTCCAAGACCCAACAAGAAAGCGGGGTCAGCGGTAGAAGCTTTCATTTGCTGCATTAAAAGAAAGCCGTAAATTGTTTGGGTAAGGGGAGCACCCGCAAAAACGGTAAGAATAAAAGGTGCGGTTTTGTTGTTCATATAGCATTTTTTCCAAGCGCCAATAGATGCTTGGCCTGCAATACCAATACCAATTGCCGAACCAATTGCGGCAATGCCCATACAAAGTGCTGTTGATAATAATCCTAAGTTCATAATAAATATCCTCCAAAAAATAATTTATTCTTCAAATGGCTTAAATTTATGGCCGCTCCACGACATATCCAAATGCGAAGAAAACTCCAAGGTGTTAAGCCGAATTCCGTGAACAATAACCGATAGAATGTTTAATACCATATTAAGTCCGTGGCCAAACACCAAAAGAATAATGGCAACAACCATAAACAAAAAATTACCAAGCAACGGGCCGGCAAGTTCGTTTACCGTTGCCGAAATTGCCGCACCGGCAAGTCCAACAGCCCATAATCGTATATACGATACAATATCAGAAAATACGTTTACTACGCCAAGTAATACCGAAACAATATTTGTAAGACTTGATAGTATAGATTTAATTATACTGCCTTCGTAGTTTGAAAACACAAAACTTATAACAAAACCTATTCCTATTAAGGCAAGTGAAACCGTGCCAACGGGAACACCGCCAATTACAAGCCCAAAACCAAAAACCTGCGAATTTACAACAAGGTTTAGCACCAAGTAATAAATACCAATAAGTTGCAGTATTGAACCAATATCACCAAGCATTTTTAGTGAACTTCTGTTTCGCACGGCACCTTTAATGTGCGCAACGGTTAACTGAATAAGAGCCAGTGAAAAACAAAAAATTTGCAAATTCTGCGCGGTGGTAAGCCCTACACCCTGTGCAGTCCAGGGCAAACTCCAAAGTTTATCGGCATAAACGTTTGAAATTACGGGTATTGAAAGCGATTTAAGCCAATTAGGCAACTGCTCGGGCGAAAGCCCAAACCAAGTGCAGGTAAGGGTGCCCCACAGTATTGTAGATAACCCAAAAAGTCCAATAAGCAAAAAAGTTGGGGCAATTGGTTTTTTTGAAATTAGCGATTTTATAATGGGAATTAAAGCAACACTGCATATTAATAACCCATAACCGCCATCACCAAAAATAATACCAAAGAATATTAGTATAAATGCCAAAAACCAACCCGAAATATCATATTCAAAATATCCGGGAACAGTACCCAAAAAATCGGTTAGCGGGTAAATAAGACTTACAAACTTGTTGTTTTTAAGTTTGGTAGGTACGTTGTCGTCTTGGTTGGGTTCTTCAACAAAAAGCCCCCAGGAATTATTTTTTGCTGTTTCTTTAAGTTCTTCAATTCTTTCGGCTTCAATAAAGCCCTTAAAGAACGCAACAGAAACAGTATTTTCTTGGCTTTCTGATAAAACTTCAGAATCCATACCGGTTGAATATGTTTCAAATTCAACTTGTTTTTCCAAATCTTTCAATGCTTCTTTAAAACTTTCGGTGTAACAAGCATAAGAAGTAATTTCGCCGTCAATTTTTTCTATACGCATTGTTAGTTCGCCAACTTTTTTGCGCATATCAGAAGTGGAAATTTTGGGAATGTCTAATTTGTAACCGTTTAAAAAAGAAGTGTTTTCTTGCTTTAACAACAAAAATTTTACTGTAGATTTGTCTGCGTAAATTTTAACGGCTTTTAATGTGTCGGGAAGTGATAAATATTCGGACTTTGGCATTTCGTAAAGTTCTAAATCAATGCGGTTTTCCTGTAATTCACTTAAACTTTCGGGGTTTATTTCGCCCCAGTTTTTAAGCCGTTCAAGTTCACTGCTTAAATTTGCGCGTTCTAATAAGCACAACCCTTTTTCTTCGGTAAGCGAATCTATTTTTTGGGCAACTTCTAAAACTTGTTTAGTTGTAGCCGTTTTTTGATTTGTGTCTTTGGCTTTACCAACAGAAAACAAAGCCAGTTCAAGCAACGCAATTTGTTCTTTAAGTTCATTAAGTTTTTCGCCAAAACCTTCGCTTATTTCAATATGAACAATTCCAAGTTTACGAAGTGTTTTAAGGGTTTCTTCTTTTTTGTTGGCAAGAGTTATAAGTGAAACTTTTTTCATTGGCACTATCATAACGAATAAACCTCCTTTTCGGAAGCGGCTAAGTTACGAAGCGCAATTTTTCGTTTTGAAATTTTTGAACGCACAACGGCACTAACTTGCTGGTCGGCCATATAAATAGATATTTTTTTAATGTTTGCTTTGGTTTCGGGAATTTTTACCTTTTCAAACAGGTTTACGCGTTGAGAAGTGGCCTTAAGCTCTGCTTCTAAAAGTTTAACCTGTTCGTCTAACACCTCAGCTTCTAAATCTAAAGAAATTGCTTTTTCCATGTGGTTGGCGGCAATATCTACCCAAAGCGGAGTGCTGTATAAATCGTAGTCGCCTCTTTTAAAATCAGCACCCAAATAGGTGGGAATATCAACACCGGCAATATTGCCCCTGCCTTTTTTAATATTGCTAACCGTAATAACTTCATTTGGAAAAGCATCTTTTTCGCTAAAAACTGCAATCCAATCGTTAAAACCGTTTTCAAGTTTATTTTTTTCGTTTCGCACTTGGTTGGCCTTTGCCTCAATAGTGCGGATTTCCGATTGAAGCTGTTGCTTTTTAAGTGTTAGAGTAAGCAAATATCTTTGGTACATTTTAAGCGCGTCTTTTTGTACCTTTAACTCGTTTTTAGTAAGTTTGATTTTTGCCAAAATCTAAACCTCCTTAACCCTTGGCCAAAACTCATCGGTAAGGTCTGATTTAATTCCGGTTTCATCTCTTTCAAAACATTCGGCCAAAATTTTCCAGCCCAAATCAAGAGCATCTTCAAGCGAAAGATTAACCGATAAATCCATTAGTTTGTTTTCAAAAAGTTCACCGTATTTAAGCAACTTTTCATCCCAACGGTTCATAGAAAATCCCATGTTTTTCTTTTCAAGAGTTTCTTTGTAAGAAGAATACATACGAATCATTGCGTCCATAAGCGCGCGGTGGTCTTTTCTTGTTTTACCGTTAACGTTTTGTTTAAGTCGTGAAAGGGAGCCAAACGGTTCAATACGCCCGCCCTTTAAATAATACTGACCTTCGGTAATATAACCTGTGTTATCGGGAACAGGGTGGGTTACATCGTCACCGGGCATTGTGGTAACCGCCAATACGGTAACCGAACCCGAATTAGCAAAGTCAACCGCTTTTTCGTAACGGGCAGCCAACTGCGAATAAAGGTCGCCGGGGTAACCGCGGTTAGAGGGCACCTGTTCGCCTGTAATGGCGATTTCTTTCATAGCGTCGGCAAAGTTTGTCATATCGGTTAAAAGTACCAAAACATCTTTGTTTTGCAAAGCAAACTGTTCGGCAACCGCCAATACCATATCGGGTATCATCATACATTCAACCGTTGGGTCAGATGCAGTATGGATAAACATAACCGTTTTGCTAAGTGCGCCGCCTTTAGAAAGTTCATCTTTAAAATAAAGAAAATCGTCGTATTTTAAACCCATACCGCCAAGCACAATTACGTCGGCTTCGGCCTGCATTGCAATACGCGCAAGCAATTGGTTGTACGGCTCACCCGAAATAGAAAATATAGGAAGTTTTTGAGAAACAACCAAAGTGTTGAACATATCAATCATAGGTATATTGGTTCTTAACATTCTGTTGGCAAGAATACGTTTGGTGGGGTTTACCGAAGGTCCGCCTATTGCTTTCATGTTATCGGTAAGGGCAGGGCCTTTGTCTCTTGGTTCGCCCGAACCGTTAAAAATTCTGCCAAGCAAATCATCGCTAAACGAAACACGCATTTCGTGGCCTAAAAATCTAATTTCATCGCCCGTTGAAACACCTTGACCGCCAGCAAAAACCTGAAGCGAAACAATATCGCCGTCAATTTTGTTTACCTGAGCCAAAGATTTACCAAAACGGGTGTTTATTTGAGCCAATTCGTTGTATTGAACGCCGGTTGCTCTTACGGTAATAACGTTACCAATAATAGATTCAATTTGGTTATAAACTTTGTTCATTCTCATTCACCGTCCTTTAACAAGCGTTTGGCATCAGAATATAATTCGCCTTTGCCGTTACTGTATAACGAATCAATTTCGCTTTCGGCTTTTTTGAAAGCATCGCTTAGAAATTCGGTATAATTCCAGTCAATAAATCTTTGGCGCATACGGTTAAAGAACACACGAGCGTCATCTTTACTGTTAAGCGCAAATTTACTGCCCAAAATGTAAATAAGTTTATCTGTAACGTAACGTTGGCGGGCAGTAGTGCAGTTTGCATCAACCAAATCAAAGGAGTTTTGTTGCAAATAAACGGCATCAAGCATTTCCGATTTTAAATAAATAATATAATCGTCAAGCGTTGTGCCTTCTTCGCCAATAACCTTCATCATTGAATCAACTTCGCTTCCGTGATGAAGCACGTTTTTGCAGTATTCCATCTTTTCGCGGTCAATAACGCTTTGGTATTTAGACCAAGAAATAAGCGGGTCAATAGCGGGGTATTTTCTTGCATCTGAACGTTCGCGTGAAAGCCCGTGGAAAGCGCCAACAACTTTTAAGGTTGCTTGGGTTACGGGCTCTTCAAAGTTACCGCCAGCGGGGGAAACAGTACCGCCAATGGTAACCGAACCCTTGCTTCCGTCGGGTAAGAGAACATAACCTGCGCGTTCATAAAACGCCGCAATATAAGATTCAAGGTAGGCGGGGAATGCCTCTTCACCGGGAATTTCTTCAAGTCGGCCCGACATTTCTCTAAGTGCCTGAGCCCAACGCGAAGTTGAATCGGCAAGAAGCAAAACATTAAGCCCCATTTGTCGGTAATATTCGGCAAGCGTTACCGAAGTGTATACCGATGCCTCACGCGAGGCAACGGGCATAGAAGATGTGTTGCAAATAATAATTGTGCGTTCCATAAGCGAACGGCCTGTTTTTGGGTCGGTAAGTTCGGGGAATTCGGTTAAGGTTTCAACAACCTCGCCCGCACGTTCACCGCAGGCGGCAATTATTACAATATCTACGTCAGCATATTTTGAAGTTGTGTGCTGTAAAACTGTTTTTCCTGCACCAAAAGGACCCGGTGTGCAATAGGTTCCGCCCTTTGCAACAGGGAAGAATGAGTCCACAAGGCGAACCTTGGTTTCCATTGTTTCAACAGGAGCCAACCTTTCGCTGTAGCACCTTATTGCGCGTTTAACAGGCCATCTAAAACACATTGTAACAGGAATATCGCGTCCGCGTTCATCGGTTATAACGGCAATGTCTTCACTAATTGTATATTCACCTTTTTCGGCAATAGATTTTACAGTATAGTTTCCAAGCAAATAAAAAGGAATAAATATTTTGTGTGTAAAGGCGCCTTCGGGAACAGTACCAATATATTCACCTGCTCGTAAAGTATCGCCAACCTTGGCGGTTGGTGTAAACTCCCATTTTTTGTCGGCATCTAAACCGTCGGCATAGTTACCGCGCTCTAAAAACCAACCGGCTTTTTCTGCCAAAATCGGCAGCGGGTTTTGAAGCCCGTCGTAAATTTGGCCAAGCAAACCGGGGCCTAATTGGGCCGATAACATTTCGCCTGTAAATTCAACGGTGTCACCGCATTTAATACCGCCGGTCATTTCATAAACCTGTATTTGCGCAATGTTGCCCCTAATACGAATAACTTCGCTTTTAAGGGCGGTGTTTTCTAATTTAACATAGCATATTTCGTTCATAGAAACATTACCGTCAAACTGTACCGACAGCAAGTTTCCGTTAATGCTAACAACCTTTCCTTTGTTTTCGTTCATTATTAAATCTCCTTTAACACACAACTGTAAATCTTTTTATATGTGGCTTCGCCAAGGTTTTTATTAAACTGTTTTATTCTAAAAATTAGTTTAAGCTTTAGTGCATAATAAAAAATGTATTCATCGCTAAAAGAATCTAACGGTCTAAGTGTTTCTAAAAAACTCAAACGGTGGTTTAAAAGAAAATATTCTGCATCCAACGGGTTTTTCGTTTCAACAGCGGTGTTTGCAACCTTAATAATTTCGGCTGGCAAATCATTTTTTTGCAAATCAAACGGTTTGCTCATTTTATCGGCCCTTGCTTTGCCAAGCGCCAAGCGCAAATTTCGCTCGCCGTCATTCCAAGCATCAATTAAAGGAGAATTTGATTTTTCAAACTCTAACGACGGCACAAGCGTTAAATTTTTAATTTCGCCAAACATCTTTTTATTTAAAAGACGTTCGCAAAGTTCCAAAAAAACTTCTTCAGTAATTGGAAGCGGAGAGTTTTCATTAACTCCGTCAAGCGACGGAAGCTGTGAAACCAAATAATATTCAGCCATGTTATTTTGCCTCTTTCAAAAGTTCAGTAACCTTGGGGCTAAGATAATTAGAAAGCATTTCAACAACAGCGTCGGCAGAATAATCGTAATATGCACCGCCGTCGTTTACTGAAATGCGGAACCCGCCGTCAAAACTGTCGCTTGACTTAAGGGTAACGCCGCTATTAAGCTTTTCTTTAATTCCCGCAATAACCGTTTCTTCAAGCGCTTTAAGGTCGCTATTGTTTAAAACAACAGAAAGGTTATCGGCTTCAGGTTTGTTTGCAAGTGTTTCAACAACCTTTATAATAAGTTGTGCTAAAGCGTCAGAAGAATATACCGCAGTAACGTTTTGGCCCAAAAGGGCATTTAACTCTTTTGAAACGCTTTCTCTAAAAGATATAAGAAGATTGCGCCCTGCTTGGCGAATAGCATCTTCGCCTGATTTAACAATACGTTCGTTTTCGGCTTTTGCAGTTGCTAAAATTTTATCGGCTTCTGCCTTTGCATCGGCAACAATTTTATCGGCTTCTGCCTTTGCGGTTTTAATAATGTTTTCCGCTTCAGTTTGGGCAACTTCCACACCGTCTTTTTTAATTTGGTCAATAAGTTCTTGAAGTTGAATTTCCATAAAAAGTTCTCCTTTTTTTTGAAGTTATTTTATCCGTTTTTCTCTAAAAAACAAAAAGGAACTAGTATCCTCTGCAGACAGCTGGTTCCTTCACGTATCTCAATTTAAAAATATTATATCACACCTTGTTTTGCTAGTCAAGAATTTTACAAATTAAATCAATGCGAAGCATTGTATTTATAATTCGTGGCGAAGCCGCACCTTTTCTTTTATCTTTTCTCTCTTATCTTTTATTTGGAAAAGTCACATATCTATTTTAGAGAAGAGTTAAAAGTTAAGAGTGAACAGTGAAAAGAACAAAAAGAAAAAGCCACACGATGTGTGACTTTTTTTTGGAGGCACCACCCGGATTTGAACCGGGGCGTAAAGGTTTTGCAGACCTCTGCCTTACCACTTGGCTATGGTGCCGTATTCATTTTTTAATGCCAAGTAATTGTATCACAACAAAACTTTTTTGTCAAGAACTTTCATTATATATTTAATTTTATTTTATTAAACGCCTATATATTCATATTTTTTGCACATTTTACATACCTTTTAAGCAGAGGTGAATATTATGAAATGCATTGTAATCGGCAAAAAACAGTTAGTTACTTTTTGTGCCGTGGTGTTAAGTTTGTCGGTTTGTTTAATTGGCGCGTCGCGCGTGGCAGCAGAAAGGGAAAGAAAACTGCCAATTTATTGTGTTGAAACAAACGAAAAGAAAATTGCCATCAGTTTTGATGCCGCCTGGGGGAATGATGACACCGAACAACTTATAAATATTTTAGGCGAATATAATGTACCTGCAACATTTTTTGTGGTGGGTGCTTGGGTAGATAAATATCCGGAATCTGTAAAACAGTTAAGCGATGCAGGGCATCAAATTCAAAACCACTCAAACACCCATCCGTATATGAGTAGGTTATCCCTTGCCCAAGTAAACGATGAAATAAGCACCTGTAACCAAAAAATCGAAAAAATAACGGGCGTAAAACCCAATTTGTTGCGTCCGCCGTACGGCGACTATAACGACCAACTTGTGACCGCCTTAGAATCACAGGGAATGTACTGCATACAGTGGTCGGTTGATAGTTTAGACTGGAAAGACAGCGCCACGCCCGAAAACATTTGCAAAAGGGTGGTAAGCAAGGTTAAAAACGGCAGTATTGTATTGTTCCATAACGACGCCGACCATACCCCCGCGGCATTGCCCAATATCCTAAAATGCCTAAAAGACGAGGGATATGAGTTTGTATTTATAAACGATTTAATCTATAAAGAAAATTACGAAATCAAACACGACGGAACGCAGTGCAAAATATCTGAATAGATATTTTGCAGCGATATAAATTTCATCAGAAATTTATATCATATCGAATTTACCGCAAGGTAAATATATCGAGTTTTCCAAAAGGAAAACATATCGAATTGCAAAGCAATATATCGCAAAAAAGACGGCGAATTTTTCGCCGT
>JAZOOT010000007.1:0-34652 GCA_045655165.1 Acutalibacteraceae bacterium
CACAGGTAAAGGTAATGATCAAGTTCGTTTTGAACTTGCTGTTAAAGCTTTTGCTCCTAATCTTAAAATAATTGCCCCCTGGCGTGTTTGGGATATCAAATCTCGTGATGAAGAAATTGATTATGCCGAAGCACACAATATTCCTTTAAAAATAAACAGAGAAACAAACTATTCAAAAGATAAAAACCTTTGGCACTTATCTCACGAAGGTCTTGACCTTGAAGATACAGGCAACGAACCAATGTATGAAAAAGAGGGCTTTTTGGAAATGGGTATCTCCCCCATTCAAGCACCCGACAAGCCAACCTATGTTACCATTGATTTTGAAAAAGGTGTACCCACAGCAGTTGACGGCGTTAAAATGACCGCGAAGGAAATTATTTTAAAACTAAACGAACTTGGCGGTGCTAACGGCATTGGTATTGTTGATATTGTTGAAAACCGTTTGGTTGGTATGAAATGCCGCGGTGTTTACGAAACTCCGGGTGGTACAATTCTTTACAAAGCGCACAGCGTGTTAGAGTCGCTTTGTCTTGATAAAATGACACTTCACGAAAAGCAAAAACTTTCTATTACATTTGCTGAACTTGTTTACAACGGCCAGTGGTTTACACCGCTTCGTGAAGCACTTAGTGCTTTTGTTGATAAAACACAAGAAAATGTTACCGGTAAAGTTAAACTTAAACTTTACAAAGGCAACATGATTAACGCAGGCGTTTGGAGTGATTATTCACTTTACAGCGAAGAAATTGCTACATTCGGCGAAAGCGATTATGACCAAAAAGATTCTGCCGGCTTTATTAACCTTTACGGTTTGCCCATAAAGGTTCAGGCAATGGTTAATGCTAAAAACAACAAATAAGAACTAATATTAAAAAAGAGGTATTTATTATGAAAATGTTTAAAAAATTAATTGCAGTAATTATGGTTTTGTGTCTTTGCCTTACATTTGTGGGCTGCGGCAGCGGTAAAACCCTTGATGGTATAAAAGAAAACGGTAAAATTGTAATGGCTACAAGCCCTGACTTCCCTCCTTTTGAAATGCTTGAAGGCAGTGATGTTGTTGGTATTGAAGTTGAAATTTTAGAGTTATTTGCAAACGAAATTGGTGTAGAACTTGTAATTGAGCAAATGGACTTTGAATCGGTTCTCCCAGGTATTCAGTCGGGCAAATACGATGTTGGTGTTTCGGGTATTACCATTACTGAAGACAGAAAGAAAAATGCTGATTTCACAAACCCCTATTTTATGGCTTCACAGGCAATTGTTGTTTTAAAAGACAGTGCTATTAAATCTAAAGCCGACCTTAAAGGCAAAAAAATTTCTGTTCAAACCGGCACCACAGCAGAAGAATTTTGTATGGGCGAAGGTTACGAAGTATTGGCATTCCAAGCCAACAACGATGCTTGCAGTGCCTTAACCTCGGGCAAGGTTGATGCTTGGGTTGTTGACAACGAAGTTGCTATTGATTTATCAGGCAAAACAAACGGTCAAACCGTTGTTTTAAATGAAGCTATGACCAGCGAACCTTACGGTTTTGCATTCCCAAAAGGCAGCCAAACTGTTGTAGATGAATTTAATAAATGCATTGAAAAATGGATTGCCGACGGTACAATTAAGGCAATTTTCGATAAATACGAAGTTCCCTACGTTGCTCCCGAAAAATAGTTTAATACAAAGAGGAAACCATGACATTCTTAACTGATTTTTTTAAAACTTGGGGCGCCCAACTTTATTCTACATTTATAGAAGAAGAACGCTACAAGTTTTTAACAGACGGTCTTAAAAATACTCTTATTATTACCTTAGGTGCGCTGATTATCGGTGTCACCTTAGGTGCTTTAATAGCCATTATTAAGTATTTTGAAGACGATAATAAAATACTTAAAGTATTTGCTAAAATTTGCGATTTTTACGTTACAACAATTCGCGGTATTCCCGTAGTTGTACTATTGCTTATTTTTTACTATCTTATACTTAAATCTTCAACAGGTATTACGGTTGGTATTATTACCTTTGGTATAAATTCAGGCGCATATATGGCAGAACTTATACGAAGCGGTTTAAACGCTGTAGAAAAAGGACAGATGGAGGCCGGCCGTTCATTAGGGCTTTCAAAATTACAAGCCATGCGAAAAATAATTTTACCTCAAGCGGTTAAAAATATTCTTCCTGCTATTGGCAACGAAATGATAGCACTTTTAAAGGAAACCGCTGTTGCGGGTTACGTTGCGGTTGTTGACCTTACAAGAGCAGGTAATCTTATTAGAAATAACACATACGATGCGTTTAACCCGCTTATTGCAGTGGCTTTGATTTATCTTGTAATAGTTATTATGTTAACCTATCTGTTACGTATTTTTGAAAAGAGGTTAAATAAAAAGTGATAGAAGTAAAAAATCTGCAAAAAAACTTTGAAAACTTACAGGTTTTAAAGGATATTAACACCGTAATTAACAAGGGCGATGTTGTTTGCGTAATAGGCCCTTCGGGTTCAGGTAAATCAACCTTTTTGCGTTGTCTTAATATGCTTGAAACTCCAACGGGCGGTCAAATTATATTTGAAGGAACCGACCTTACAAATAAAAAATGCAACCTTAATTTACAAAGGCAAAAAATGGGAATGGTTTTTCAGCAGTTTCATTTATTCCCACACATGACAATTCTTGAAAATCTTACAACTGCCCCGATTATGCTTAAAAAACTAACCAAGGCAGAGGCAAATGAAAAAGCGCTTTCTCTTTTAAAACGAGTTGGCCTTGAAGATAAAGCAGACACCTACCCCAACCAACTTTCAGGCGGTCAAAAGCAACGTGTTGCCATTGTACGCGCTTTGTGTATGGAGCCAACAGTTATGTTGTTTGATGAACCAACAAGCGCACTTGACCCCGAAATGGTTGGCGAAGTTTTGGAAGTTATGAAAGAACTTGCAAAAATGGGTATGACAATGGTGGTTGTAACCCACGAAATGGGATTTGCTAAAGAGGTTTCAAACCGTGTTATGTTTATTGACGACGGTTATATTATGGAAGAAGGCACACCCGAAGAAATTTTTGACAACCCCAAATGTGACCGTCTTAAAACATTCCTTTCAAAAGTACTTTAAAGGTGAGAATTATGAACTTAAAAGGTAAAAGTTTTTTAAAATTACTTGATTTTACTGCCGAAGAAATAAACTATTTAATAGATTATGCCGCAGAACTGAAAGATAAAAAGAAAAAAGGTATTCCGCATAAGTTGCTTGAAGGCAAAAACATTGCCCTTATTTTCGAAAAAACAAGTACACGTACCCGTTGCAGCTTTGAGGTTGCAGCGTATGACCTTGGTATGGGTGTTACCTACCTTGACCCATCGGGTTCGCAAATTGGCAAAAAAGAAAGCATTGCCGATACTGCAAGAGTTTTGGGTAAAATTTATGACGGAATTGAGTACCGCGGCTTTGGACAGGAAATTGTTGAAGAACTTGCAAAATATGCCGGTGTTCCCGTTTGGAACGGATTAACAAACGAATTCCACCCAACCCAAATTTTAGCCGATTTTCTTACCATTAAAGAAAAGTTTGGCAAACTAAAAGGCATTAACTTTGTTTATATGGGTGACGCTCGTTACAATATGGGTAATTCACTTATGGTTGGTTGCGCTAAACTTGGCATTAACTTTACTGCTTGTGCGCCCAAAAAATATTTCCCGGGCGCTGAACTTATTGAAGAGTGCCAAAAATTAGCCAAAAAAAGCGGTGCAACACTTAATTTTTGCGAAGACCCAATAATAGCCACCAAAAACGCAGATGTAATTTATACCGACGTTTGGGTTTCTATGGGCGAAGCAGATGAAGTTTGGAAAGAGCGCATTGATGAACTTTCCCCTTACAGAGTAACTTCTACCATTATGGCAAACGCTTCAGACAGCGCAGTATTTATGCACTGTTTACCCGCTTTTCACGACCTTAAAACAAAGATTGGTAAAGAAATGGGAGAACGCTTTGGCATAACTGCTATGGAAGTAACCGATGAGGTTTTTGAAAGCAAACAGTCAATTGTGTTTGATGAAGCCGAAAACCGTATGCACACAATAAAAGCCGTTATGGCAGCAACATTACTTTAACAAAAAGAAAAATGCCAACACAGTTTATGCTGTGTTGGCATTTTTTAATTTGTTTTAATTGGCTGTGAAATGTTTTCAAAGAAGCCCTGTGCATAAACTTCGGCCGAAACAACCTTTTCGGTTATGTCGGTAAATTCGGTGCTGAATTTGTTTTTTTGGTGGTAATTCATATAATCAGATACCATTTTCTTTTCAGCAACAACTTCGCCGTTTTCATCAAACAAACGGACTATATAAATCCAAACCTTTTGGCCGTCACACACGGCGGCATCGTATTCAACCTTAACAGTTTCGCCCACGGTTAGAACCGCTTTTGTACCCTCTTTAAAATAAGGTATGGGTGCAGTTTCTTTACGTTTATGGGTATAAATAAAGTTTTCTTTACTATGTACACCCGATATTATTCTTTCTTCGGGCATAAAAACATTATTCACTGCATCGTAATACCTTACGCGCACTTTATCTTCGGCATCGGCTTCAACAAGAAGTAATTGCGCGTGTTCTGAATTTTCATATCCTTTTTCAGCGGTAACATCTCCGTGAATTGAACCACACCTTACGCACAATCCCAACAAACTTCCGGTGCTTATAGCCGTAAATTCTTTTTGGTCAATTTCACGCGGGTCACTTGGCACAAGATGACTGTGTCCCGAAAAATCAATAACCTGTGGATAATTGTTTAAAACCACCTGCAAACCGCAGTTGCCGAAAATTCCGCCGGGTGTTGTACCGCCAATGCCGGGATGTTGAAAAACAAAAATTGGGCGTGTTGGGTTATCTGCCACCGCTTTATTAAGTTCTGCTTTTAACCATTCCATTTTTGCTGTGGTAAAAGAATCGTGCCATTCACCGCCGTTATTTGTTGTAGATAGCGAAATAAAATGGTAACCACTTATAATTTCATGCCTATCGGGTGGCATATTAAAGAATTCATTAAAAATGCCAAGTGCTTCTTGTTCGCTTTCACCATAATGCAGTTCATGGTTAGCAAGGGTTAGCGCAAGCAGTGTGTCTTTTTTTACAACCTGGTCGCAATCTTCTTTTATCATTTGAAATTGAGTCTTTTTACTTGTATCAATAAAATCGCCAACTATGTAAATTGCATCTAAATTTTTATATTCTTGGCTTTGTGAATATTCATACAAGTTTTTTATTGCACTTTTAAAACGCTCGCGAATGTATGGAATTTCTTCCGAATAATGCACGTCGCTTGTTACTGCAAATCTTAAAATTGGTTTAAAGTCCATAGTTTCCACCTCAAAAATATTTTATAACTTTATTATATCCTTATTTTTTAT
The DNA here is from genome assembly GCA_045655165.1 of Acutalibacteraceae bacterium. Taxonomy (GTDB): domain Bacteria; phylum Bacillota; class Clostridia; order Oscillospirales; family Acutalibacteraceae; genus SIG607. The sequence continues at coordinate 5,403 of JAZOOT010000007.1, forward strand.
TTTTTCAAGATATATGCCAATAATTATAAATAAAATTCCACTTGCAGTGGCTTGAATAACATTTCCAATAACCGAATATAAAATTCCTGCCAAACTGCCAAAAATTATATATTCGGCTATTGCATAGCCAACAACCGTTATAAAAACACCTAAAACACAGGCAAAAATATTGCGCTTGCAAATAATTTTTTTATTTGTAAAGGTTAAACATATTAACGATTTTATTACAACCGATGCCAAAAACCAAACGGGCGCGGTTAATAAATCGGCAAGCCCTGCCCCAACCGCCGCCGCCATAACGGCATAAGGGAGTGGTAGAAGCGTTGCGGCAATATAAATAAAGGTGTCTCCCAAGTGAACATATCCACCGTTTACCCCTATTGGCACGTGGCAAATATAAGCGGTAAAAACAGCTATAATGGCGGCAAAAAGCGCGCTAAGCGATACTTTTTTTATTGCTTTCACAGTAAATCTCCCATTAGTTCTAATAAATGTTTTTCAAAAGGAACGCCGTCGTTTCGGTCGGTCTTTTCTTGGTATGCATCATAAGTGGATTTTCCAACAAAATTTGCCGCGGCAGTCATAATTTCTTTTAATGTATGATTTGTGTTTATAAGAGCAGCGGTTATTGTTGATGCAATTAAATCGCCCGTGCCCGAATAGTTTCCCTTAATAAGTTCGTTACTAATTATTGTAACTTCGCCTTTTTCGGCAATTACGTTATCTATTTTGCCATCCATCAAAACGCCCGTTATAACAACATGTTTGGGTCCTTTTTCGGTTAATTCTTTCGCCATTTCTTTTACTTCGCTAAGTGTATAATTTTTTGTTGGGTCTTTTTTAAGTAAAATACATGCCTCGGTTAAATTAGGCGTAATAACATCGGCCATAAAGCTGAGTTCGGTTATTTTTTCGCACATTTTTTGGTTGTGTGTTTTATACATTGCACCGCAGTCACCCATAACAGGGTCAACCACAAAAAGCGTGTCTTCATCTTTAAAAAGCTTTATACACTCTTTTACTATTTCTATTTGCTTTTCATTTGCCAAAAATCCCGAAAGAATTGCGTTGGGTTTTAAATTTCTTTTTTGCCATTCTTCTAAAATAAAGCTCATTTTTTGGGTATAGTCGTCAATATAATAACTGCTATACCCTGTTTGGTTGCTTAATACTGCGGTGGGCAAAGGACAAACCTGAACCCCCAAACACGCCATAACGGGTATAGACGCGGTAAGCGAACATTTACCAAGACCTGATAGGTCGTTTATAACAATACATTTTTTCATAATAACCCACTCTTTACAAAACATTGAAAGTATTATATAATTTAACTGATAATATAAAAATAATCAAAATAGGAGAATTTTATATAACCAGATGAAAAGCAAGCCGTCTTATTTACAGTTATACGAAAAAATAAAAAATGATATTATAAACGGAGTATATTCTTACCACGAAAAACTGCCGTCAAAACGAATTATGGCAGATAAAACAGGCGTTAGCGTAATTACCGTTGCACACGCTTACGATTTGCTTTTTGATGAGGGATATATTGAGCCAAAAGAAAGAAGTGGTTATTTTGTTATTTACAAGGAAGATGATTTTTTAAGTTATGTAGAAAACGACGAACTTACCGCACCCTATAACAAGCCACCACACACCGATTTCCTTTTCCCTTACAGCGTTTTTGCAAAAACCGTTAGAAAAATTTTAAGCGAAAAACAAGAAGAATTGCTTGTTAAATCGCCAAACCTTGGTTGTGCCGAACTTCGTAGTGCAATTTGTTCTTACCTGTTAAAAAACTATGGAATAAATGTAGAGGTAAATCAAATTGTTATTGGTTCCGGCGCGGAATACCTTTACGGCCTTATTGTGCAACTACTTGGAAACAACAAGGTTTATGCTTTAGAAAGCCCCGGTTACGATAAAATTCACCGTGTTTACAAAGCGCATAACGTTACCTGCGAATTTTTAAAACTTGGGCAAGACGGAATTAAAAGCGAAGAACTTAAAAACAGCAAAGCGACAGTTTTGCACATTACACCTTTTAACAGTTTTCCAAGCGGAGTTACTGCTAGCGCGTCAAAGCGAAAAGAATATATTAAGTGGGCAAAAGAAAAGAATGGGGTTATTATTGAAGACAATTACGACGGTGAACTTACAGTTTCTAAAAAGAACGAAGAAACGGTTTTTTCGCTTTCAAACAACAACGTAATTTACCTTAACACATTTTCAAAAACTATTGCGCCCTCAATTCGCGCTGGCTATATTGTTTTGCCAAAAAATCTTATTAAACAATACCAAGAAAAGCTTGGTTTTTATTCCTGCACTGTGCCTGTTTTAGAACAATATGTACTTGCCGAACTGCTTAGCAGCGGCGATTTTGTGCGCCACATAAACCGCGTACGAAGAAAGCGAAGAAAAGTTAATTAAGACAATATATTTTCTTACTTTTAAATAGTAAACGAAACCCATAAAAAACGCCTGACTTTTAGTCAAGCGTTTTTGTTTAAAACAATGTTGTTACCCAAAAAATAATACCATAAATTACGGCGGCTACGGTGCCGTAGGCGATTACAGGTCCTGCGATTTTGAAGATATTAGCACCAGTTCCCAAAATATAGCCCTCGTGTTTGAATTCAACCGCAGGAGATACTACTGCATTTGCAAAGCCCGTAATTGGTACTAAGGTGCCTGCGCCTGCGTGCTTTGCAATTTTATCAAACACGCCAAGACCGGTTAAAAGTGCGGTTATGAAAATTAGTGTTACGGGAACAAGCAGTTTTGCATTTTCTTCGGTTAAAAACATTTTATATAAATTTAAAAGCACTTGGCCAAAGGTGCAAATAGCACCACCAATTAAAAATGCTTTTAACATATCTTTTAAAAGCGGTGAATTTGGCGAATATTTTTTAACCATTTGTGAGTATTCTTGATTTGTTGTTTTCATTTTACACAACTCCTTAAACTTATTTTTAATAAATTTAAGAAAATTATGCAAATAAAAAAGAGGTTAATTAAACTAACCTCTTTTTGTTTTATCTTTCTTCGCGGAAGTAGTTTACGCCAAGGCATTGCGGGGGTTGGTTTTCTTTTTTATCAAGTATACTTGTAAAAATTAAAACCACAACCGTTACAATATAAGGAAGCATTTTAAAAAGTTCCTTACCAGCAAAACTTACACCAACAATATAACTGCTTGCAACGTAAAGTCCGCCGAAAACAATTGAGCCAATAATTGCAAGGTTTGGTTTCCACACAGTGAAAATTACAAGCGCAATTGCCAACCAACCAATAGCATCTATACAGTATTCCCAGTTACCGTTAAGGTAATCCATTACAAACGAAAGACCGCCAAGACCTGCAACGGCGCAACCAATACAGGTTGCTAAATAACGGTATTTTGCAACGTTTATACCTGCTGCATCGGCAGTTGCGGGGTTTTCACCAACGCTTCGCAAGTGAAGACCAACCCTTGTTTTTGTTAAAACAAAGGAACTTACCAACGCAATTATAACTGCCAAGTAAATTAAAATACCGTGTGAAAACAAAAGTTCACCAACAAAGCCAAGGTCTTTTAAAAACGGAATTGGGGTTGTGAAGTATTTACTGCCTTTTGTGTAAATTGCGCCGATTTTAGAAATCATAAAATCGGACACGCCAACACCAAATGTGGTAAGCGCAAGGCCTGTAACGTTTTGATTAGCCCTTAAAGTTACAGTTAAGAAGCTGTAAATAAGGCCCATAAGCGCGCCGCCCAAAAGTGTTGCTACAATGGGGATAAAAATTGCAAGGAAAGGGTTAATATTGCGCTTTACGGCATCTAAATAAAGGTATTCAGCATAGCAGCCGCAAGAAGCGCCAACACACATCACACCCGGAATACCAAGGTTTAAGTGACCCGATTTTTCGGCAATGGTTTCACCTGTTGTGCCGAAAAGGAATGTCATACCCAAACGAATAGCACTAACAAGAAAGGCCAACATTATTTATTCTCCTTTCCGCTGTTTGCACGAACTATTTTATATTGCAAGAAGAACTCGCAACCAATAATAAACAAAAGAATAATACCAGTTACAATATCGCTTATTGCATTGGAAATTCTAAAATCGGTTGAAACTTGCTGTGCGCCCTTTTGCAAGAATACAACAAGGAATGTTGTGAAAACCATATAAACAGGGTTAAACTTGGCAAGCCAAGAAACCATAATTGCGGTAAATCCCCTTCCGCCTGCCGTTGTGGTGCTTATTGTATGGTTTGTGCCGCCAACAAGCAAAAGGCCAGCAACACCGCAAAGAGCACCCGAAACAACCAGTGTGCGAAGTATTACCTTTTTAACATCTATACCAATATACCTTGCAGTATTTTCGCTTTCGCCGACAACCGAAATTTCATAGCCCTGTTTTGTGTATTTAAGGTAAATATACATAACAAGCGTTAAAACCGCAACTGTGATTATATTAAGCAAATAATCTTTACCAGCCAAAACAGGAAGACCAAACTGTTTCATTGGGGACAAAACACCCGAACCGCTTTTTACAAAAACTTTTAAGAAATATGCAACCAACTGAATTGCAATGTAGTTCATCATAAGGGTAAAAAGTGTTTCATTTGTGTTCCAAAGTGCTTTAAAAACAGCTGGAATAACCGCCCAAATGATACCCGCAAGAATTGATGCGGCAACCATTAAAAGAATAAGCGCAGGGAACGGAAGTTTATCGCCAAGAAAAAACATTACCGAAACTGTGGCAAGACCGCCAACCAAAACTTGTCCTTCGGCGCCGCAGTTCCAAAAGCGCATTTTAAACGCAGGGGTAACTGCCAAAGAAACGCAAAGCAAAATTGCAATATCCTGAAACAAACTCCAAACACGAAGAGCAGTAGTTGCAGAATTTTTTATACCAAAAGCGCCGTCTATCATTGAAGTGTAAACCTGAATTGGGTCTTTATGGGTTAAAAGTGTTATTACCACGGCAGACACAATTAAAGCAAGGACAACGGCAACCGCGCGAACAAGCAAACTTTTATACCACGGCATTGGGTCGCGCTTTACTGTATGAAACGGTAACGCGAAAGCTTTTTTGACGTTAGCACTCATTATCCTTCCTCCTTTTCTGCTTTTGATTTAGTCATTAAAATACCAATTTCTTCTTTGGTGGTGTTACGGGCATCAACAAAACCTGTTACCCTGCCCGAGCCAATAACCATAATTCTATCGCAAAGTTCAATAAGCACGTCAAGGTCTTCACCAACAAAAATTACGGCTACACCTTTTTCCTTTTGTTCATTAAGAAGATTATATATTGTGTAAGATGCGCCTATATCAAGGCCCCTTACGGGGTAAGCCGCCATTAAAACTGTTGGTGCGGAAGCAATTTCACGGCCAACAAGCACCTTTTGAACGTTACCACCCGAAAGACGCCTTACGGGGGTTGTAGCGCCCGGTGTTACAACTTTAAGGTCATCAATAATTTTATTAGCCAATTCTTTTGGCGCTTTTCTTTCAAGAAAGACAGAATGACCGCGGCGGTAACTACGTAGCATCATATTATCAATAATGTCCATATTACCAACAAGGCCCATACCAAGGCGGTCTTCAGGCACAAAGGAAAGGCGAACGCCAAGTTCCCTTATTTGAAGCGGTGTTTTGTTTCTTAAATTTTCTTCTTCACCCGTTTTGGGGTCGTTATAAATAATTTCACCGCTTTGAAGTTTTTGAAGACCCGCAATGGCTTCAAGCAGTTCACGCTGACCGCTGCCCGCAATACCCGCAATACCAAGAATTTCACCCGCGCGGGCGGTAAAGGTAACGTCATCAAGCACCTTAACGCCATCGCGGTTAATGCAGTCCAAATCTTTAACAACCAAGCGGTCGCAAACATTTTTGGGTTCACTGCGGTTAATATTAAGAGAAACCTTTGCACCAACCATCATTTCGGTTAGTTCGGCTTCGTTGGTTTTTGCGGTTTCAACCGTGCCAACGTATTCACCCTTACGAAGAACTGCAACCCTATCGGAAAGTGAAAGCACTTCGTGAAGTTTGTGGGTGATGATTATAATTGATTTACCGTCTTCTTTCATTGAACGAAGCACAGCAAAAAGCTTTTGGGTTTCTTGCGGGGTTAAAACGGCGGTGGGTTCGTCAAGAATTAAAATTTCGGCACCGCGGTAAAGCACCTTAATAATTTCAACCGTTTGTTTTTCACTAACCGACATTTCGTATATTTTCTTTTTAGGGTCAATTTCAAAACCGTATTTTGCGGCAATTTCCGAAACCGATTTTATTGCCTGTTTTAAATTAAACTTTTCTTCAAGACCTAAAACAATATTTTCAGCAGCCGAAAAAACATCAACAAGTTTAAAGTGCTGATGAATCATACCAATTTTATAGCCAAAAGCATCTTTAGGGGAAGCGATAACCGCCTTTTCGCCGTCAATAAGAATTTCACCGCTATCGGGAAAATAAATACCGGCTATCATATTCATAAGGGTGGTTTTACCACTTCCGTTTTCGCCCAAAATAGCAAGAATTTCTCCGTGGTTTACCGACAGATTTATATCTTTATTTGCGGCGTTATTGCCAAAATACTTGCTTATATTTTTTAGTTCAATAGCAACCTTTGAAGCCATATTTTTCCTCCTATATAAAAGTTTAATTACTCAAAAAAGAGTACTTTATAAATACAGTTTTTTCAATAATTAAATCAATTTAGGCGGGGCGTATTGCCCCGCCTATTTTTGCAGAAACTATATTAGAATTTCTGGTTGAGGAGTTTGATACCGTCAATATTTACATTGAAGTAAGGAGCAGAACGGAATTTAGATTCTTTGAATACACCATTTTCAATAACTTCGGTATCGCCTGCAAATGCAGCGTCAGTATCAACGTCTGCTGTGTAGTTTGCTAAAGCTTTGCCTTCAACTGTGAAGTTAGCAGTGTTGAATACTTCTAAAGTGCCTGCTTTCAAATCTTCAACAGCAGCTTTGATTTTGTCAACAGTGCCTTTAGCAGCAACATCAAGGTTAATGCCTGTAAGAACTACAGAACCTTCAGCAATGCCGCCGCACCAGTCAGCAGCGATTTTTTCGCCTTTAACTGCGCAACCAATGATGTAGTTGTAGTAAGGAGCCCAGTTGATTCTTGAAGAAACAATGAATGTTTCGGGGCAAGAATCGTATGTGCTGCCGTTGTAAGAAACGTTGGGAACACCTGCAGCTTCGCAAGCAGAGGGAGCACCCATAGAGTCAGCGTGCTGGCTGATGAGTTTGCACCCTGCAGCAATTAAAGCTTCAGCAGCGTTCTTTTCTTCGGTAGCGTCATACCAAGAGCCGGTGAACTGAACATCCATTGTTACTGTGGGGCAAACAGATTTTGCACCGAGGTAGAAAGAAGTGTAACCGGACATAACTTCTGCATAAGTGAATGCGCCAACATAGCCCATTTTAGCTTCTTCAGCAGTGAATTTGCCTGCTTCAATCATTTCATTTAATTTAAGACCGGCAGCAACACCTGCAAGGTAACGGCCCTGATAGATGGAAGCAAAAGCATTATGATAGTTATCTAAACCTTCTGTATGAGCTTTTGTACCTGTTGCGTGACAGAATTCTACATCTTTGAATTCTTTTGCTGCCTGAATCATGAAGTCTTCATGGCCGAAAGAGTTTGCAAATACAACTTTGCAGCCCTGACCAACTAAGTCTTTAGCAGCAACATAACATTCGTCACCTTCGGGAACATTGGTTTTAATGATAACCTGTTCATCTTTAAGGCCAAGTGCTTTTTGAACATCTTTTACGCCGTTGATGAAGTTAAGGTCATAGGTAGACTGCTCATCGTGTAAGCAAATAAAACCAATCTTAAAATCATCGGGTACTTCGTAGTCTGCTTTTAATTCTACAGCTGCGATGGGTGCTTCACTCATACCGAGTGTTTCTCCGCCTTCGCCGCAAGATGCAAGGGATGCACCCATAGCGAAAACAAGGAGAAGTGAAAGAACAAGTGCGAGAATTTTTTTCATTTTGTTTTCCTCCTTAAATTTATGTAAATTTAATTACATCCTACTTTCTAAACGTGATAGAATCTTCACTCATGCTTTCGATTATAGCAAGTGATTCAACCCTAACACCTTTTTTGCGGAGAGCATCTCCCCCGCCTTGGAAACCCTTTTCAATGGCACAACAAGCACCGACAGTGTTTGCATTCGCACCGTCAACAATTTCCATTAAACCAATAAGCGCTTTGCCGTTTGCAAGAAAATCATCAACAATTAAAATGTTTTCATTTTCGCTTATATATTCTTTACTAACAATTATTGTATACGTTGTAGAATGGGTAAAAGAATAAACTTCTGCCTTATAAACATCGTTTGAAATATTACTGCTTTTGTACTTTTTTGCAAAAACCATTGGCACACCCAAAGCGGCGGCAGCAGCAAAAGCAATGGGAATGCCCGAAGTTTCTATGGTAAGAATTTTATCAATTTTTACGTCACTAAAAAGCCGAGCAATTTCTTCTCCCATTTCACAAATGAACTTTGTGTCAAGACGGTGGTTTAAAAAGCCCGAAACCTTTAAAACGTTACCGGGAAATACTTCACCCTCGGCAAGAATTTTTTGTTCTAACGCCTTCATTGTTACCCCTTTTCCAAAAAGAAAAAAACATTTAAAAAATTATGTTTTAATATTAACATACTGTGAACAAATTGTCAATACTTGTCGTTAGAATTTTACACACAAAAACAAATAGATATTGGACTCCAAAACAAAAAACAAGGTTTTGATGCCCAATATGTTGTGTTTTATTAAAGTGTAACGCCATCTTTAAAAATTGCAAGTTCGCTTTTTGAAAGACTTTCGGATTTTACCTGTTTTCCGTTTGCAATTTCTAAAATAAATTCAAACAATTCTTTATTAAGTGATTGGAAGGAAATTCCTTCGCTTACAATTCTGCCTGCATCAAAATCTATCCAACCGCTTTTGCGTTTTGCCAAATCGGAATTGGTTGCAATTTTAACGGTAGGTACAGGGCCTGCAAAGGGTGTTCCCCTACCCGTTGTAAAGAGCACAATTTGTGCACCCGCAGCACACAAAGCACAGGTTGCTACAAGGTCGTTGCCCGGGGCTTGTAAAAGCGAAAGCCCTGTTTCTTTGGCTATATCGCCGTAAGAAAGAACGTCGTTCACCTGTGAAAAACCGCCTTTTTGAATACAGCCAAGCGATTTATCTTCAAGTGTGGTTATACCGCCCGCTTTATTGCCGGGTGATGGGTTTTCGCCAACGCCTTCGCCATATTTTCCAAAGTAATCTTTAAAATCGTTAACAAGTTCTACTGTTTTATTAAAGGTTTCTTCGTTCTTGCAACGGTCCATAAGCACAGTTTCTGCGCCAAACATTTCCGGCACTTCGGTTAAAACAACCTTACCACCCGCTTTAACCAAACTATCGGCAACCCTACCAACAAGGGGGTTAGCAGTAATACCCGAAAAGCCGTCGCTTCCGCCACATTTAAGGCCGAGTGTGAGTTTGCTTACAGGACAAGGTATTCTTTTAAAACTATTTGCATATTCGCAAAGTTTTTTCATTATTTCGTCGGCTTTTTCATATTCGTCGTCGTAATCTTGGCAGTTCATAAATGCAACACGGCAACTATTAGTTTCACCCAACACCTTTTTAAATTCGCTTATAAGGTTATTTTCGCAACCAAGGCCAAGCACTAAAACCGCACCTGCGTTGGCATGGTTTACCATGCCCGCAAGAAGTTTTTGGGTATAAACCATATCACCGCCAAGTTGCGAACAACCGTAAGGGTGGGAAAAATGGAAAATACCGTCAATGTTTTCGCCCTTGTATTTTTGGGCGTTTTCGGCAATTTGCTTTGCAATTGCATTAACACAGCCAACCGTTGGAATAACCCAAACTTCGTTACGCACACCAACATTACCGTTTTCACGCATATAGCCGTTAAATGTTGCATTTTTGAAATCAACACAGTCAATTTCATTTACAACGTGGTTATAAGTATATTCACTTCTTGAAGTAAGGGCGGTGGCAACATTATGGGTATGTACGTGGTCACCCGTTTTAATATCACTTTTTGCAGTACCAATAGAAAAGCCGTATTTAATAACCTTTTCGCCCTTGTTTATATTGGTAACGGCAACCTTATGGCCACGCGGGATATCAGCATTTACGGTTATTTCTTTGCCGTCGCACACAATAACGCTTCCCTTTTTAATATCGGCAAGCGCTACCGCAACAACGTCTTCTTTTCTTATTTTTAAAATGTTATTCATTATTTTACGAGTGCCTTTCTCATTGCATTTTCGGCGCCGTTTTCCCTAATATCGGTAAGGAATTCGCAAACTGCTTCTTCAAAACCGTTATATAAGGTTAAATCTTCGCCCCAGAAAGAGGTATTGGTGCAAGCTTTATTTACAAATTCTTTAATATCGCCTGTGCTGTATTTTGCAAAGAATTCAATAGCGGCAGCATCGTCTTGCAGTTTATAAACAGTACCGTCTGCGCGTTTGCAAACAAGTTTGCCGTCTTCAATTGTGCTTGAAGTATAGAACGCCAACATACCTGCAAACGAGAAGGTAATTAGTTTTGGAATAGCGCCGTTTGCTTTGTAATAATCTTTAAACGAGCAGAAAAGACGCGCTTTCCATTTAGAAACAGTATTAAGCGCAATTGAAAGCAGCAAATGGTCGATTGTGGGGTTATCAAAACGTTCAAGCACCTGTGCAATAAAAAGTTCAACTTCTTCTTTGGGAAGATTTACGCCCGGAAGAATTTCGGTATTAAGCAAGGTGTTTACATAATTACCAATAAGTTCATCTTGAACGCAGTCGCGCACAATATCTTTACCTGCAAGGTAACTAATTGGGGTTAAAGCGGTGTGAGCGCCGTTTAATACCCTTACCTTGCGGTCGCGGTAAGCCGAAAGTTTATTTGTGAAGATAACAGGCATACCGGCATCAGCCAACTTAAATTCTTCTGAAATATCTTTTTCGGGTTCAATTACCCAAAGGCCAAAAGGTTCGGCAACGCAAAGAAGATTATCGGTGTAACCAAGTTTTTCGCAAAGTTCTTTTGCATTTGCAGGGTAACCTGTAACAATACGGTCAACCAAGGTGTTGCAGAAAATATTTGCTTCTTCTACCCAAGCAGTAAAATCCTTGCCAAGATTCCAGTTTTCTGCCATTGCAAGAACACAACGTTTAAGTTCTTTACCATTGTTTTCAATAAGTTCAACCGGCAAGAAAATAAGGCCTTTACTTGTATCCCCACCAAACGCTTTAAAACGACGGTATAAAAATTCGCAAATTTTACCGGGAAAAGTGTTGGGAACACCGTTCATTGTATCATTACTATCGTAAACAATGCCTGCTTCGGTAGTGTTAGAAACAACAAAACGAAGGTCTTCGCTTTCGGCATATTTTAAATATTCTTCGTGGTTTTCACCGCTTGAAAGCACTTCTTTAACAGAAGAAATAATTCTTGATTTTTCAACCACTTCGCCGTCTTTTCTGCCGCGAAGCATTACTGTATAAAAACAATCCTGCTCTTTAAATGCAGGGAACGGTTTAAAGTTGGCAAGAGGAACAACAACGGCAACATTACTGTTAAAAGAGCCGTGTTCGTTAGCACAGTCAATCATATAATCAACAAAAGCGCGTAAAAAGTTACCCTCACCAAACTGAATAACCTTTACGGGTCTATTTTCGCGTTTTGAGCATACATCGTTTATGGTTTTCATTTTAATTTCCTCCATGTAAAATTATCTATATTATTTTACAATGTTTGACAGTAAAAGTCAACTTGTAAATGCTTGTTTTGCCGATTGTAAAGCCCAGTTTGCAACACCCATTGCGCTACTTCTGCCGCTTCCGCCACCCTCAACTATAACAACAAAGGCAACAGGGAAACTTTCATCTTTAGAAAAGCCAACAAAAAGCGAATTTTCTACACCTTGTCCAACCTCTGCCGTTCCTGTTTTTCCGCAAATATCAAGTTGTCCGAAACTGCCTTTACCGTAATTATTAAGCACAGCAGTATCCATTAAATTTAAAAGTTTATCGGCGGTATCTTTGCTTACCACCCTTACCGTTTGTGTTTCGGGTTTATAAACAACCTTGCCGTTTGGTTTAGAAATACTTTCAACAAAATAAGGTGTTATATATTCCCCGCCGTTTGCAATTGCGCTAACGTTACAAAGCATTTGAAGCGGGTTCATTAGCGTTCTGTACTGCCCAATACTTGCCCAGCCAAAACTAATATTGCGCGTGTCTTGTAAATTAAAGGAAGAACGCGCCGATTTTATTCCGTTTATATAAAAATCTTTATTAAACCCAAATTTTTCGGCATATTCGGTTAATGTGTTCCTTCCAAGCGTTAAACCAAGTTGCGAAAAATATGCATTACAAGAATTTGTAAATGCACCCGTAAGCGACACTGCACCGTGTTCGCCAAGGCAACTAATTGGCTCGTTTTCAATTTGGGTACCGTGATTACAAATAAATTCTTTTTTATAAACATCTTCGCCAAATTTATCTATTGCGGCAGCGGCGGTTATTATTTTAAAGGTAGACCCTGGTGTATAGGTTGAAGAAATAAACTTATTAACAAACACCGAACCAAGTTCCCCCGCCTTTGCGCTTGCAAACGATTTTTCATTGGCTATATCAAATGTTGGGGTAGACACCATACAAATAATTTCACCGGTTTTATAATTACAAATACCCACACAGCCGTTTTGTGTGCCAAGCGCCTTTAGTGCGCTAACGTTTACACGGCTGTCAATTGTTAAAACCGCATTATTTCCGTTTTGAACATTAAAAAATCCGTTTACAAGGTTATAACCGGTTAGTTCTTTTCTTAAAGCATTTTGCACACCTGTACTAATATAACCGTTTGTATCGCCCACGGCATGAATGGTAGATTTTCGTATATTGGCGTCACTGTTATAAACCCTGTTTTCGCCGTCATTTTGTGCTAAAACAACACCGTTTTTATCAGTTACTTCACCAATTTTGCTTATTTCACCGTTTGTGTAAATATGGCGGTTAGTTTGGTAAAGTGCCCATTTTTCTGCGCCCTTTGAAAGTTTAACACAAAAAAGAGCAATACCCGTCACTACAAGCAAACAAGCAAAGTATATTATAAATCTTCCTGTGTTTTTTCTTTTTTCCACAAATAATTCCTTTCTGCTGCTTTAATAAAGGCAATTAAAACAATACAGCTTATTAGTGAAGTTCCGCCGTTGCTAATAAACGGCAAGGTAACACCCGTAAACGGAAGCATGTCCACCGAGCCGAAAACATTAAGAGCGGTTTGTGACAAGTAAAGAACGGCAGCCGCACAAGCGGGTATTGAATAAAACGGCAGTGCGATTTTTAAAAGTTTTACTGAATAAAGTGCCAAAAGCACAAAGCAAAATACCGCACAAAAGCCAATGATTATGCCAAGTTCTTCACAAACAACACCAAAAACAATATCGGTATCAGCCGCAACAATATTTCTTAAATATCCGTTATTAGCCCCAACGCCAAAAAGCCCGCCCGAAGCAACCGCCACCATTGTTCTTGTTTGCTGGTAGCCAGTTGATGAAGCGTTTTGCCACGCATTGCCAAAGGCAAACAACCTTTTTGCCACATACGGAAACAAAACTGCAATTGCTGCAACAACCGCAGCACCACCCGCCGTGGCAAACAAAAACTTTTTAAAGCTAATTTGCCTTAAACAAATGGCGGTTAAAAAAACGCAAAAATAAACTGCCGCCGTACCAAAATCCCTTAAATAGCCAAGAATGGCTATACACAACAAACAAAAAAGTGTGTAAACAGTATTTCCTGTTTTACTTTTACCAATTCCAATAACCGTACCCGCAAAAAAAACAAGCGCGATTTTTACTATTTCGGACGGCTGAAAACTTACCGAAAAAAGTTTAAGCCAATTTTGTGAACCGTTTTTAACTGTGCCAAACCAAATATTTGCCGCAAACAATGCAATAGCCAGTATTACCGCAGGTATTTTTACTGCAGCAGCAATTTTACGGTTAAGCAAGACAACATACAAAAGCAAAGCAAGTACAACGCCTATTAACAGGCAAATCATTTGCTTTATAAAAGCAGTTTGCGAAACACCCGCCCAAACGCAAAAGCCAACGGTTAGCAAAAAACAAACAATTATTTCAACATTTATACCGCTAAACCGCCTTAAGAAAAAATAAATAAATTGAATTAAAACAAATGCAACATAAAATACAACTATAAGTACACTTTGCTTAAGGTATAAAAATAAAAACTGAACAAAAATCAAACCTTGAAAAAGCATTAAAAACAATACGTTTAGTTTTGATGCAAGGTTTGATTTTTCTTCATTTTTAAATAGCAAAGGGATAAAAGAAAACGCCAAAACAAGCACCGCCAAAACAGGCAATGCCACACGTGAGCAACTTAAACAAAACGTGTAAAAAGCGTTCATTTTACCCCTCCCTTTCGTTTTAAAAAATACAAACGCACCCAAAGTAATTTGGGCGCGTTTAATTTATGACATTCTATTAAAACCTTTGCAAAATTCTTTAATTTCGGCTTCGGTTTTAAGACCGCCCGTTGCATCGGCGCTTCCAAGTGCCATAACGGCGCAAGCAGAAGCAAATTCCATTGTTTCAATATCGTTTAAACCTTTATAAATGCCAACAAGCACACCTGCACAGAACGCATCGCCAGCGCCCGTTGTACCTTTTATATAACCCTTTGGTAAACTGTATGAAGGCAAGTAAGAAAAACCGCTTTCTGACAAACATACCGAACAATCGGGTTTATGAATAACAACCTTTTCTTTTACGCCAAGTTCTTTTAACTTGTGCGCAATTTTTTCAAGGTTTTCGTTTGTAGGTTCAATACCCGCAAGTTTACCTGCTTCCAATTCGTTTATTATAAGATAATCGGTATAAGGAAGACAAGGCAAAACAAGCGAATATCTATCACTGTTTTCGCTAACTAAATCAATGGAAGTTTTAATGCCCAATTCTTTTGCTTTTTGAAGTATTTTAAGGCCATCGCCGTTATCAACCTTTTCTAAAAGCAAGAAGTAGCCAAGGTGCAAAATTTCGGGGATGATATTATTAAAATCAATATCATCAACACCAAATTCAGCACTTGCACCGGCATAGGTAAAAAAGGTGCGTTGACCGCCGGTTATACTCATAACATCGGTAAAGCTTGTATTTTCGTTTTCCAAAACTGTTACACCAGAGACATCAACATTTTCACTTTTTAAAACCGAAGTTACAAATTCACCGTCTTCATCGTTACCTACTTTGCCAATAGCGTAAATAAGGGTATTTGGGCAAATTTTTTTTAAATCAATTGCAACATTGGGCACGCAACCGCCAACCGCTTTTTGAACACTTAAAATTTGGGTGAGTTCACCGCTTTGGGGGTAAGCCGAAATCTCGTTAATTTTATCAACAAGAATACTGCCCGCAACTGCAATACCTTTTTTATTGTTTACCATAATATTAGTTACACTCAGCCATTAAAGGACCAGCAAGGTCTTTAAGGAAGAACAAACGGCCTGCAAGTGTGGGAATGTAAGAAGAAGTAATCCAAGGTGTTTTACCATAGCGAAGTGTCATCCAAAGTGACATACCTTGCCACTGCATACCTCTGCCCAAGGTACCGTCGGCACCGCCAATAGCGTAATCGGCTTTAAGGAACAAGCCGGGGCCAATTGTGTTAGCACGGCAGGGTACCAAAGTTGTTCTTGATTTAAAGCTTGTTAAAGCGTTTTGTTCAACGGTTAAGGGGTGGATTTTAGCACCAATGCGGTAAGGCGCTGCTTCCCATTCGGCAGCAGTTGCGTAATCGGCTGCAAAGGTGGGTTCCCAGAAAGCAATGTGGCACATTCTGCCAATACCGTAAACCAAAACAAGTTTTGCGCCTTCGGCTTTTAATGCGTTGATTTTTTCAGGATATGTGGGAAGATTTGCTTTTGTAGCAAAGTTTCTTTGGTCTTTGGGAACGGTGAGTTCGCCAAGAGGATTAAAGAGTGCTTGTTCCATTGCATATTGGAATGCACCGTTGTTATCGGGTGCTAATGTATTACCTTCGCCGTCTGCCCATTCGTCCATATTAAATGTGTAAACGTGGTCACATTTTACATTCCATTCTTTAAGGAAGTAAACAACCCATTTATACATACCCATAGGACCAACGGGAAGAATGAAAGCAATTTTTTCGTTTCTGTCTTTTGCAAGTTTAATTTGCATTGCAATTTCATGGCCCATGTATGTTTCAAATTCACCCAAAGAATCGCACTGAATCGGTGTAAAATCTTTGTTCCAATGTGCTTGTCTTTCGGTAATTTTTTCGGGGGCGTCTATGCAAGCATCGATTTTTTCAAAATCCCAACCTGCAGGGTAAAAGCCCTCTAATGCTGAACCTTTTACTGTTGAATTAAAATCCATTTTCTTTTTCTCCTTTATGTAAAAATTTTTATGGTAAAAGTCGCTTTGTAGTTACGCGATGGTCTACACGGCACTGTGTAAAGCCCTCTGCATATTTAACGCCACATTGAATTCCCCTAAAACGAGCAAGAGTACGAGTAACATCAAGAATGTCATTATCATCATGGTCTTTAAGCCATACAACCTGGCTTTCGTGGCAAGCAAGCATTTCAAGTTTGAGTTCCAACTCATCAGTTATATCCACATATTCGGTTGGCTCGCAACCAAATAACGCAGAATTATCCATATAGAAAATCGGAACAACACCCACAGCTTCGCCTAAGTCTTCGCGGTAATGCGGAACGGTAGCCGAAAACGAAGCATTAAACACCAAATTAGAAACAGCGACATGGTCAAGCATGTAATCATTGGGTGCATGAGTAATAATAAAATCGGGGCGCACCTTACGTATAACTTCTACTATTTTATCGTGTTGTTCACGGCTGGCGGCATCAACCATTAAATCGCCAATATCACAGGTGATAGTAGTAAAACCGGCAAGGTCACCAGCTTTTTTAGCTTCCGCCTTTCTTATTTCACCAAGTTCATCCGGCATAATAACCATATGTCCCATATTACCGTTGGCAACGTGGCAGACGGTTACTTCATCTCCCCTTTTAACACATTTTGCAAGGGTACCGCCGCAGCAAATTTCCATATCATCGGGATGACAGGATATTGCCAAAACTTTATACATAAAAATACCTCCTATTATCTTTATAATTTAATTATAACATTTAATGGTTGCATTGGAGTAAAAAATCGGTTAAAATATTTATAAAATCAGCTTTTTTAGGAGTTTTTATGAAAGATAATTTTACACGCGTTGGCTTTGACAGATTATTTAATATTGAAAAGATAATAACTATATTTTATATGGAGTTTTCAAAAAGTTTTTCGTATGACGGCGAAAGGCACGATTTTTGGGAAATGGTTTATATAGACAAAGGCGAAATGATATGTACTTCAGGCAATAACCGTTTTACCTTAAAAAGCGGTGAAATGACCTTTCACAAGCCAAACGAATTTCACAACCTTTCGGGCAACAACACCGTTTCACCGAATGTTAGCATTATAACCTTTGAATGTAAAAGCCGTGCAATGAAACACTTTGTGGGTAAAATTTTTAAACTTAATTCAGAAGAAAAGGCATTGCTTTCAGAAGTTTTTGCCGAAGGACTTTCTTGTTATAAACTTGCCGACGAAACAAACCCCCTGTTACAAACGCTTGACAAGGTTAAAAATGCCCCTGCAGGAAGCAGTCAAATGACCAAAAACCTATTAGAAATCTTTTTAATTAAACTTATAAGGAAATCCGATTCTTTTTCAAAAACACCGCGTAAAAATTATGTTATTGACGGCATCGATATTCCCTATAACGTTAAGGAAATAATTGACTTTTTAAATGCCAATATTTACGGAAGGATTACACTTGAAAACGTTTCAAAGGCAGTTGGAAAAAGCCAAAGCACCGTAAAAAAACAGTTTTCTTTTTATTACCGCGACGGAATAATAAAATATTACAACAACCTAAAAATTAAAGAAGCCAAAAAGTTAATTCGCGAAGGCAAACACAATATGACCGAAATTTCGGATATGCTTTGCTTTGATAACCCGCAGTATTTTTCAAAATGCTTTAAAATGTATACCCACAAAACACCAAGCGAATATAAAGCATCTATAATAAAATAAGAGGTCATATGACCTCTTATTTTTCTTCAATTATGTGGCAAACTTTATAAATATCGCCACCACCCATTGTAATAACCAAATCGTCTTTCCCTTGGGTTTCTAAAAGGTAATCGGCAATTTCAGAAAAATCATTTATAATGCGAACGTTTTTAAGTTTATTTGCAATATCTTGTGAAGTTACACCGTAAACGTTCTTTTCCCTTGAACCCATAATTTCGGTTAGCACAACCTCATCGGCAATGCTAAGTGCCTCTATAAACTCGTTTAAAAGAAGCGCGGTGCGAGAAAAAGTAAAGGGTTGGAAAACGCAAACAACCTTTTTATAGGGCAGTTGTTTTGCCGCAGAAAGTGTTGCGGTAATTTCGGTTGGGTGATGAGCGTAATCATCAGCCAAGGTAAAGCCCTTTCCAAACTCACCAATAAATTCAAACCGCCTGCCCGCACCACCAAATTTTTGCAGTGCGTCAATTATACCGGAAGTTTCTACACCTAAATAATGGCAAACCGCAAAAGCGGCAAGAGCATTGTAAACATTGTGTTTACCAGGGATTGACAGTTCAATTTCGCCAAGTTTAGTATTTTCTTTATAAACTTCAAAATGCCAACCGCGTTTACTTGAGTATTCGTTTTTGGCTTTATACATATTGTTTTCACCAAAGCCAAAAGTAATAACTTTGGCATTTATGCCGTTTGTTGCGCCCATTACCAAACTGTCGTCACCGTTTACAACCGCCAAACTGCTCATACTAATAAACTTTCTAAAAGAATTTGTTAAATTCTCCATTGTTTTAAAGTAATCAAGGTGGTCGTTATCAATATTAAGAAGCACCGAAATATCTGGCGAAAGTTTTAAAAAGGTATCAACAAATTCACACGCTTCGCACACCATTAAATTACTGTTTCCCGTAACCGAGTTTGAACCGATTAAAGGAAGTTTGCCGCCAATAACTGCAGTTGGGTCTTTACCGCAAAGCACCAAAACCTGTGTTATCATTGAAGTAACCGAAGTTTTGCCGTGGGTACCGCAAACACCTATAACGTTTTCATACATACGTGTTAATGCACCCAAAAGATAAGAGCGTTCCATTGTGGGTATTCCGTTTACTTTTGCAGCGGCAAGTTCGGCATTATCTTCTTTAATAGCGGCAGAATACACAACAAGTTCGGCACCCTTAATATTTTCGGCATTATGCCCCATAAAAACCTTTATGCCCTTTGCACGTACCCTTTTAAGAGGGTTGCTTTCGTTATTATCGGAGCCCGTTACATAATAACCCTTATTATGAAGAATTTCAGCAAGCGGACACATACCCGAACCGCCAATACCAATCATATGAATTCTTTTGACTATAGTTAAAATTTTATCTTCTTTTCTTAATTGTTTCATAAAAACCATCCTAAAAGATTTGTATTCTTATTATACTTCCTTTTACCAAAAAAATAAACCCCCATTTTATTGAAAAGATTGAACTCTGAATACATTTATAGTATAATTCATAAAAAAGGAGTGAAAGCCATGCGTTTTGAAGCGCCGAATGAAGTTAAATATATAATATCTACGCTTGAAAACGCGGGTTATGAAGCGTTTTGCGTGGGTGGCTGCGTTAGGGATATTTTGCTTGGGGGAACCCCAAACGATTACGATATTACCACAAGTGCTTTGCCAAACGAAATAAAAGAACTTTTCAGTAAAACAGTTGATACAGGCATTAAACACGGCACTGTTACGGTTATAATTAACAAAACACCTTTTGAAGTTACAACCTACAGAACCGACGGCACTTACAAAAACCATAGAAAACCCGAGACTGTGCAATTTGTTAGCAACATTAAAGAAGATTTACTTAGGCGCGATTTTACGGTAAATGCCATTGCTTTAAAATTAAACGGTGATATTGTTGATTATTTCGGCGGTGTAAGCGACCTTAAAAATAAAGTTTTAAGAGCTGTTGGTGAGCCGAATAAACGCTTTAGTGAAGATGCGCTTCGTATTTTAAGATTGTTTAGATTTGCTTGTCGGCTTAATTTTAAAATAGAAGAAGAAACGCTAAAAAGTGCGTTATCACTTTCCCCCACCTTAAAAAGCATTAGCCGAGAAAGAATTGCAAACGAACTGTTTGAAATATTGTGTTCAGATTACCCA
Source organism: Acutalibacteraceae bacterium (assembly GCA_045655165.1). Lineage (GTDB taxonomy): Bacteria > Bacillota > Clostridia > Oscillospirales > Acutalibacteraceae > SIG607. The sequence goes on from JAZOOT010000007.1 coordinate 25,748, forward strand.
AATTTAGCAGAACCGCTAATTGACTGCGGCAGTCTTACTTTTTTAGGTGTTAAAAACGCGGAATTAGAATTTTTAAGAGGGTTAAAAAAAGAGCGAAAACTGCGGTTTTGCGCCTTTTGCTTAAAAAACGGTATTAACGGCGAAAAACTGCTAAGTGAACTAAAGTGCGACAACGAAATAAAACAACACTATTTATTTGTAAAAGCCGTTTTAGAAAAATTTCCGCAAAACAACTGTGAAATCAAAAAATGTTTGCGCGATTTTAACGAACAAGCGGTTATTGACAGTTTTATGATTTTGGGCAAAAACACCGCAATTGTTCAAAATATTTTACAAAGCGGTGAACCGTATTTAATTTCTCATTTGGCTGTTACGGGTAGCGATATAAAGGCGCTTGGTTTTAACGGAAAAGAAATTGGTAAAAAATTAAAAGAACTTAGCAATTTGGTTATTGAAAAACCGCACCTTAACAAAAAAGAACTATTATTAAGCGTAACCAAAAGTTAAAAATTACCATAGAATATTATAGGTGAATTTAATTCCTATAATTTTCTATGGTATTTTTTTGTGGGGGTGGCTTTAATTGAAAATAATTACAGCGGGCGGAGATTTGCGCCAGAAAACAGCAATAAAAATTTTGGCCGAAAAGGGTTTTGAAATTAAGGAATACCGCCCTTATTCAACCGAAATAACACACGACGACGTTTTACTTTTACCCACCCCTGTTACAAGGGATAAAATTCATTTAACGACGCAAAGCACCGCCGAGCCGATTTGTATTGAGGAAATTAAAAAGGTGTTTCCAAAAGCAAAACTTGTTATTGGCGGAAATTACGAAAACCGATATGTAACAGATGTTTTAAAGCGAGATGATTTTGCTTATTTTAACGCAGTTCCCACGGCAGAAGGCGCAATTAAAATTGCAATTGAAAAAACCGATTACACTCTTTGGGACGCAAACGTTTTGGTTTGTGGTTTTGGCAGGGTGGCAAAAATTTTAATTTCTCGGCTTATTGGTTTTTGTCCCAATTTATACGTTAGTGCCAGAAACAACACGGCTTTTTCTTTGCTTGATTCTTTTGGTATTAAAAAATTTCACACAAAGGATTTGTGTAAAAACATAAATAAGTTTGACGTTGTTTTTAACACCGCCGATGCTACGCTTTTTAACACTGAAGTTTTAAAAAACGCAAAAAAAGACAGTTTATTTATTGAACTGGCATCAGGCAATATTGGTTTTTCACAAGAATTTATAGAAAGCCATTACGTTAAGTTTGTTCCTGCTCCGTCTTTACCCGGCAAAACGGCGCCTGTTACAGCCGGTAAAATTTTAGCAGAAACGGTTTTAAATATATTAAGGGAGAATCATTTATATTATGATTAGAATTGGTTTCGCCATGTGCGGTTCATTCTGCACAATGGCAGAAGCGCTGGCGCAACTTAAAATACTTAAAGACAGCGGTGCCGACATTTTACCGATTATGTCTGAAATAGTTTATACCAGCGACACCAGATTTACAAAATGCAATGAACTTATAAACGAAGTTAAGGAAATTACAAAAAAAGAAGTTATTCATACAGTGGTTGCCGCCGAGCCAATTGGCCCAAAAAAACTTTTAGACTTGCTTGTTGTTTGTCCCTGTACGGGCAACACACTTTCTAAAATTGCAAACGGCATAACCGACAGCAGTGTTACAATGGCAGTTAAAGCCCATTTAAGAAACGACCGCCCGGTTGTTTTGTGTATTGCAACCAACGATGCTTTATCGGCTTCGGCAAAAAATATTGGTTTGTTACTAAACCAAAAAAATATTTATTTTGTGCCGTTTGGGCAGGATGACAGCAACAAAAAGCCAACCTCTTTAATTTCAGATTTCAGCCAACTTAAAAGTGCTGCCGAACTTGCTTTAAAAGGCGAACAACTGCAACCTTTACTAATAAAATAAAAAGCCGTCGTTGACGGCTTTTTTATATTATTTTGGCGCACGGTGGTACAGTTCGGTTAATTCGGCAATAATTTTAGCCAGCCAATCGTTTATACAGGCCTTATCTATTCGCCATTTCCAGTTGTTTCCAAGTGTGGCGGGGGTGTTAATTCGGCCTTCGCTCTCACTTGAAATTAAATCGGCCATCATTAAAATTGCGGTGTCGCCAACCGAAGAAAGCGCCGCCCGCATCATTGCCCAGTTAAGCGGACCGTTTTTGCAGTTTAGGTATTCCCTTGCAAACCGCACATCTTCTTCCTTTGCGGTTTCTTCCCAACCAAGCACTGTATCGTTATCGTGTGTGCCGGTGTAAACCACGCAGTTTTTTGTGTAGTTATGCGGAAGATAATCGCTGTCTTCCCTGCTATCAAAGGCAAACTGCAAAACTTTCATACCGGGGTAACCAGTTTTTGCAAGCATTGTTTTAACTTCTTTTGTTAAAAAACCCAAATCTTCGGCAATAATGGGAAGAGCCCCAAGTTCTTTTTCAAGTTCTTTAAAAAGTTTTATATTAGGACCTTTTACCCACTTACCGCTTTTTGCATTTTTACTGCCAAAAGGAATACTGTAATATGCCTGAAAACCCCTAAAGTGGTCAATTCTAATAACATCAAGCATTTTAAGCGCAAAACGAATACGGTTTTTCCACCAATCAAACCCGTCTTGCTCCATTTTTGCCCAATTATATAAGGGATTACCCCAAAGTTGACCGTCTTTTGAAAAAGCATCGGGCGGACATCCCGCAACCGAAGTAGGATTTAATTCTTTATCTAATTGGAAAAGTTCACTTTTACTCCAAACATCTGCGCTGTCATACGCAACGTAAATTGGCATATCGCCAATAATTTTTATGCCGTTTTTATTTGCATATTCTTTTAATGCCATCCACTGTTTAAAAAACCAATAGTTTATTGTTTTATAAAACAAAATTTCGTTTTCGTATTCTTTTTTTGCCTGTTTAATTCGCTTTTCTTCCCTGTGTTTAAGGCCGTCTTCCCACATATTAAAACTGTTTCCGCCGTTATTATCTTTAATCGCCATAAAAAGCGAATAATCGTTTAGCCAATATTCGTTGTTTTTGCAAAACTTTTTATAATCATTATTATCTTGATTAAAACGGCCAAAAGCAATTTTTAAAACCGAAAACCTGTTATTGTAAAGTTTTTCATAATTTATTTTGTGGTCGTTACCGCCAAAATCAAACTTTTTTATTTCTTCGGGTTTAAGCAAACCCTCTTCGCACAAAATATCAAGGTCAATAAAATATGGGTTTCCCGCAAAAGAAGAAAAGGTTTGGTAGGGTGAATCGCCGAAATTAGTAGGGTTTAAGGGTAAAATTTGCCAATAACTTTGTTTGCCTTTCTTTAAAAAATCAACAAAGTTATATGCTTCTTTGCCAAGTGTTCCAATACCGTAATTACCCGGCAAAGAAAATATTGGCAGTAAAATTCCGCTTGCTCTCAAAAACACCAAAACCTTTCAAAATTTATAACAAAATTATATAACAATTATTTGCAAATAACAAGGTCTTATGCCAAAAAACACCTTGCCATTTTTTTGGCAAGGTGTTTTTAATTATTTGCTTATTTTACGCTGAACAAGTTTAACTATTTCAACAATAGGAATAATTGAGGCGCCAAGCAAAATTGCAATGGAATATTCAGTGAAATCAACAGGAGCAAAACCAAAAGCATTTGCCAAGAAAGGAATTTCACAAACAAGTGTTGTTGCAATTAAACTGCCGACAGCCGCAATTCCCAAAACCTTATTGAAACTGCCCAACCTAAATATTGAGCCACGCGCAGAGCGCATATTAAAGGAATGGAAAATTTCGCACATGCTCATTGTCAAAAACGCCATTGTCATACCGTGGTCGGCAGGAACGGTTGCGCCGTGTTTAGCACCTATAGTAGCGCCAATAAAGTAAGAAATAAGTGTTAAGACAGATACCAAAATGCCTTGATAAGCAACGTCAAATCCCATGCCGCCGGCAAAAACACCTTCGCCGCTTTTACGGGGTTTACGCTTCATAATACCGGGTTCGGCTTTTTCCATGCCTAAAGCGAGTGCCGGGAAACAGTCAGTAACAAGGTTTATCCAAAGCAAATGAACGGGTTTTAAAATGGTAAAGCCCATTAAGGTTGAAACGAAAATTGAAATAACTTCACTCATATTAGAGCCAAGCAAGAACTGAATTGCTTTACGAATATTATCGTAAATTCTTCTTCCCTCTTCAACTGCGCCAACAATTGTAGCAAAGTTATCATCAGCAAGTACCATATCGGCAACATTTTTGGTAACGTCAGTACCTGTAATACCCATACCAACACCAATGTCGGCCGATTTAATAGAGGGCGCGTCATTTACGCCGTCGCCAGTCATAGCGGTAACGTAACCTGCGTTTCGCCAAGCGTTTACAATTCTTGTTTTGTGTTCGGGTTGTACACGCGCATAAACGCTTATATCTTTAAATACTTCGGCAAATTCATCATCGCTCATTTCAGAAAGCTGACTGCCTGTAATGGCGCGTTTGCCTTCGTCTAAAATACCCAATTCTTTTGCAATTGCAATAGCGGTGTCAATATGGTCACCCGTTATCATAATTGCGCGAATACCTGCGCTGTTACACTCTTTAATAGCATCTTTAACTTCGGGGCGAACAGGGTCAATCATACCCGTTAAACCAACAAAGCAAAGTTCTTTTTCAATGTCTGCGGGCTCGCACGAAGCGGGAAGTTCATTATAAAGGCGCATTGATGCCGCAAGAACACGAAGCGAACGGTCGGCCATATCTTTATTGGCAGCAAGAATATCGTTCATTTTTACTTCGGTCATGGGTTTTATTTCGCCGTTTTCAATGTAAGAAACACAACGTCTTAAAACTTCATCGGGTGCGCCTTTGGTGTACTGTGTAACGCCGTTTTCGGTGGTATGAAGTGTTGACATCATTTTTCTTCCGCTATCAAACGGAGCTTCTTGAACACGCGGGTATTTTGCCTTAAGTTCGTACTTTTTAAGATTTAAAGTATTAGCGTAAGCAATTAAAGCCGCTTCGGTGGGCTCACCCGTAATGTTGCCTTCTTCGTCAATTTCGGCATCGGAGCAAAGCGCCATAGCAGTTGCAAGTAATTCATCTTCGCCGTATTTATCAACAACCGTCATTTTGTTTTGGGTAAGAGTACCGGTTTTATCGGAACAAATAATTTGTGCGCAGCCAAGGGTTTCAACAGCGGTAAGACGGCGAATAATTGCGCGTCGTTTTGACATATTTGTCACACCGATAGAAAGTACAACGGTAACAACCATTGCAAGACCTTCGGGTATTGCGGCAACGGCAAGCGAAACGGCTATCATAAAGGATTCCAAAATTTTTGTAAACAAGTGTACGCCTTCACCGCTTGGTCTTAAAAGCTGAACGGCAAAAATAACAACGCTTATACCTAAAACAAGGTAGGTTAAAATTTTAGAAAGTTGGGCAAGTTTGATTTGTAACGGAGTTTGACCCTCTTCGGCATTTGCCAAAGCATCGGCAATTTTGCCCATTTCGGTTTCCATACCTGTTGCGGTAACAACAAATGCGCCGCGGCCGTAAACAACCGTAGAGCTCATATAAACCATGTTTTTGCGGTCGCCAAGCGGAACGTCTTTGCTTTCATCGGCAAGGTTAATAAGTTCAATAAACTTATTAACCGGGACGCTTTCACCTGTAAGCGCCGCTTCTTCAATTTTTAAACTTGCGTTTTCAATTATACGGCCGTCGGCAGGAACTGCATCACCCGCTTCAAGCAAAACAACGTCGCCAACAACAAGGTCTTCGCTTTTAACACTAACAATTTTACCATCACGCAACACCTTTGAAGTTGCGGCACTCATCTCCTGAAGCGCCTCTATTGCCTTTTCGGCCTTTGATTCTTGGTAAACGCCAAGGACTGCATTCATTATAACAACAAAAAGAATAATGAAAACATCAACAAAACCCTCACCGCCCTCAATAACAGCGGTAACGGCGCTAATTGCTGCCGCAATAATTAAAATAATAATCATTGGGTCGGCAAGTTGTGCCATAAAACGTTTTAAAAGAGAATCTTTTTTAACCTCTTTTAATTTGTTTTTTCCGTTTTTAACCAAGCGTTCTTCTGCCTCTTTTGATGTAAGACCGTTTTGGTTAGATTCAACCTGTTTTAAAACTTCATCTTTTTCTAAACAATAGTAACGCATTTTAGTCCTCCTATCACTTTTACTATTCCCAATAAAAAAAGGAGTATAGCTTTTACTATACTCCAAAATTAAAATAGCAAAACCCAGTATAGCAAATGATATACATGAGTCTGGCAAATTAAAGCAAGCCAGGTATTATACCACGATGTTGACTTGCTGCGTTTTAGCGCTTGCTACTCCCTCATTACATTTGATTTTAGCACATTTAACAATCTTTGTCAACAATTTAAACTCATTTAATTGCCGTAATATCATACGGTGTTGACTGGTAAACAAAATAGTTAAGCCAATTTGAATATAAAAGGTTGGCATAAGAATGCCAAGTTAGTTTTGGTTGCTTTTTGGGGTTATCACCGGGGAAATAGTTAACAGGTATATCAATTTCTTTTCCCTGGCTAATATCGCGCAGATATTCGTTTTTAAGAGTGTCTGCATCGTATTCGGGGTGGCCTGTTATAAAAATTTGCCTGCCGCCCTTACTTGAAATTGCAAAAACACCCGCTTCCTTAGAAGAAGCCAAAATTTTAAGCCCTTTAACCGCTTCAATATCTTCACGGCGCACTTCGGTGTTTCTTGAATGAGGCACCAAAAATACATCATCAAAACCGCGGAACAAAATAGATTTTTTATAATCGCACTTGTGCGGGAACACGCCAAAAAGTTTTTTTGGCAAAAAGTGTTTATTTATCCCGTAATGGTAATAAAGCCCTGCCTGTGCGCCCCAACAAATATGCAAGGTGCTGTGCACATGGGTTTTGCTCCATTCCATTATTTCACAAAGTTCATCCCAAAATTCAACTTCTTCAAATGCCAAATGCTCAACAGGTGTGCCTGTAATAATAAGCCCGTCAAATGTTTGGTCCTTTATATCATCAAAGGTTTTATAAAAGTTTATTAAATGTTCTGCCGAAGTGTTTTTGGAACGGTGGCTTTTGGTATGTATAAGTTCAAGGTCAACCTGAAGTGGAGAGTTACCCAAAAGGCGCGAAAGTTGTGTTTCGGTTTCTATTTTCTTTGGCATTAAATTAAGCAATAAAATTCTAAGCGGACGAATATCTTGGGTTATGGCGCGGGTTTCGGTCATAACAAATATATTTTCATCCGTAAGCGTCTTTACCGCGGGTAAATCGTTTGGAATTTTAATAGGCATTTATACCACTCCAAGTAAAAAGTTAAATGTTATCAAGTGCTTGTTTAATATCGTTAATTAAATCTTCACTGTTTTCAATGCCGCAAGAAAAACGAACTAAATCAGGCGAAATACCAGCAGCGGCAAGTTCTTGTTCGTTCATTTGGCGGTGGGTTGCATTTGCAGGGTGCAAACAACAGGTTCTGGCATCGGCAACGTGGGTTTCAATAGCAGCCAATTTAAGATTTTTCATAAACGCTTCAGCCGCTTTTCTGCCGCCCTTAACGCCAAAACTTACAACACCGCAACTGCCGTTAGGCAAATATTTTTGAGACATTTCATAATATTTATCACCTTCGAGAGAAGGATATCTAACCCAAGCAATGCGGTCATCGCTTTGTAAATATTTTGCAACGGCAAGTCCGTTTTCGCAGTGTTTTTTCATACGCAAATGCAAACTTTCAAGTCCCAAGTTCAAAAGGAAAGCGTTTTGGGGCGACTGAATAGAGCCGAAATCACGCATAAGTTGTGCGGTGGCTTTGGTTATAAACGCGCCTTCTAAGCCAAAACGTTCGGTATAGGTTACACCGTGGTAACTATCATCGGGTGTGCAAAGGCCGGGGAATTTTTCGGGATACTTTGTCCAATCAAATTTACCCGAATCAACAATGCAACCGCCAACTGCAGCGCCGTGACCATCCATATATTTTGTAGTTGAATGGGTTACAATATCGGCACCAAATTCAAAAGGACGGCAGTTAACTGGTGTTGCAAAGGTGTTATCAATAATAAGCGGAACGCCGTGGGCGTGAGCCGCATTTGCAAATCTTTCAATATCAAGTACGTCAAGCGACGGGTTTGCAATGGTTTCGCCGAAAACGGCTTTTGTGTTTTCTTTAAAAGCAGCGTTTAATTCTTCATCGCTACAATCGGGACGAACAAAGGTAAATTCAATGCCCATACGTTTCATTGTAACGGCAAAAAGGTTATATGTACCGCCGTAAATTGCCGACGAGCACACAACGTGGTCACCGCAAGAAGCAATGTTAAACACAGAATAGAACGATGCCGCCTGACCCGAAGAGGTAAGCATTGCGGCAGTACCGCCTTCCATTTCGCAAATTTTTGCAGCAACGCTATCATTTGTTGGGTTTTGCAAACGGGTGTAAAAATAACCCGATGCTTCCAAATCAAAAAGTTTACCCATATCTTCACTTGTTGCATATTTAAATGTTGTGCTTTGAATAATGGGAATTTGTCTTGGCTCACCATTACCCGGTGTATAACCGCCTTGAACACATTTTGTTTCAATATTATAATTACTCATTTTTATAACCCCACAATCTTGTGTATAATTATATTTAGTATACATAAATATTTTAGTTTAGTCAAGTTTAATATTAACCTTGACTTTTGCAAAAATGAATAGTATAATACTGCTTGTTAGTAACACACATGGAGACGTATCGAAGTGGTCATAACGGACATGACTCGAAATCATGATGCCCCTTGAGGGACGAGGGTTCGAATCCCTCCGTCTCCGCCAAAAAGCAAAGCCACCCTTTATGGGTGG
>JAZOOT010000008.1:0-31294 GCA_045655165.1 Acutalibacteraceae bacterium
ATGATGATCTTTTCAAAATCTCAGATGAAGCCAAGTATTAACCTTTGTTTACAACCGAATATCGCCGCACTACTCTCTTTTCGATATGACAAATGACTATCCCTTCGAAATGAGGATTTGCACCTGCGTGATATAGCCATTCGGCTCTCTGCAAGTTGTCATTCGCATTCGTGAATGACAAGTTGCAGGAAGCCGAAGAAGGCAACACACAAACTACAAAGCAGGTGCTATGACTATCATTTCTATGATGATAGATGATTGTCCTTTAGAAATGATTTATGTCTCTCTTTTTGGGAGCCGAGCCGTTTCTATTGGACGAAGTCAGATAGAAACGGCTCGGAGACGACGTCGGAGAGCCGAGATTAGCAGGGCATAATACCCCCGCGTCAAAGAAGAATCAGTAAGAAATGGAAGTTCGTACACACCTTTGACAGTGGGTGTATTATGCCCTGCGGACTTTCCTTTTAAGAGCCATATAGAGTAATTTTAGATTAAGCCAATACGCCAACAGTTAAGCCAAATGGAACATAATGTACGTAGTCTTACGGAGAGTTATATCTTTCAAAAAGTTTGGAAAGTGGCTTATTTACTGGGGTTTTGAAGACTTTTGTAGGGTTACGTAAGTTTTACAAATGAAATCCCCACGATGAAACCGGAAAGCAAATAAAATTAAAGGACTATGACAGTTGTCATAGTCCTTTTTGTTATAATGATTGTAGTTTGCCGCAGTTGTTGCAGTATTTAAAATCTTCGCCAAGTTTTTCGCCGCAATAGGGGCAAAAATTGTTGTTTTCTTTTTGTTCGCCAAAAATATGGTTAAGCGGGTCAGGTTCTTCGCCGTCTTCGGTTATATCTAACACGCTTGGTCTATTTTTACTTGTTGCGTTTTTAAAGTTATAAATTGCCATAACCACCGCTATAGCAACAAACATAAAACCTGGAACTGCCATCATTCCCGCGCCGTTTTTAAGCATTAAAGCGGTTATAACAATACCGTTAATGCCAATAAAAATTGCCACTATTCCACCCAAGAACGAAGGGCCCCTGCCCTGCTTTACGCTTTTCATAAAAAATCCCCATTTCGGTTTTTATTTTATTGTAGCACAAGTTTTTTAATTTGCAAAGTGTTTTGTTTTGTGGTAAAATAAAATAAAGATAAATAAGGAGAATACTATGGAATACAAATACAAAACAAACGGCGTATGTTCGCGCGAGATTACCTTTGATATAAACGACGGCATTGTTACAAATGTTAAATTTATGGGCGGTTGCAACGGCAACCTTAAAGCAATAGCAAAACTTGTTGAGGGTATGCCGGCAGATAAAATTTACGAAATTTTACAGGGTAACACCTGCGGTTTTAAAGGCACGTCTTGTGCCGACCAACTTGCAAAAGCAGTACAAAAAGCAAATGAAAAAGCAGAGGAATAATACTCTGCTTTTTATGTTTCTTGGTTTTCACGAATATTTTTTCTGCGTTTTGGAAGCCCCTGCGCTATTGCCGGGTATTCGTTTGCGGTATCGGCGGTTGGCTGAATTTCGTAAGTGCCGAATTTATTAACCAAATCAAGCGCCGAAATATCTTTTTCGCGTTGTTCTTTATTTAAAAACAACGGTTCTTTTTTATTTTCCACTTATATCACCCAACACAAGTGTTTGCGTTTTATTTTGTTTTATACTAGGTAATCAAACAATTCCTTTGCAAACCAAACATCATTTACAGAAAATGTTTTGCCGTTTAAATAATTTAGTTCGCCAGCATCGGTTTTAAAACAAAAGGTTAATTTATAAGAATAAAGCGCTTGCTTATTAAAGCCCATTTTTTTATCACCTGCTAGTTTTCCGTATTTGCCGTCGCCAAGCAAAGCGTGGCCTGCCCCCGCCATATGGGCGCGAATTTGGTGTGTTCTACCCGTTATAAGTTCAACTTCCAAAAGTGACAGCCCGTTTTTTTCACAAAGCGTTTTATAACCTGTTGTTATGCTTTTATTGTTTTCGGTTTTTCCCTTTTGCAAATAAACCTTGTTTTTATCTTCATTTTTTTCAAGAAAACCGGTTAATACGCCGCTTTTTTGGTTAAAACTGCCGTGGACAACCGCCAAATAGCGTTTATCTATTTCGCGAAGTTTTATTTTTTCGCAAAGAATACGAAGTGCTTCTGCCGTTTTTGCGGCAATTACAATACCGCCTGTGTTACGGTCAATTCGGTTTGCCAAGGCGGGCTTAAAACTGTTTTCTTGTTTAGGGTTATATTCGCCCTTTTTATACAAATATTTTTGTATACGCGCAATTAAGGTATCGCCGTATTCGTTTTTATCGGGGTGAACAAGAAGCCCTTGGGGTTTATCGGCAAGTAAAATAAACTTGTCTTCATAAACAATTTTTAGATTGTCGCTTGCTAATAAAAAGTCGTAATTATCGGGTTTTTCGCCCAAAAATTCATCTTTGGCATAAACCGAAATAACATCACCCTCGCATATACGGGTGTCAATTTTTGCCCTTTTTGAATTTATTTTAATATCCTTTTGCCTAATGGCTTTATACATAAGCGAAGCAGGTAACAGCGGACAGGTTTTGGTTATAAACTTATCCAGCCGCATACCCGCGTCGTTTTTATTAACAACAAACGTTTTCATTTATTTATTTTTAGAAAATATTTTATTAAGCAAGGCGGTTACAAGAATTATTGCACCAATAACAACAAATATTGCCAACATACCTTTGCCCATATAATGCAAATTATCTACAAAATTATTTAAATTCATAATTTAACCCCCTTAACTGCCAAAGAAACTTAAAATAAGTCCGCCGGCTATAACAGACGCAATTTGACCCGACACGTTTACACCAATAGAATGCATTAAAAGGAAGTTTTGCGGGTCTTCTTTTAAGCCCATTTTATGAACAATTCTGCCCGACATTGGGAATGCCGAAATACCTGCAGCGCCAATCATGGGGTTGATTTTTTCTTTTAAGAAAAGGTTTAAGAATTTTGCAAACAGTACACCGCCTGCGGTATCAATAATAAACGCTACAAGGCCAAGACCCAAAATAAGCAGTGTTTCGGGGCGCAAAAATTCTTCGGCTTTCATACGGGTTGCAATAGAAATACCAAGTAAAATTGTAACAAGGTTTGCAAGTACCTTTTGCGCTGTTTCGGAAAGCGAATTAAGCACACCGCATTCCCTTATTAAGTTACCGAACATTAAGAAGAAAATAAGCGAAGCCGCGTTAGGAGCAATAACTGCCGCTACCATAAATATAACAATAGGGAACAAAATTTTGGTTATTTTAGAAACATCTTTTTGTTTATAAGGCATACGAATTAAGCGTTCTTTTTTGGTGGTAAGAAGTTTAATTATAGGGGGTTGAATAATGGGCACAAGCGCCATGTAAGAATATGCCGCAACCATTATTGCGCCAACATATTTACTACCAAGTTCCTGCGCAACAACAATGGAAGTAGGACCGTCGGCCGCACCGATAATACCAATAGATGCCGCATCATTAATATCAAAGAAAATAGATGCCGCGCAAAACGTAAAGAAAATACCAAACTGAGCCGCTGCGCCAAAAAGCATTAGTTTAGGGTTGGTTAAAATTGGCGTAAAATCAATCATTGCGCCAATACCAATGAACAAAAGAAGCGGAAACAGTTCGTTTGCAATGCCCGCGTTAAAAAGGGTTGTAAGCGGACCGTGTTCAGCCACTGCATCGGAAAAAGGAATGTTTGCAACAAGGGTACCAAAGCCAAGCGGAAGCAAAAGCGTTGGTTCCATATCCTTTGCAATAGCAAGGTAAATAAGCACACCGCCAATAAGCCACATTACCAGATGCTGCCAATGAACAGCACCTATATTTTCGTATAAAAATTCCATTTCTCTCAAAAAATCCATAAGCCAATACCTCCCATAATACTTAATTATTTTACCACAAAACAACCATTTAGTCAACAAAAAGAAAGCGGTGTGCAAACGCACACCGCAGTTTCTTTTAGCAGTTAAATTATTTGTTAACAGCGTCTTTAAGAGCTCTGCCTGCTTTGAAAGCCGGAGCTTTAGAAGCGGGGATTTTAACAGTTTGTTTTGTTTGGGGATTGATACCGGTACGAGCGCCGCGTTCGCGAACTTCAAATGTACCGAAGCCGATAAGCTGAACTTTATCACCCTTAACAAGAGCTTTTTCGATGGCTTCGAATGTTGCCTTTACAACAGCTTCTGTATCTTTTTTAGATACGCCTGCTGCCTCGCTAACAACTGCAACTAAATCCTTCTTATTCATAAAAAACATCCTTTCTAATAAAATCAAGATATTCGCTATTATGAATTATACCAATTATTTTTGCACTTTGCAACATTTTTTTAAAATTTTGTGCAGTTTTATTGTTTATTTGCACAAATAGGGCTATTTGGGCTTGTTTTTTATGTGATAATTAAACAATTTCGGCATTTTTAACAATTTGTTCTTTTTTTATTTTTGCCGTTTGACTTGAATTTATTTTTTTGTTATACTGTTATATATATGAGTTAGGAGGGTTTTTTATGCTTAAAGGCACCGGCTTGGTTAAACCTATTGACAGTATGGGGCGTCTTGTTTTGCCAAAAGAAATTCGCCGCCATTTAGATGTTGACAGCGGGTACGACCACGTTGAATTTTTCTTAGATGAAAACTCTATTGTTATAAAAAAATACAAACCTGCCTGTTTCTTTTGTAACGAACTTGATAATCTTGTTCATTATAAAGATAAACGCGTTTGCAAGGTTTGTATTGACAAACTTCAAACCTTAAAAGAAATTACTCCCGATGATACGGAGGATTAGTATGGCTAACATTATTAGAATTAACGTTGGCGGTATTCCCTATTCTGTTTGTTCGGAAGACGATGAACAATATATGAAAAGTTTAGCCAACGAACTTGAACACAAAATGGACACCCTTATTAAGGCGAAACCGTTTTTGTCTACCACAATGGCGGCGGTTATGACCGCGCTTGACTGTTTGGACAAGGCAAAAAAGACCGAAGAAGAAAACGCGGCTTTGCGCCTTGAAGTTACACGGCTTAGTGAAAAACTTGCTTTGGATAAACTTAATTTATGATTAAAAACTGTGAAATTTTAGCCCCTGTTGGCAACCGCGAAATGTTAGATGCGGCAATAAAAAGTGGCGCCGATGCCGTTTATTTGGGCACCGAAGAATTTAACGCAAGGCGTAATGCCCAAAACTTTAAAAAAGAAGAACTTAAAGAAATTATTAAACTCTGTCACCAGGCGGGCGTTAAGGTTTATCTTACCTTAAACATTTTAATTGCCGATACAGAGTTTTTTAATGCTGTTTCTTTGTGCTTTTATGCTTATAACTCTGGGGTTGACGGTGTAATTATTGCCGATTTGGGCTTGGCTTATTATTTGCACAAAAATTTACCCGAACTGCCTTTACACGCTTCTACCCAAATGACAGTGTTTTCGCCCTCTGCCCTACCCGTTTTAAAAGAAATGGGGTTTACCCGCGTTGTTGCAGCGCGTGAACTTAACAAAGAACAACTTACCACCCTTTGCAACACCGCAAAAGAACTTAATATGGAAGTTGAAGTGTTTGTTCACGGCGCACTTTGTATGTGTGTTTCGGGTCAATGTTTGTTTTCGGCTTTTTTGGGCTCGCGCAGCGGAAACCGAGGTCTTTGCGCAGGGCCTTGCCGACTTCCCTTTACGGCAAACGAAAAAGGAGAATATGCTTTAAGTTTAAAAGATTTGTCTCTGCTTGATTATTTGGGCGAACTTAAAGAAATGGGCGTTTGTTCCTTTAAAATTGAGGGCCGAATGAAACGCCCTGAATATGTTGCGGCGGCGATAACGGCATCAAGACAAATTTTAGAAAACGGCTTTGCCGAAGAAAAACTAAACGGCGCTTTAAAAAGCGTATTTTCGCGCCAAGGTTTTACAAACGGTTATTATAAAAACAAAGTTGATAAAAATATGTTTGGGGTTAGAAGCAAAGATGACGTTATTGCCACTAATGACGCGCTTCCTTACATTCATTCGCTTTACCGAAAACAGCCCCAAAAAACTGCCGTTACGGCAAAACTTTCGGTTTTTAGCAATAAACCAAGCGAATTAACTTTTAGTGAAAACGGTAATACCGTTACTGTTTTTGGCGAACAAGGTGAAGTGGCGCAAAATAAACCGCTTGATTACGGCTTTGTCCAAAAATGCATACAAAAACTTGGCAATACACCCTTTTATTTAGAAAAATTTGAATTTTACTGTGAAAGCGGTTTAACACTTGCTTCGGCTTCTTTAAATGAACTGCGAAGAAATGCCGTTTTGGCGCTTTACCATAAACGCGCGGTTTTACCAAAACAAATTACACCTGTTTTACCGCAAAGCAAAACCCCCGCAAACAAAACGCCAAAAGGTTTTGTTTTGCGTTTGCCCAATATTTCGTTTTTGCCAAACGATTTAGGCGGTGTAAAAGCGGTGGTTTTGCCCATAGAAAGCATAAATAAAAATTGCATTTTAGGTAACACTTTAATTGTTGCAGAACTTTTTAGGGTTTACGAAAACGAAGAAACAATTAAAAGTGAACTTAACCGCATTAAAGAACTTGGTATAAAATATGTTTTGTGCGGAAATATTGCCCATCTTACGCTTGTTAAAAAAGCGGGGCTTGTGGCTTTTGCGGGTTTTGGCATGAACTGTTTTTCTAGTTTTTTTGAAGATTTTGCAAAGGCAAACGGCATAAAGGGGCTTTTGCTTTCGCCCGAAATGTCTTTTGCGCAAATAAAAAGTTCTGCCTTTAGTTTGCCCACAGCCGTTATTGGTTACGGAAAAATACCGCTTATGGTGTTTAAAAACTGCCCGGTTAAAAGTTTTGTGGGCTGTGATAAATGCAAAAAGCAGGGTGTTTTAACCGACCGTAAAAACACCAAATTTAACCTTGTTTGCAAAAACGGTTTTTGCGAACTTTTAAACAGCACCCCCATTTATCTGGCCGACAAGCAAGACGGCATTTTTGCCGATTGGCTTATGCTTTATTTTACCAATGAAACCAAGGAAGAAATTATTGATATTTTAGAAAAATATAAAAATGGCGAACCGTTAAACACTGCCTTTACAAGAGGTCTTTACCAAAAAGGTGTTTTTTGATTGACATTTTTAAGTTTTTGTTAGATAATATATAATATAAAATTACAAGTGAGGTGAGAGGCGTGGACGCCGGTGCGAATCCCCGAAGTAGCAACAACAAAATATACGGCGGTCTGCCTCTTTTTGCTGTGGTTTAAACCACGGCTTATATGCCTTTTGTGACCGCCTTTTAAAAAAAGGAGGTCATTTTTTTATGGAAGAAAAAGAAGTTCTTGAATTAGAAGAAGACATACTCACTAACCGCGACTATGCCGAAGAAATTTTAGCGGTTATAAGAAATTCTAAAACTGCAGAAGAAATTAGTGAAGGTTTAAGCGATTACCACGATAACGATATTGCGGCAGTTTTAGAGTTTTTAACTAAAGAAGAAAGAATTTATTTGTATTCGGTTTTAGGTGATGAAGCCGTTTCTAATATATTCTCCTTCCTTGATGACGTTGAAATTTATATTGAAGAACTTTCAAACGATAAAGCCGCCGACGTTATTGAAGAAATGGACGCCGACGATGCGGTTGACGTTTTGGAAGAATTGGACGATGATAAGCGCCAAGAAATTTTGGAACTTATTGAGCCCGAAGCCAAAGAAAACATTGAACTTATTGATTCTTACGAAGAAGATGTTTTCGGCAGCGTTATGACCACCAATTTTATTGTTATAAAAAAAGACAGCACAATAAAAAAGGCAATGCGAGGTCTTATAAATCAGGCGGCGGAAAACGATAATATTTCAAAACTTTACGTGGTGGACGAAAACGGTTGTTTTTGCGGTGCGGTTGACCTTAAAGACCTTATTGTTGCAAGGCAAACCGATGATTTTGCCGATTTAATTACAACTTCTTACCCCTTTGTTTACGACACCGAAAACATTAACGAAAGTATTGATGTTTTAAGGGAATATTCAGAAAACTCAATTCCCGTTATAAGCGAAAAAACAAAGGAAGTTTTGGGCGTTATTACCGCGCAGGACATTATAGAAATGGTAGATGAACAACTCGGCGATGATTACGCTAAATTTGCGGGTCTTACCGAAGAAGAAGAATTGTTTGAACCGCTTTCTAAAAGTGTTAAAAAGCGCATACCTTGGCTTATTATTCTTTTGTTTTTAGGCCTTGGTATTTCAAGCGTTATTGGCGCATTTGAAAATGTTGTTAAAGAACTTAGCGTTATTGTTTGCTTTCAGTCCTTAATTCTTGGTATGGCTGGTAACACAGGCACACAGTCACTTGCCGTTACAATTCGCATTTTAGCAGGTGAAGAACTTTCGTTTAAAGAACGCCTTTCCCTTATTTTTAGGGAAATAAAAATTGCCTTTGCAAACGGCTTTTTGTTATCAATAATTTCCTTTGCCGTAACTTTTGTTTATTTGTTGGTTATAAAAAGCGAAGTTTTGTTGTTTTCACTTACGGCCGCTGGTTGCGTTGCGCTGTCGCTTCTTTGCACAATGATTATTGCAGGTTTTTCGGGCACAGCAATTCCCCTTTTGCTTAAACGCGCGGGCTTAGACCCTGCCGTTGCTTCTGGCCCGCTTATTACCACAATTAACGACTTTGTTTCGGTTATTGTTTACTATTCACTTGCCTGGACTTTACTTGCAAATATGGTCTAAAAAAGCCATCTTATGATGGCTTTTTTTAATTGACACTTATTAAAAACTATTGTATACTTTATATATTATATATTATGGGAGAGTTTTTATGAATGTTATCTATGCTCTAAAAAGACTGGTACAACTTGATTTTCGCCGTGCTTTTATTCAGTTAGATAAAACTGCTAAAAAAAGCGGTAAAAGTAAAATTTTTATATTTTTTGATATGATTTGGTGCGGTCTTCGTTACGGCGCAGGTCCTAACGATTATAAGGTTTTTGAGTTTTATAATTTAAAACACGCAAACCGCAAAACATTTATTACCCGCGGTGTAAACAATGCCCTTGTTAGAAAATTTAACGATAAAAAATATTGGCACCTTTTTGACAACAAAGAAGACTTTAACCAACTTTTTGCCGAGTTTATGCATCGCGACTGGCTTGTAAACGATACTATGACCAAAGAAGAATTTAAAGAATTCTTAAAAGGCAAAAAGGAAATTATTTATAAACCCTCACAGGGCACCTGCGGTATAGGTGTGGAAAAATTTTCGGTGACAGAAGCAGATGCCGACGGACTTTACAAACTGCTTAGCGCTAAAGAAAAAGGCGTTATTGAAGAGGTTGTTTATAACCACCACGCAATTCGCGAAGTTTACCCACACGCCGTAAACACCGTTAGGGTTGTTACAATTTTAAAAGATGGTGTATGCTACCCTATATCTGCTTTCTGGCGAATTGGTATGGACGGTAAAAGTATTGACAATTTAACTACAGGCGGTATGGCTGCAAAGGTTGATATAGAAACAGGAACCGTTCCTCTTCCTGCCGCCGACAAAAACGGAATTGTTTATGAAAAACACCCAATGACAGGCAAAGACATTGTTGGCTTTACCATTCCCTGTTGGGACAAGGTGTTAGAAACGGTTGATAAAGCCGCGCGCGTGGTACCGCAGATTGCTTATGTTGGTTGGGATGTTTGCGTTAGGGAAAACGATATTTTGCTTATTGAGGGCAACTCGTTCCCCGGGCACGATATTTTGCAGCTACCCGCTTATACGCCAGATAAAATTGGTCTTATGGACAGGGTTTATAAATTTTATAAAAACTAAGGTGAAACAATGATTTACAACAGCACAAGAAACAACAATTTAACCGCAAACAGTGCCGAAGCGGTGCTTAAGGGCATTGCCGATGACGGCGGTTTGTTTATGATTAAAGATTTTAGCACGCTTAATTTTGATTACAAAAAACTTATGGGGCGCCCAACAATTGAAATGAGTGCCGAAATTTTACATACTCTTCTTAACGATTTTTCTAAAGAAGAAATGGACGGTATGGTAAACCGCGCTTATAAAGGCAAATTTGCAACCGATGAACTTACCCCCACAGTTAAGGTTGGCAATTTTTTTGTTACCGAACTTTTCCATGGCCCAACAAGTGCGTTTAAAGACGTGGCTTTATCAGTTTTGCCCCAACTTATGACGGGTTCTAAAAAACTTTTAGATAGATGCGAAGAAACCGTTATTCTTACCGCAACAAGCGGTGATACCGGCAAGGCGGCTTTAGAGGGTTTTGCCGATGTAGAGGGAATAAGAATTATTGTGTTTTTCCCAAATGATGGTGTTAGCGCAGTTCAAAAGGCGCAAATGGTTACACAAAAGGGCAAAAATGTTTGTGTTTGCGCTATTAACGGCAACTTTGACGATGCTCAAACGGGCGTTAAAAATGCCTTTGCTGCTTTCGCTAAAAAAGAAAGCAATGGTGTTTGCCTTTCCAGTGCAAACTCAATTAACATTGGCCGTTTAGCCCCACAACTTGTTTATTATTTTAAAGCGTATTCCGATTTATTGGCAAAGGGCGAAATTACCATTGGCGAAAAAATTAACTTTGTTGTGCCAACGGGTAACTTTGGCAACATTTTAGCCGGTTATTTTGCAAAATGTTTGGGTTTACCCATAAACAAACTTATTTGCGCTTCTAACGCAAACAATGTTTTAACCGACTTTTTAACCACAGGTGTTTACGACCGCAGAAGAACCTTTTACAAAACCGTTTCACCGTCTATGGACATTTTGGTTTCAAGCAACCTTGAGCGTTTGCTTTACTTGTTAAGCGACGGAAACGACAAAGAGGTTTCCGCTTATATGAAAGACTTAAACGAAAAGGGCTTTTACAAGGTTAGTGATTGTTTATTAAACCGAATTAAAGAAACCTTTATTGCCGGTAATACAACCGACAGTGAAACCCTTAAAACAATTAAGGAAGTTTACGAAGAAAGCGGTTACCTTTGCGACACACACACTGCCGTTGCGGTTAAGGTGTTAAAAGATACCGAGGTTTTTGGCAAAAGCGTTGTGCTTTCTACCGCAAGTCCTTATAAGTTCCCAACTTCTGTTTTAACTGCTTTGGGCGAAACACCAAACGAAAACGAATTTTTGGCGCTTGAACAGTTAAACCATTTAACCGGTGTGGCTATACCAAAACAACTTGCAGAACTTAAAAATGCCACTGTTTTGCACAACACAGTTATTGAAAAAGAAGAACTTATAGATTTTGTATTTAGTAAAACGGAGGAATAACCGTGAGTAAAGTTACAGTACAAGTCCCTGCTACAACCGCCAATTTAGGCCCGGGGTTTGATAGTGTTGGTTGCGCTTTTTCGCTTTATAATGTTATTTCGTTTGAGCCATCAGAAACTCTTGTTTTTGAGGGTTGCGAAGAACAGTATAAAAATGAAGAAAATTTGGCGCTTGTTGGGTTTGACGCTGTTTTGGCGGCAACAAACAACAAACGCGGCGGTTTGAAAATAACCTTTGAAGAAATAAACATACCTGTTTCACGCGGGCTTGGTTCAAGTTCTTCGTTGCTTGTTGCGGGTGCTTTGGCAGCCGATTATATTTACGACTGTAATTTAACAAAAGGTGAACTTTTGTGCATTTGCAACCGTCTCGAAGGCCACCCCGATAACTTATCGCCGGCAATTTACGGCGGTCTTACCGCTTCAATGGTTTCGCACGGAACGCCATATTCGGTTAGTTACAACATTCACCGTAATTTGCATTTTGTTGCGCTTGTGCCCGATTTTACACTGCTTACAAGCGTTGCAAGGTCGGTGCTTCCCAAAACAGTACCCTTTGCCGATGCGGTATTTAACGAATCACGCGTGGCAATTTTGTTAAAGGCACTTGAAGAGGGCGACGGACATTTAATTAGTTTATCACTTCAAGACAAAATTCACCAACCATACCGTAAACATTTAATTGAAAATTACGATATAGTAAATGATTGCGCTAAACAATGCGGTGCTTTGGCATTTTGCATTAGTGGTGCGGGCTCAACCTGTTTATGCCTTGCAAGTGACGATATGAATTTTTCTAATAATTTAAAAGAACTGCTTATAGAAAAAGGCATTACAAACTGGGATATTATTCCCTTAACAGTTGATTACGAAGGCGCGAAAATAATATAAAAAAGATGCACGAATTCGTGCATCTTTTTTTAGTTATATTCCGACCTGTGTCGGAGTGATATTTTTGCTATGCAAAAGTGATATTAAAACCCTTGGTTTTAGTGATATTTTATTCACTTTTTTAACTCGCAAAGCGAATAACACTCGCAAAAAGCGAATATCACTGCGAAACAATACAACTCGCCAAAGGCGAATAAAACTACGTTGATTATTTAATCAACGTTTCGCCGTCCATTTCGTTTGGCTTTTCTAAACCTAAAACTGTTAGCATTGTTGGAACAATGTCGGCAAGGCGGCCGCCCTCTTTAAGTTCGCAGGGGTAACCCACAACGCAGAAAGGAACGCGGTTTGTTGTGTGGGGGGTAAAGGGGTTTCCGTCTTCGCCCACCATACAGTCAGCATTGCCGTGGTCGGCAGTAATAAGCACAGTACCGTCCATAGAAAGTGTTGCTTCTACCACTTTACCAACGCAGGTATCAACCGCTTCCACCGCTTTTACTGCGGCATCAAACACGCCTGTGTGTCCAACCATATCGCAGTTGGCAAAGTTTAAAATTACGGCATCATATTTACCCGAAATAATTTCTTTGCAAACGGCTTCGCAAACGGGGTAGGCACTCATTTCAGGCATTAAATCAAAGGTTGCAACATCGGGCGATTTAATTAAAATACGGTCTTCGCCAATGAATGTTTTTTCTTCGCCGCCGTTAAAGAAGAATGTTACATGTGCATATTTTTGGGTTTCGGCAATACGAAGCTGTGTCATACCTTTAGAAGAAAGATATTCACCCAAGGTCATTTTAAGTTCTTCGGGCGGGAATGCAACAGTTACATTTGGCATTGTTTCATCGTACTGTGTCATGCACACATAATTAACCGGCAAGAAACCAACCTTGCGGGTAAATCCGTCAAAATCGGGGTCTACCAAAGTGCGTGTAAACTGACGCGCGCGGTCGGGCCTAAAGTTAAAGGAAATAACGCCGTCACCCGCTTTTATGGTGCCTTCCTTATTAACAACGGTGGGAACAATAAATTCATCGGTAACACCGTTTTTATAAGAATCTTCCATGGCTTTTACGGGGTCGCTTTCTTGTACGCCTTCGCCGTAAACCCAAGCGGCATACGCCTTTTCAACCCTATCCCACGCAAAGTCGCGGTCCATTGCGTAAAAACGGCCGGCAATGGTAGCAATTTCGCCAACGCCAAACTCTTCGGTTTTTGCCAAAACATCTTTAATAAAGCCAACGCCCGAAGTGGTTGAAACATCGCGGCCGTCCATTAAAGCGTGAATATACACCTTTTTAAGACCATACATTTTAGCCATACCCAAAATGCCGTAAAGGTGTTCAATGTGGCTATGCACACCGCCATCGGACAAAAGGCCAACAACGTGAAGCGCGGTGCCGTTATCACGGCAGTTTTGCATTGCCTTTTTAAGCGGTTCAATTTCAAAAAACTTACCATCGCTAATAGATTTTGAAATTTTAACAAGCATTTGGTAAACAACCCTGCCTGCGCCAATGTTGGTGTGGCCAACTTCGCTGTTGCCCATTTGACCGTCGGGCAAACCAACATCAAGCCCCGAAGCGCCTAATGTTGTAAACGGGTAGTTTTTAAAATAACCTGTTAAATAAGGTGTACTTGCGGCGGCAATGGCATTACCCTCTTTTTCTTCGCGTATGCCAAAACCGTCCATTATACATAAAACAAGGGGTTTTTTCATTTTCTTCACCACTAATATTATTTACTTGCTGCCTTTACAATAATAGAAAAATCTTCTGCTTTTAAAGAAGCGCCGCCAATTAAACCGCCGTCAACGTTTACCTTTGCCAAAAGTTCTTCGGCATTTTTAGCGTTCATTGAACCGCCGTACTGAATTGTAACGGTTTCGGCAACCTCAGCCGAATATGCTTCGGCAATAGCAACCCTTACATAGCCGTTGCCTTCGTCTGCCTGTTCTGCGGTAGCGGTAACGCCTGTGCCAATAGCCCAAACGGGTTCATAAGCAATAATAACATTTTTAAGTTGTTCTTCGCTAACGCCTGTAAGCGCCATTTTTGTTTGGAATTTAAGTAAGGTTTCGGTGTAACCAAGTTCGCGTTGTTCAAGTGTTTCGCCAACGCAAACAATTGCCTTTAAGCCGGCATTTAAAGCGGCTTTTGTGCGAAGGTTTACAGTTTGGTCGGTTTCACCAAAGTACTGTCTTCTTTCCGAATGTCCAATTACAACGTATTCAACGCCCGAAGCAACTAACATATCGGCAGAAATTTCGCCTGTGTATGCGCCCGAAGCCGCAAAATGCACGTTTTCTGCACCAATTTTAATGTTACTTCCTTCGGCTGCGTCTACAGCAGCGGCAATATCAACAAAAGGTACGCAAAGTACAACATCGCAATCTGCGTCCTTTACAAGTGGTTTCATTTCTTTAATTAACGCCTTTGCTTCATTGGGGGTTTTGTTCATTTTCCAGTTACCTGCAATAACTGCATTTCTTTTTGCTTTATTCATTTTTTATACCTCTTTTACAGTAATTAAGCGGCTTTTAAGCCGCTTAAATCTATTTATTGTTAAGTGCGGCAATACCCGGAAGTTCTTTGCCTTCCAAGAATTCAAGCGAAGCGCCGCCGCCGGTTGAAATGTGGGTCATTTTATCGCCAAAGCCAAGTGTGTTTACAGCCGCAGCCGAATCGCCGCCGCCAATAACGGTAATAGCATCAGTTTCAGCCAAAGATTTAGCAACGGCAATTGTGCCTTTTGCTAAAATGGGGTTTTCAAACACGCCCATAGGACCGTTCCAAACAACAGTTTTTGCATTTTTAACTTCGTTTGCATAAAGTTCTGCAGTTTTTGTACCAATATCCAAGCTCATATAATCAGCAGGAATTTTATCAGCGTCTACAATGCTAACTTCCACGGGAGCATCAATTGGGTCGGGGAAGTTTTTGGTAATGGTGCAGTCAACGGGAATAAGAATTTTAACACCGTTTTTCTCTGCCTTTTCCATCATTTCTTTGCAGTAATCAATTTTAGTTTCGTCAATAAGCGAAGTGCCAACGCCGTAACCTTTTGCTGCAAGGAAAGTATAAGCCATACCGCCGCCAATAATAAGTGTATCAGCCTTGGTAAGAAGGTTTTCAATAACAGGAAGTTTGCTATCTACCTTTGCGCCGCCCAAAATTGTAACGAAAGGACGAACAGGGCTTTCTACTGCATCGCCCAAATATTTAAGTTCTTTACCAATAAGGTAACCTGCAACTGCTTCTTTAACGTAAGAAACAACACCAACGGTTGAACAGTGTGCGCGGTGAGCGGTACCAAAAGCATCGTTTACAAAAATATCTGCCAAAGAGCCAAGTTCTTTAGAAAATTCTTCGCCGTTTTTGGTTTCTTCGGCGCGGTAGCGTGTGTTTTGAAGCAATACAACGTCGCCGTCTTTCATGTTAGCAACTGCTGCTTTTGCGTTTTCGCCGACAACATTATCATCAGCTGCAAAAACAACTTCTTTACCCAAGTGTTCCGAAAGGCGAACTGCAACGGGTGCAAGTGAAAGTTCGGGTTTGGGTTCGCCCTTGGGTTTGCCAAGGTGAGAACAAAGAATAACCTTTGCACCGTCACCAATTAGTTTTTTAATTGTGGGGAGTGCGGCAACAATGCGGTTTTCATCGGTAATAACGCCGTTTTTAAGGGGAACGTTAAAGTCAACCCTTACTAAAACGCGTAAACCTTTTGCATTGATGTCGTCAACAGTTTTTTTGTTTAAAACGCTCATAAATCTACTCCTTTTATGTTGTTAATATTTTATCAAATATATTGTACCACAAATTGAAAATTTTTCAATATTTACAGTAACTAAAATTTAAAGATTTTCCCACTTGTAATTGTGCAACTGACCAAAATTAACAAGTTCGGGGTAATCCCACTGCCTTAGCACTTCGTAAACGGCTATTGCCACCGAATTTGAAAGGTTTAAACTGCGTATTGTGTCGCGCATGGGTATTCTTACACAGCGTTCGGGATTTTTAATAAGCAGTTCTTCGGGAAGCCCTTTGGTTTCCTTGCCAAAAAGCAAAAATGCGTTTTCGGGGTAAGATATGTCGCTGTGCGCCTTTTGCGCTTTGGTTGTAAAATAAAAAAGGTTTGCATCTTTATTTATTTCTAAAAATTCATCTAAACTTTCATAATATGTTATATCAAGATAATGCCAATAATCAAGCCCTGCGCGTTTTAACTTTTTATCGTCAATAGTAAAACCCATTGGTTTTACTATGTGAAGCCGTGCGCCCGTTGCGGCGCAGGTTCTTGCCACGTTGCCCGTGTTTTGCGGAATTTCGGGCTCAACCATTACAATATTAACTACACTCATTATATCACCCAATATATTTTACTATTAAAATTAACCCTTGTCAATTATATAAAACAATGTTAAAATAAAGGTTGGTGATTTTTATGAAGATTATTGATAACGTTTACCAAAAAGCGGTTAATTCACTAAAAAAACACAACGTTGATTACCCCAAACCAAACGGCAAGGCATACAAGGTTTTTAAAATTCTTTATTTGGTTTTTGCTGTTTTTAATGCCCTTATGACCGTTTTCTTTGTTGTGGGTATGCTTTTGGTTTATTCTTCTAACCAAGAATTTATAAGCAAATTTACACCAACCGCCGTCTTCTTTTTGGTTTGCACCGCCGTTTTTGCCGCGGGCATTGTTTTAGAAGTTTTTAAGTTTGATTTAATTGCTCTTTTTGTTAATTTAATTAGCGGCAGTTTTGCTTGTTTTGGTTTAATTAAGCACATGACAAACGTTGCGCTTAGTTATACAGGTTTACACGAAGACTGGTGGTGGCGCCACTTTTTGCCTTTTTTCTTTTGCATTATTTGTTTGGCGGTTTTGGCTTATATTCGCACCCGCGCCAAATGTATTGAACTTAGGGCTTATAAAAATTTAGTGCAAACAATATATAAGCAAAACAAAAATGTTCAGGAAATGAGCGAAGACGAATTTAATTTGTTTTTAGAAAATTACGACCCGCGAGTTATTGAAGAAGCGCGCATACGCGAAAAAAAGCAAAAGGGATATAAACCCCTTTTTGATGATAAAAAATAACTGTTAAAACCAGTGCAAATTATTTTGATAGGAGATTTTTTATGTATACCCTTACAAAAGTAGAGGGCTATAAAAGTTTGCTTGATTTAAAGCAAACCGAAATTGCCATTAAAAAGGTTAAAGATTTTTTTGAAAGGGACCTTGCCAAACAACTTAATTTAACAAGGGTGTCTGCCCCTTTGTTTGTACATAACCAAAGCGGTTTAAACGACACGCTTAACGGCACCGAACGCCCTGTTTCGTTTGACATTAAGGGTGTTGTGGGCGATATGGAAATTGTTCATTCGCTTGCTAAATGGAAACGCGACGCTTTGGCGCGTTACGGTTTTAAACACGGCGAAGGCCTTTATACCGATATGAACGCAATTAGGCGCGATGAAGACCTTGACAACATTCATTCGGTTTTTGTTGACCAATGGGATTGGGAAAAGGTTATAACCAAGGAAGAAAGAAACGAAAAAACCTTAAAAGAAATTGTAAGAAGCATTTATTCGGCTCTTAAAAATACCGAACGTTATATTGCAAAAGAATATAATTTTGTTCACGAACTTTTGCCCGAAGAAATTACCTTTATTACCACCCAGGAACTTGAAGACCGTTACCCGAATGCCACCGGAAAAGAGCGCGAAAAACTTGCCGTTAAGGAATACGGCGCAGTTTTCTTAATGCAAATCGGCTATGCCTTAAAATCGGGCAAACCGCACGACGGCAGAGCACCCGATTATGACGATTGGCAACTTAACGGCGATATTTTGGTTTACTACCCGCTTTTAGATATTTCGCTTGAACTTTCTTCAATGGGAATTAGGGTAGATGAAGAAGCGCTGTTAAAGCAACTTAAGGTTCGCGGGGCTGAAGAAAGGGTAAATTTACCCTTCCACAAAGCGCTGTTAAACGGCGAACTTCCCTACACCGTTGGCGGCGGAATTGGGCAATCGCGTATGTGTATGTACTTTTTGAAAAAAGCCCACATTGGCGAAGTTCAGTCTTCTTTCTGGCCAGAAGATATGGTTAAAGAATGTTTAGAAAACGGAATTGAATTGTTATAAAAATAAAACCACGGTGTTACACCGTGGTTTTTTATTATAGGTTTAAAAGTATTATTGAAACTGTGCCTAAAACCATTCCTATAATTTCTGTAACTGTTAATTTTTCTTTGTAAACCGTAACCCCAATGGTTGTGGTCAGCAAAATTCCGCCCGCCGACATTATTGGGAACACAACCGATGCCGGCCAAACGGCAAGCATCATAACAAAAAGGTTAAGAACCCCGTTTGCCAACCCGCAAATTGTGTACCAATGCACACCTGCGGTTATTTTTTTTGTAATATTTTCCCTTTCAAAAACAAGTGCTATTACAAGCATTACAACAAACGATATTAAAAGCGCTATTATCATAAATTCGTTTTTGCCTGCGCCGTCAAATTTTATTTGCTGAACCTTTTGAACGGTTGAACAACCGCCGTTGCCAAAAAACGCAATAAGCATAAATATTGCCCATTTTAAAGAAAGTTTTTTATCGTTTCCCTTTCCTTTGTAATTTATAAGAAATAGTGAAACAACAAGCAAACCAAGCCCAATATAAAGCAAAGGTCCTGTAGGTTCATCTAAAAACAATATTCCGTAAATTGATGGCAACAAAAGTGAATATTTACATATAAGGCCTGTTATTGAAAGCGGTCCTGTGCTAATTGCAAGAAATGTTCCCACCGTTGCAGCAGAATAAAATACCGCAAAACTAATGCTATACGGAATAAACTGCGAAGAAAAATTAAACTTGCCTTTTGAAATTATTAAGAAAACAATGAGCGAACACAACACACTTAAAGCCGAAAAGGTAAAAGCCCCTGACTTTATTTTTTTATTGTATTCTTTCCGCGCAACCTCTTGAACAATTACTCCAATAATTGATAAAGTAAGCAATAACGCAAACATTATTTTTCGTTTTCTTTTCGAGCGCTTGTTCTGCCCTCTTTTTTAATTTCGCCAACTGCCAAAAGACACTTTTTGGTAAGCGACGGACCAATAAGTTCATATACCAAAACGGCAAACAACACAATGTTTCGCACAAGTGCGCCGCCCTCTAAACTTGCAGAGGTAAGCGCCATACCAAGCGCAACACCCGCCTGGGGCAAAAGCGTTATGCCAAGGTTTTGGGTTATGGGTAGCGGCTGTTTTGTTAAACGGCAGCTTAAACTTGAACCAAAATATTTACCAAGTGACCTTGCAATTATGTAAACAACGCCCAAAACAATGGTTGCGGGTTTAAGAATTACCGCTAAATCAAGTTCAGCGCCCGAAACAACAAAAAACAAAACATTAATAGGCATTGTCCAGCCCTCTACCCTGTTCATAAGTTCTTCGGAAGTTGAACAAACGTTGCAAAATACCGTTCCGCACATCATACAAACAAGCAAAAGCGAAAAACCAACATGCACACCGAAAACGGTGAACTTAACGCTTGAAATACCAACCGCCAAAAGCACAAATGCAACCGAAATTGTTAAACGTTTACTTCTTGAATGGAAAAATTCTTCAACCAAATCAAGCAAAACACCAATAATTGCCCCCAAAACAAGAGAAGCGATAATTTCAATTATAGGTTCAATTACAACTGATTTTACACTTGTTTCGCCGTGGGAAAGCGAAGTTGCAATACCGTAAGAAACCGAGAAAAGCAAAAGCCCAACCGCATCATCAATAGCAACAACAAGCATTAAAAGGCGGGTTAAAGGACCGTCGGCCTTGTACTGCCTTATTACCATTAGGGTAGCGGCAGGTGCGGTAGCCGAAGCAATTGCGCCCAAAACAATGGCAACAGGTAAAGTTATTATATTGGGGAACATAAAGTGCGCGGCAATTAAAACAATATCAACCACAACCGTTGTTATAACTGCCTGTAAAATACCAATTATTATTGCGCTTTTGCCCATTGTTTTAAGTTGGCTTAAACGGAATTCATTACCAATGGTAAAGGCAATAAAACCAAGGGCAGTTTGGGTCATTACCGAAAACCCCTCTACCTGACTAAGCGAATTAAAACCAAGCCCTGAAAGGCCAATTTTGCCAATTACAAAGGGGCCAAGCAAAAGCCCTGCCACAAGGTATGCCGTAACGGCAGGCATTTTTAAAAGTTTAGTTAAACGCGAAAGCATTAGTCCGCCAACCAAAGCCACCGCAATACAAATAAGTTCTGTTTGCATTTTTTCACATCCAATCAACGCTTAATATAATATCACTATTGTACGCAATATTCAAGGTTAAAAAGCACCAAAAAACAAGGTATTTTTTTATTCCTTTTTATACAAAAATCCGTTTTGCAAAAAGCAAAACGGACCTTTTTGTTTTATACTTTTTCTTTTTTAATTATTGCGCTAAAGCCCGCCTGTTTCAGTTTTTCGGCAGTTTTTTGCGCATTTGCAAGGTTTTTATATGCGCCAACCTGAACTCGATACAAAATATCTTCTTTTGACTCTTCCTTTTTTGTAAGGTTGCCAAGTTCAACTATTGCCTCGGCTATTGCCTGGGCGCATTTTTGGCTGTATTCTTCGGTAATAATTACAGGCGCGTCGGTTGCGCTGTCCATAAACCCAAGTTCAAGCAAAACCGCGGGCATTTTGGTTTCACGGCATTCATAAAAATCTGCCGTGGCAAGCGGAGTGGCTCGGTTACCAACAAGATTTGTTTTTTCTATTAACTTGTTGTAAAGAAGTTTTTGCATATTTTTTGTGTATTCATTAACATACAAATAAGTGTATGCCATGATACCGCCGCCACTTCCGCCGTAAATACCGCCGTTGTGGTGAATGGATACATAAATATCGGCGCCGAATTCGTTTACCTTTTTAATTCTTTCCGCAAGGGTTATAAGTTTTTCACCCGTACGGTCGTCAGTACGAAGTAAAGTATAACCGGTGTAGCCCTTTAAAATTTCTTCTACTTTTTCGGCAATGCGCGAATTTAACACCCATTCCCTTGTTTCTTTTTCATCAAACTGTTTAAGCACACGTCTGCCCGGCTCGTAAAAATAATGCCCTGCATTAAGCGCAATCTTAAACATCTACCTCACCCTCTTTTAATTGTTTAAAAAACTCGTCGGCACGTTTTGCCTTTTTTGAAAAACTGTTATTATACCACCAAGCCGAAACTATTGCCGCAATGCTTATAACCGCTTCAACAATTCCCGCAACAGCACTTTGGTCAACAGGCAACACCTTAACGCCAAACTGCTTTAAAATCAAGTTTATAATAACAATAAAAATCATAACTGTCCGTACAATAGTGCCTTTGGAAATCTTCACTATTTTCTCCCCCTATATTATATTTTTTATATTCTCTTTTTGTGCCTTAAAAATTTCTTGCTCATTAAAAAGCGAACTGCAAGAAAAAAGCACTACTCCTTTTATTCGTTCGCTTTTTTTACATATTTCAATTTGTTTTGAAACAATATCCGTGCCGTTTTTCCATTCTTCATTATCGGGCCCATTATCGGTGTTAAGTTTATATGGGGCAAGACCAATATAAATTAAAACATCACCGTCTATGTAATTAAGCCAACTGTCAAGCAGTTTTTTAAAGCCGAAATTTTCATTGGGGTAGTTAAATCCAAAATAAAGTTGCGGTATAACCGCATCAATAAACTTTTCTTTACACCAAAATGAAATATCGGCATAAAGAAGGTTGTGGTTTCTTTCAATATCTGCCGCCGGACTTACGCTAAACAGTATATCTTTTTTTGCCATTTTAACAGTTTTACCCACTTCGCTAATTAAGAGGGCGGTTTGAAGACGGCGATAGTCTTCAAGCGGTAATGGGTTTTCTGTTTTGGCTGTATATTCGTTATAAAACTTATAATCAAATTGGGGAGCGGTAGTAGGGTAAAAATAATCGTCAAAATGTACCCCGTCTATTTCGTAATTTGCCATAAGTTCTAAAACGCAGTTTTTAACAAGAAGCCGCGCGTTTTGTGATGCCGGGTTTAAATAGGTGCCCTCATCAATATGCGAGGTCTCTTGGTTTAAATAATTTAATTTACCGCTAAGGGTAAAATCTTTTTTAAAACTTATTCGGTAAGGATTTATCCAGGCGTGTACCTTTATGCCGTTTTTGTGCGAAACAGCAATTATGTGCTCTAAAACGTCAAACGGTAGGTCTTTGCACCACCCGCGTTTTTCGTAGTAATTTGAATTATAAATACTGTCGCAAAAGGCAACGGTGTGCACAAAAATATCGGTTATTCCGGTTTCTTTACAATCATTTATAAAATTACTAAAGTTTTGCATAAACCCGCCGTTGCCCATTTTTTCAAGTTCGCTGTATGTAACCCAAACACCGCACATAAAATTTTCCTGTTCTTGCGGTGCATACACGCACCCGCAAAGCAAAAAAACACACAAAAGCACCGCCATTATCCTTATCATCTAATCACCTTATACCAAAAATTCAAAAGCAACGTCTGCAATTACTACCGGTGCGATAGCAGTCATTTTAATTCCTGCGCCAAAAACATTCTTTGAACTGCAAAGCAAATTTTGCCGCTTTAGTTTTCCGCCTTGGGTTGTTTTAATTTCCTTTCCGGAATTATCTTCAGAAAACACACTAAACGAAACCTGGTGTTCTGCTTTTAAAAGCATACTTGCTTTGGTTAAACTCTTTTTTTCTTTAATTTTTGTTCCAAAAAGAGCCGAAGCAAAAGTAACTTTTATATTAACAACACCGCTTGTTTCAGCATCTATTATTACTCCATCCTGTTCTCCGCCAAAGCCCGCAACAACAATATAGCTTTCTGTGCGGTTTCCTTCGTAAACAGCAAAAAGTTCACGCGATAACGAATACAGGCATTTAAGCCGAATATTTTGCGGAAATTCCCAATAAAACCAGTTAAGTCCGCCTCCACCATCTTTTTGCACGGAACCCGATAAATATGTAAACCCGCTTACATTACCGTCCATTACAAATATTTTATTCTTGTAGTTAAGAAAATAGTATCCGTCTTTTACACAAGCCGAAACATTTGTTATATCTTCATAAGGAATATCAAGCATATTTTTAATATTTGGCGAAAGGGTGTAAATACTGCCTTCGGTATAAGTGTTGCTTCCGTAAAGGGTGTAAACTGCACCGCTTGAATGGTACCAAATAAGTCGGTTTTGGCAAAACCTAACACTTTCAGGGCAATCACAGCCAATGGCATTGTGTACTTTTGTTATGCTAACCGAAAGCGATGTGTTTGGCATTTTATTGCCGTCTTTTATTATTTTTTCAATATCATAACCTAAAGTATCGGAAAATTTTAAACGATAAATTGAATTATCTTTAAAGGCAAACAAATAGCGGTTTTGAAAAGCCATAGCGGTTATAGGTTCGCTGTTTCCGCCAACTTCAAAGTAATTGTTTTCACAAAAATAGAAATAGTTTGCTTTACCGCTATAATAAATTTTATTGCTGTTGTTTTCGGCCGAACTACGAAGAAGCCGAGCATCTGCCAATATTGATTGTGTTTCACTGCCAAAAAGGTCAAAATCTTGTTCGTAAACATTTTTAACCCCTTCAACGCAAAGCGAGTTAATACCCCCGCCACTGGCTGGCACGCAATACACATCTTCGCCGTGCTTAAAGGTAATAATACCCTCTTTTCTGTTAAGAACACAAGTTACTTCTTTTCCGGCAATTTTTTGTGTGTCGTATTCGCTGTAGCGCGATATTTTAAATGTTATTGTTTCGCCAATATAGTTATAATGAACATAAAATTCATCTTCTTCTTTATAAGATAAATCATTTACCGGTAATTTAAATATCCAAGAAAAACCGTCGGTACGAAAATATGCCCTAAATCTTCCGTTTAGAATATTAACTTCTTCTAAAAGCCGTGGTTTTATTGTGTCAAGCCCTTCAGGGTCGTATGCCGTTTCAAACACATTACCCCTGCCGTTAACCAAAACCACGGGTGTATAAAAGTTTTCCTTGTTTATTTTTTCCCAAACAAAAAATTTGTGTTGCAAACCGTAAAATTCAACACGTTTTCTAACTGTTCCATTAAGAGTTTCACAAAGCGCAAGCACCAAAACTACACCGCTTTCGCAAACGGTTGTATCGTTTATAAATACCGCATTTTTAAGTTCAACATACGAAAAAGGTGTTGGTTTTTCTATTTCAATAACCGATAATGCGTGAACATCATTATGTTTATTTGTTAAAAAAGCCCTAAATTTAATCCTGTCAACATGCTGTTCGGAAATAGCAAAAATTTTGCTAAACCCGTTTACTGTAACGGGGTTTATGTCTGATTGGTATATTTTGTCTAAACAATTTGCATTTTTTTGAAGTGCAATTGCAGAATCTTTAAGCCCAGGTCGCGAAGATAACACGCCGTTTGAGTTCCACAAATTAACACATTCGCTTAATTGTGTTTCGCTAAGCGTAAGCAAATCATCTGCCGAATTTAAACCGCTGAAACTATCGCAATAAAATAGTTTCCTTTGCTTTTCTTTTGGGGTTTTATATTTCATTTAAAGCCCCCTTAAACACACGGCAAAGTATCGGTTTTTACCGTTATGCTGCTTAGTGCCTTTGCCCTTTTAGAATTATAAATTTCGGTAAGTTCAATAAGTTTTACACTGTCGTTAAAATACGAAGCTATTGCCCTTGCCGCCATATAGCAAACCGCGTCTAATTTAAGATTATCGGTTGCTACTTCCCCGTTAATATCGGTAACCGCTGGCAAATTAAATTCCCTAAGTGCCAAATTCACAATAAGCAGTTTCTTTTGGGTTAGGGCGTTTCCTTGCTCTAAAAATTCGTCTTCATTTCGCAAACAAATTAAGCATGCAGTGTTAAAAATTTCATTCGCTATCATTTTGCTTCACCTCAATGTTAAATTCCGCGCCCTTGTATTTTTCTCCGCTCCACACAAATTTTTCATTGCCTTTAAGTGTTCGGCCGTTATAATATTTAAGACAAAAATCTAACCAAATCTGCGCTGCTTCCAAAAGGAAATCTAAATAACGAATTTTTAAAATTTTAATAGAAATATCGTTATTCTTAACCATAGCGTTTATGGCGGCGGTGTTGTTATAACTTATGTTTGTGTAAAGCGCACCCGCGCCGCCGCACATTTCTAAAGTATTGTTGGTAAGCGAAGTTATTGCCTTGTTAAAGTTTTCCGAAAAATCGGGCGGGGTTATAAAGTGTATTGCCCCGGCAACGTCTTCTCCCGCGCCGTAAACCTTAATAATTTGGCCGGGGTCGTTGCTAATTTCACCCGTTACGGTATCGCCATTTACTGCCATAATGGGCATACCCATACTCATAGATGCCCAAACCTGCGCCGTAATAAGACGGTTTATTGCAATTTGGTTGGGCAAAATGTTGGTTATTTCGCTTTGCCCAAAAATGTTGTTTTTAACCTTTTCCCAAGCAAAAATGCAAATTGGGTAAAGGGTTAAATTTGTATCAAACGGCTGGCGAATAACCGCGTTTTCGGTTACAACCACTGCCTTAACTTTAATTTCGCCGTTTTTATCCTTTTCTTTGTAAAACTTGGTATAAACGCTTGTTTTATCGCCGTAATCCGCTTTAATATTGGCTACTGCCGTTTTATTGGCGCCAAAATAAATTGCAGTGTTTTTAAGAGTTTCGGTATCGCGGAAATTTTTAATTATAATAAAAGGTTGCTTTTGCACGTCGTCTAGTGTGCAATCACCAAACGCAATGTTTAAAATATCTAAAACTTCGCAGTTAATATCGGCTTCGCCGTTTTCTTGGCTTTGCCAATATGTATAAAGCACACCTGTACCGCTAATAAAACTGTCCTTTAATACTGTGGCTAATTTTTCTTCAAGGTGTTTTGTCCTTGACCAATATTTAAAGTGAGAATCAAGTGCTTTTGCGCTTTCGCTTTCGCCAAAAGTAATTTCGGTTTCTTCACCAGCCAAGACACCCATTTTATATTCGCCAATACGTTTTATAATGTTGTGCCTTACAAGCGGACGCGAACTGTTATACGCTGTGCCGTACCATTGGTCACCCTCATAAAACCTTTCGTTCATTTTTGTTTGTTCAAACAAACCTCGGCTGCCCATTAAACTTTTAACATTTTGTGATACGTTATACTGTTTTACAATTTCATTCGGAGTATTTAACATATCATTCTCCTTTTTAAACAGGGGCAGAGGTCATCTGCCCCCTAAAATTTATTAAACTCTTACCGTAAGAATATATGTGTTCTGAATCAAGATGCCATTAAGGTAAATTTTTGCAAAGAAATACTGGTTGGTATTTTTAAGGGTAATTTCATTAAACGGCAAGACTTCTCTTGTCTGACCGCGAAGTTTCTTTTCGCCAGAACCGTCTTTATTACATTCATACCACTGGTATGTAAGTTCGCCTTCAAATTCAGTCTTTGGGAGAAGCGAAAATTCGCTAAATTCACCATTTCTCATTTGGTCTTGAGTAATATTGTCAGGCCCTGCTTCAAAGTTCATAGGAGAAGATGCCCACACCCAAATTGTATTTACTTCGCTGTTTTTAACAAATGCATCATAATAAATACGGAAATCAAATTTGTAAGCATCGGCTGTGGGGTTTTGTTCGGGCGTGAAAACACGCATTTTTTCGGTTTTCTTAACAAGATGAACACTTGTTTTGGGGCAAACAATAATATAGTTTTGTGATGCAACTTGTATAGGTGTAAAACCGCCTTCTTCGGTATTATTAAAGGTGTAATTGCTTAACATTCTGTCACTAACAACAGGAATAAGCTCCACGCCGTTAAGTGTTTTAACTGTATTATCAACTTCGCCGTTTTTGAAAACTGTTGTGTTAATAAGACCTGCCACGTTTTTGTCGTTGCAAAGACGTGCATAAACATTGCTTTCAACAAAAGCAACAAGTTCGCTGTCGTAACCCGATGCTTTGCTTACTTCTCTTGTAATTTCAACAAACGCTTCATACGGGTCTTTGTTTATGTCTTCAATGCAGTTACCGTTGTTTCGCGCAATATTTGCAATTTTAGAAAGCACGTAAGCATCACATTCGGGTGCTACTTTGGTGCGAACATATTCACCAAGAATAGAGCCCGCAAGTTTAGCCACACCTGTTTCGTCAAGGTCTTCGCGGTCAATTTGAAGCGACCTTGCGCGGTCCATTTTCATGGTGTAAGGTTTGTTAGAAACGGTAATAGTGCCGTTTGTAAAACCGTTTTTGCGGTCGTAATCGGTAAGGCCAACAAAATCGGCTTCGGGAATCATAACAGTTTTGGCACCAACAAATTTTGCGCCTAAAACGTTATCGGCAAAAATGCCGGTTACGCTTTTTTGGGCAAATAACTTATCAAGTTCGCCCGAATAAGCAGTTGCTGTTTCAATAGAATTTATTGACATAATTTTTCTCCTTTTTTTATCCCCAAAGACCTTTTAAAAATTCGTATCTTTCGGGGGATATTTCATTTGTATTTGCATTTCGCATTGAGCCAACCGAAGAATTGTTATAATTTTCTTCTTGTGCCTCTTTGCTTCGCTGATTGATTTCTTCGCGCGCTTTAAAGCGCAAATATTCATCTAAAATATTGGTGTTAAAGTTTTTCGAATTTTCTTTAACGCAATCGGGCAAATCGTTTATATTTATTTCGGGGAAAAAGTCAAATAAATCTTTTTGCCCAAAAAATTCACCCTTGTCTTCGCCTTTTTCAAGGTCCATAATATACCGCGCCGTTTCTTCGTTACCGCCGCAAGCATCAACCAAGCCCTGCAAATGTTGGTTGTTTTTTTGGTTTCTTAAGTCTTCTAAAAACTGAAAAACCGATTGGTTTTCATTCTTTGCCAAACCTAAAATTTCAGAATTTAGTTTGTTCAGTTCTTCTTCGGCATGAAGAAGGCGAAGTGCTTCGGTTTGGTCAATATCCAAAACCTTTTCGCCAAACTGCACCTTTAAACTTTCTGCATTTGCTTCCATTTTTTATACCTCCTGTGCCGTACCGTCATATTTCAAAAAAGCCAATAGATCTTTTGAAAATGTTGGTTCAAATTTTAAAGTGTTTATCATTTCTTCGCTTTTTGGGGTGTTGTTCCCCAAAAAATAACCCACAATAAACCCTAAAATAAATGCGGTAACGGCAGTTATAATAATTGTGTAAATCAACATTCGTCCCACCTCTTAAACAAAATATTTTTATTACTGTTTTTAATCTTTTCTTCTTGGCTATTTTTGAATTTCACATCTTCAAATGCATACCGCATGGCGTCCATTAAATGATTATCTTTATCAACGGGAAGCCGTCTGCCCTTTTCATTGCATTTGTCTGAATAAATGTAGCTCGACAGTTCTTTTATGGTATTAAGACACTTTTTATTAACAATAATTTTATATTCGTTGATTCTTGCTATACCGTTAAGTAAACTGTCGCGCCCTTTAACCGATGCCGTAATACGCGGTATGCCCATTTGCCGTAAATCTTCGTTAGATTTCGGCTCGGCGGCATCAGCGCGGATTTTTTCTTTTGAAAAGCCCATTTCTTTAATTTTTTTTGCAATTTCACTGTTAAGCATACCTCTTTTGCAAAATTCTTCGAACACGTAAATAATCTTTTTTTCGGTGTTTACATAAAAGGCAATAAAGGCGGTTGGGTCACAGGTGTAACCGTAATCTAAACCAAAATAAGCGCGCCATTCTTCGCTTTTAAGTTCGCTTTCGGCAATTTCGCCCGTTTCCCAGTTTTCAAAAACCAGCCCTTCACTTATTCCCCATTCTCCAAGCCCTGCAACCGCATATTTTCTGGCATTTGTTTTTTTCATTTCTTCAAAAACGGCGCGGTCGGTTTCATCAAGAAATTCGTTGCATAAATAATTGGTAGAAAAGGTTTCAACAGCTTCTTGCTTTTTATCAAAGAAACGTTTTTTCAGCCAATGCTCTTTGCTCCAAGGATTAAAGGTTAAGGTGGTTTGCTTAAAAATTCCGTCCGCCGTTTTACCTCGCGGTACCGATAAATCAAGTTTGTCAAAATCTTCTTCGTTTGATATTTCAAATGCCTCTTCAACCCACACAAAGTTTAAATATCCTTTGCTTACGGTGGTTGAAGCAAGTTTTAAAACGTCGTCAAACCCGCGAAAAAGAATTTTTTGGCCGGTTGGCAAATAGGTCATTTCCATTGGCGAAACGGTGTTCTTCCAAAGATGAGCGCATTTTAGTTTTTCCTGCGCCCAAACAAGTTGGGCAAAGGTGGAATCTCGGTGAGTGTTCATAACGGCGCGAACAACAAGTAAATTTGTATCTTTATACCGCATAAGCCGATATATAAAGTTAAGTGCCGTTACGCTTGATTTTTTAGAACCCTTGCCTCCCTTTAAAACGCGGTATCGTTTTTTGCAGTTCCAAAAGCGGTCGTATCCGCCCCCGATTACGTCAGCTAATGAAACGTCCAACATTGTCAATAATCCGCACGCCCTCACTTTGCAAAACCTCACCGCCTGCTATCATGGCGTTTATTTCTCTTATAGCAGTCATATCGCCGTTTGCCGCTTTTTTGTAAAGCGCCACTAAAAGCAAGGTTTGCTTTGTGGGATTTTTAAAGGTAAACCCATCTTCCTTTAAACGCTGTTTTTCTTCTTCGGTAAGTTTTGTTTTAAGCAAATCTTTCATTTCTTTGGTAGCTTTTGCTTCCACGTTTTGCACCTCCGTTTTTCCTTGAGCAAATTTATTCTAACGGGTAAATTTGCGACATTCCCGACATAATTGTTTTTACTTTTTTGCCATTACTTGCCATAAAAAAACAAAAATTTCGGCTATTTTTTAGCCGAAATTGTTCATAACTATGTTCATAACTTCAAAAAAACGCATAACAAGGGTGCATAACTCGGTTTATAACTCTAAAATCTTTACATTTTTTATCAGGCATTTTGACAAGGTTTTTAGAAGTAAAAAAACACCGCCCACACTTTCGTGTAGGCGGTGTTTTAAATATTAGTTTTTCTCATTTATTTGCTTGCGCAATAAAACAAGGTCCATTGCGTTAATTTTACCGTTTTGGTCCATATCTGCAGAATTGGGTAATTTAGTAGATAATCCTAAAATAAACTTTTTCACAGGAGCGTAATCAAATACATCAAGCTCACCATCGGCGTTAACGTCACCCACTACGGAAGTAGTTTTAGCGGTGAATTTACCGTAAACCTTTGTTTTGCCTGTAATTACGGTATCGGCAAAACTACCGGTCAAACCTTTATCGGTGTACCAACCGTCTAAAGTATAACCGTCAAGCGCGATTGTGGGGTTGTTTAATGCAGTTTGTTTTGCGCCGTAAACATATGTTGCAGTACCGTCATAACCCATTGTATCGTAAATTACAAAGCCAAAGGTATCAGCAACTTTGATAACCTTAACATCATCAATATAAACTGTGGAACTGCCGTCACCAACTTGGTTTACAAACAAAGCGGTAACCATATTGCTTGTTTTTGCAGCGTTTTCGGTGTACGCAACGGTAGCAGTTTTCCACTCGGTTGTTCCATCTTCTAAAATTTCAACGCCCGAAGCACCGTTAACTTCAACCGCAAAATCGTTATACGCGGTGGCTGTGTGGTTTTCATCAAATTCAACTGTACCAGCCGAAATTTTTGCACTTGTGCCTGCGGGTGCAAAATACTTAAAGGAAACCAGGTAGGTTGCATTTTTTTCTGCCTTCTTAATACCGGCAACTGCTGTGTCTTCACCTGTTACTTCGGCTTTTAAAGCATATCTTCCGCTGTTAGAAAATTCCCTTGTATGTTCAACGTTTTTAAGTGTATAACCATACTCATATTTTTCTAAAGTGTCAACGTCGGTCCATTTAACATAAACTACATTAAAAGTACCGTCAAAGGTTGTAACCTTTTGTGTAAATGCAGAATCTTTATAGAAACCTTCAATAAATTTATCATCGTTTTCAAGCTCAAGATTTGCAAGCGGTGTAGTATAGTCTAAGGTAAGCGTAGCAGATGATGCACCCTCGATTGTACCT
>JAZOOT010000009.1:0-57844 GCA_045655165.1 Acutalibacteraceae bacterium
CCGTTTGCAATTTCAACCGAAATTTGTTCGCAAATTTGCGGACAAATTGGCCTGTTTTTATCAAGATGCCACCCCATATTCTGCTCCTTTCGTATTTTTTGTACTACTGTACTATTTCAATAATACACTATTTTATTAAAAATGTCAACAAAAAAATAAAGAGGGGAAATTTCCCCTCTAAAAATATTAATAATCAAACTTCAATATGCAGGTGTTTCCGCTAAAGGAAATTGTTTTAATTTTAACCTTTTTGTTTGATAAGGTTTTGTTTACCGCCTTTTGCACTTCTGTAATTAGCGGTTTATAGTTTGACTTAAACTTTTCACATTCGGTATCGTTTTCGAAACAAAACTGCGCTGTGCTGTTTCCGTTTCTATATTGGTAAACTATTTCTTCAGCCATTTTTTGTGTGTTGTTGTGCTTTAAAATCAAGCCGTTTTTAGTGAAATAATCGTTTTTAATAGTTGCGGAAGTCGGTTTATTAAAGTTAAAACTGTGACCTAGTGAAATAGCGGTAGGGTCGGCATTTTTAAAATCTTTATCAATATCGTGGTCAGTAATAATTTGACTGTCGGTTAAACAAAAATAAGTGTAGGTGTAATCTTTTGCTAAATCGTTCCATGTGCAGTCAACGTGGTACCAACCGTCTTCGGTTTTAACCATATTCCATAAATGCCCAACACCCTTTGAAGTACCGCATACTAAAGTGTTTTCAATACCCGTTGCGTTGCACAAAAGTTGATAAGCCCTTGAATATCCCTCGCAGTTGGCAATGCCGTTTACCAATGCACCGTAAGCCGAATAAATTTCATTGTCGGTATAATCGGTTGCATATCGCGCACGTTTGCAAAGTTCATCGTGCAAAACCTTTGCTTTGTTATATGTAGTGGTTTCTTTCGCGGCTTTTTCAGAAATTTCGTAAATTACTTCGTAAATTTCTTCTTTTTTGTCTTCGGCTTTCTTTTTGTTAAAAAGAAATTTATCGTCGTTATAGCTTCTCTTAAAAGCAATACTTCCTTTTTCGTTTACCGTTGAAACGTAATAAGAAGACGGCATCCAAAAATATTCGGGAAAATCGTTCATTAAAGCATGAAATGCAACCGAAATATCGCTGTAAAAAGCGCTATAATAATCGCCAAGCACTGCAAAACCTTCGGTAAAATCTGTTACCATTGTTTTCATATATCGGTAATGATTTTTTTGAATATCGGTAAGGGTGTTATAGCATTTTAATGATTGCAATCCGTCCTCTTTACATGGCATAACGTCGGTGAATACAACCTTTTCGTACGGCGTGTTTTCGGGTTTTTTATCATTAAATCCCGTTTCGCTTTTAATAATTGCTTCGTAGTTTGAATTGTTGTTACCTTTGCAAGAACAAAAGGTTAATATTAACGCAAAGCACAGCAAAAAGCATTTTATTTTTTTCAAAAAATTATCCCTCGTTTACAATATTATAACTTCCGCACATTTTGGCAATGTGTTCTGTCCAACCAAAACAATCGGGTGCGCTTAAACTTGTTTTGGTATTATTTATTATACACGAAAGCGCCTCACTTGAAAAGCCGTTTTTATTTATTTTTTCAAAAACCGCGCAAAGTACTTCGCGCTTGGTTTTAATGCTTTTATTATTAACTGCAAGAATGTTGCACACCTGAACACCGGTGTATCGTAATTTTTCACCAAAAATATTTAATTCAATACCATCTAAAACATCAATAAAATCAAGTATAAATGTATAATCGCAATACACGGTTTCTTCAATAAAATAACCATACTTTTCGGCTTCTACAAAGGTTGCTTTTTCTAAAATAACAGCGTCAATAAAAGCATTTTGAAAATCAAGTTGCAAAGCCAAACCATAACCGTCTTCAAAACTAAAAAGCAGGGTAGTGTTTTTGGGAAGTTCGCTTTCGGCAAAATAGGGGACATTTTCTTTTTTAACATTTACACCAATTAGTTTTTCACTTTTCGCTGACATATAAATTAAACTTGCAAATAATGAAGAACAAAGCAAAATAACACAAAAAACAAGCAGTACAGTGTTTCTTTTTTTCATAAAATAACTCCTAAAATTTAATACAATTTAATTATTAACATTAAAATTTAATTTAAACGCAGTTGTTATTTTTAAATGATTATGTTATTATAATTTATAAATTTGAGTGGCGGTGAAAAGGTGTATTTTTCTATTACTAACGGCCAGGTTTCTTTTGGCGAAAAAACAATTATTGATAATATAAATTTTGAAATTAAAGACAAGCAAAAAATTGCGGTTGTGGGCCGAAACGGTTGCGGAAAAACTACGCTTTTGCGTCTTATAAACGGTGAAATTGAACTTTTTAACGGCATAATTTCAAAACCCGACGGTGTTTCTATTGGTTACCTTAAACAAATTGTCTTTAAAGATGGAAACGTTACCTTTGAAACTGAGGTAAAAAAAGCGTTTGATAACATATTTAAAATGCGCGATGAAATGGAATTGCTGGTTGAAAAAATGAAGAATGATTCTTCTATTGAATTGGCTGCACGTTATACTTCACTGCAAGAGCATTTTAAACTTTTAGGCGGTTATTATTACCAAAAAGAATATGAAATTATTGTAAAGAAATTCGGCTTTACTAAAGAAGATACACAAAAGAAATTATGTGAATTTTCGGGCGGGCAAAAAACAAAAATAGCATTTATTAAAATGCTTTTATCAAAGCCGGATATTTTGCTTTTGGACGAACCAACCAACCATTTGGATATTGAAACGGTGGAGTGGCTTGAAGAATATTTAAAAACGTATCCTTGCGCGGCTGTTTTGGTTTCGCACGACAGATTGTTTTTAGATAAAATTGCCGAAGTTGTTTATGAAATTCAATACGGCGAAATTACAAAGTACAACGGAAATTATTCGAAATTTTGTGAAATTAAAAAGAACGATTTTGCTCTTAAAAAGAAACGTTATGAACAATATAAAAAAGAAACCGAACGCTTAAACGAACTTATAGAACGGTTTAGGTATAAAGCCACAAAGGCCGCAATGGCTCAATCTAAAATTAAATATTTAGAGCGAATGGAAGTTGTGTCCGACCCCGAAAATTTTGATACAAGATGTTTTAAAATGGATATTACACCCGCAATAGAAAGCGGTAACTGTGTGCTTGATGTTAAAAACTTAAACGTTGGTTATGAAAAAGTGTTAGCATCTGTTAATATTTCGCTTAAAAAAGGCCAAAAGTTAGGCATAATTGGCGGAAACGGTGTTGGTAAATCAACCTTTCTAAAAACGCTTGTAAACAAAACAATAGCGCTTTCGGGCGAGTTTACTTTTGGCACAAACGTTAAAGTGGGGTATTTTGACCAAAATTTTGCGCAGTATTTTAGCGAAAAAACTGTTTTAGAAGATTATTGGGATGAATTCCCGTCACTTACCCAAACCGAAGTAAGAAACGATTTAGGGGCTTTTTTGTTTAGGGGAGAAGACGTTTTTAAGCCCGTAAAAGTGCTTTCAGGCGGTGAAAAAGTTCGGCTTTCGCTGTGCAAAATTCTTAAAAAGAAGCCCAATTTGCTAATTCTTGATGAGCCCACAAACCATATGGATATTTTGGGTAAAGAAACACTTGAAGATATGCTTAAAAACTATGCAGGCACAGTAATTTGTGTTTCGCACGATAGGTATTTTATTAAACAGATTTGCGACAGTTTGCTTGTTTTTGAAAATAATACGGCAACCTTTTATCCGTTTGGATTTGATGAATACTCAAAAAAAGAAAAGGTAAAGGAAGAATTTGTAACCGAAAAAACCGAAAAAAAGCCCAAAAAAGCAAACACTTCACCGCTTAAAGAACTTTCACGTCTTGAAACCGCAGTAAAAAAACTTGAGAAACAAATTGCGGTTTTAGAAGAAGAAAACAAAGGGTTAAAAGGCGAACTTGAATGCGAAGAAAATATATCTGACTTTAAAAAACTTACCGAACTTGATTTAAAAATTAAAGAGAATGAAAATGCGCTTTTAAACTTGTATTCAGAGTGGGAAACTGCAGTTTTAAAGCGCGATGAACTAAGCGCTAATATAAATAAATAATTATTTTATAAATATACTGTTTGACATAAGGGTTAGAATATTGTAAAATAATAACGAGTAAAAATTTAAGGAGTGTTTGTATGAAACCGGTTTATAAAAGAATTCTTTTAAAACTAAGCGGCGAAGCTCTTTCGGGTTCTAAAGGCAGCGGACTTGATTTTGATAAAGTAGTTGAAATTTGTGAACAAATTAAAGTTTGCGTTGATGCAGGTGTTGAGGTTGCTATTGTTGTTGGCGGCGGCAACTTTTGGCGTGGCCGTTCAAGCGGAAAAATGGACCGTACACGCGCTGACCATATGGGAATGCTTGCAACAAGCATAAATGCTTTGGCAGTTGCCGACGGTCTTGAGCAGGTTGGTGTTGTACCAAGAGTACAAACCGCTATTGAAATGCGCCAAA
Organism: Acutalibacteraceae bacterium; assembly: GCA_045655165.1. GTDB lineage: Bacteria > Bacillota > Clostridia > Oscillospirales > Acutalibacteraceae > SIG607. The sequence continues at coordinate 4,472 of JAZOOT010000009.1, forward strand.
TTGCTGAACCTTACATTAGAAATAAAGCGGTTAGGCATTTAGAAAAGGGCAGAGTTGTTGTTTTTGGTTGCGGTACCGGTAACCCCTTCTTCTCAACCGACACAGCCGCAGCACTTCGCGCTGCCGAAATTGATGCCGACGTTATATTCAAAGCAACAAACGTTGATGGTGTTTATGATTCCGACCCAAAAACTAACCCGAATGCCGTTAAATATGAAACACTTTCTTATATTGAAGTTTTGCAAAAAGAATTGCACGTTATGGATAGCACAGCGGCTTCGCTTTGTATGGATAACTCTATTTCAATTCAGGTATTTAATTTAAACGACCCCGCCAATATTGTTCACGCAGTAATGGGTGAAAAAATAGGCACTTTGGTTAAATAATTTTAGGAGGAACTTTTTTATGGATTTGTTGTTGAAAAACACAGAAGAAAGAATGGATAAATCGATTAACGCACTTGAAAGAGATTATAAAACGGTTAGAGTAGGCCGTGCAAACGCTTCGGTGCTTGATAGAGTAAATGTTGATTATTACGGTGTTCCCACACCTATTCAGCAAATGGCGGCAATTTCAATGCCTGAACCAAGAATTCTTTTAATTAAACCTTGGGATTCCTCTACACTTAAAGATATTGAAAGGGCAATTTTGATTTCCGATATTGGCATTAACCCGCAAAACGATGGTACTGCCATTCGCCTTAGTTTTCCGCCTTTAACCGAAGAACGCAGACGTGAAATTGTTAAAGATATTAAAAAAATGGCTGAAGACTGCAAAGTTTCTGTTCGTAACATTAGACGTGACGCTTTAGAAAAACTTAAAGCAATGAAGAAAAAAGGCGAAATTACCGAAGACGATGAGAAAAACGGTGAAAAGAAAATTCAAAACTCCACCGATAAATTCTGCAAAGAGGCCGACTCTTTACAGGCATTAAAAGAAAAAGAAGTTCTTGAATTATAAAAATTAAGAAATGTCATTGTAAGGTTTTCTTGCAATGACATTTTGAAATATTATAAAACGGGTGATAAACTTGCTTCTTAAAAACAATGTTTTAGAAAACATGGTAATTCCAAAACATATTGCTATTATTATGGACGGCAACGGACGTTGGGCTAAAAAAAGGGGAATGCCAAGAAGTTTTGGGCATTCAGCAGGTGCAAAAAAGTTTAAGGAGATTGCAAGGTACTGTAACAAAATCGGTGTAAAGTACTTAACAGTTTATGCTTTTTCAACCGAAAACTGGAAACGCCCCAAAGCCGAAGTAGACGGAATTATGAATTTGCTTCGCGATTATCTTTCCAATTCAGCCAATTTTAAAGGTGAAAACATTAAACTACAGTTTATTGGTGATTTATCGGCTTTGCCAAAGGATATAAACGATTTAATTAAAACCGCTTGTCAGGATTCGGAGAATGCAACCGGTATGACCGCTTGCTTGGCGGTTAATTACGGCGGAAGAGATGAAATTAAAAATGCTGTTAAAAAAATTATTGAAAATGGTGTTACCGCCGAAGAAATTACTGAAGACCTAATTAGCCAAAATCTTTATACAAAAAACTATCCCGACCCCGAACTAATAATAAGACCAAGCGGGGAATACCGCCTTTCTAATTTTTTAATTTGGCAGGGTGCTTACAGCGAGTTTTGGTACAGTAATGTGCTTTGGCCCGATTTTACTACCGATGATTTAGATAACGCTATAATTGATTACAATAAACGAAATCGCCGTTTTGGAGGTGTTTAGTATGCTAACAAGAATTATTTCAGGTGCTGTAATGATTGCAGTTTGCGTGGGCGTTTTGTTGCTTGGCGCACAAATTCCGCTTGTTTTGGCTGTTTTTTTGGCAGTTCTTTGTGCAGTGGCGGTTTATGAAATGCTTTACAACACAGGTACTGTTAAAAACAAATGGGTTGTTTTAATTGCTTCAATTTATTCGGCAGGTAACCTTTTTGCTTTTTGCGGTTATACACAAAAAGTCATTGGTTTTTTAACCGAACAAACCATAACTTTGGGTTTTGTAGTTCTTGTGGTTTTACTTTCGGTTGTTTTGCATAAACAGTTTTCCCTTTATTCAATTTCTGCTTTAATTTCAATGCCGTTAATTCTTTCCTTTGCATTTGCTTCGCTTCGCTTTTTGTATTTAGGTGAAAACGGCTTATTTTACTTGTTACTTTTACTTAATTTTTCTTCTATTTGCGACTGCGGTGCATATTTTGTTGGCGTTACAATGGGCAAACATAAACTTAGCCCCGAAATTAGCCCAAAGAAAACAATTGAGGGTGCGGTTGGCGGTATTGTTTCAAGCTTACTTGTAAGCGTTTTGCTTTGCTTTACAATGAACGGCGGTAAAAACTTGGTTGCACTTTTAATTCTTACCGTACCGCTTTGCATACTTGGTATGTTTGGCGATTTATTTGCTTCGGTTATTAAGCGTAACGTTGGCATTAAAGACTACGGAAAACTTATACCCGGTCACGGCGGAATACTTGACCGTTTTGATAGCATACTTTTAGTAGCACCTGTTTTGCTTTTCTTTGTTAGCAGAGGTTTAATATAATGACAAAAGAGTTAATTATTCTTGGCTCAACCGGCTCTATTGGTACACAGGCGTTAGAAGTTGCCAAACAGCAAAATATTAAAGTTACAGCTTTGGCAGCGGGCAGCAATATCCATTTGCTTGAAAAACAAGCGCGTGAGTTTTTGCCCGATATTGTTAGTGTTGCCAATGAAGATGCCGCAAAAAAACTTCGCCTTAATTTAGCCGATACAAATATAAAAGTCGTTGGCGGTAAAGATAGTGTTAAAGAGCTTGTTCATCATAAGGGCGATACCGTTTTAAATGCTGTTGTTGGTATTGCGGGATTACCTGCTTCGCTTGAAACTGCAAAATGCGGTAAAATACTTGCACTTGCTAATAAGGAGTCATTAGTAACGGGCGGTAATCTTTTAACAAAGGCAATTAAAGATAATAATGCGGTTATGTATCCTGTTGACAGCGAACATTCAGCAATTTTCCAGTCGCTTCAAGGTGTGCCAAACGGCTTCCTCTCGCGAATTTTGCTTACTGCTTCGGGCGGTCCGTTTTTTGGTAAAACGCGCGAAGAATTAAAAAACGTTACTGTTGAACAAACCTTAAAACACCCGAATTGGTCAATGGGTCAAAAAATTACCGTTGATTCGGCAACTTTAATGAATAAGGGATTAGAAGTTATTGAAGCGGTTCACCTTTTTGACATTACTGCAAACGAAATTGACGTTGTTGTTCAGCGTGAAAGTATTATTCATTCGGGAGTTGAATTAACCGACGGCGGTTTAATTGTTCAAATGGGTGTTCCCGATATGAAACTACCTATTGCTTACGCACTAACTTATCCTAACAGATACCCCTGCAGTGAGCGGCTTGATTTAACAAAAATAGGTAAGTTAACGTTCTTTAAACCCGATACAAATACTTTTAAATGTTTAAAAGTTTGTGTTGATGCAATAAACAAAGGCGGTTTAAAACCTTGTGCGGCAAACGGCGCAAACGAAGAAGCTGTTAAACTGTTTTTACAAAAGAAAATTAGCTTTTTGCAAATTGGCGATTTAGTAGAAGCCGCAACAAACGCTCAAAAAGAAGTGGAAAGTTACACCTTGCAAGATGTTTATTTGTGTGATAAAACCGCAAGGGAATTTGTGCTTAATAATTACAATAAATAGTTTTACGGAGTGGTTGATATTCTATCATTTTTAAATAATGTATGGCCATATTTTGTGGCAGTTTTAGTGTTTCTTGTGCTAATAATTATCCACGAATTTGGCCATTTTATTGCCGCTAAAACCTTTGGCGTTAAAGTTAATGAATTTGCGGTTGGTTTTGGCCCTAAACTTTTTTCAAAACAGGGCAAAGAAACGCTTTACAGGTTTAACCTTGTTCCTTTTGGCGGTTATTGCGCTATGGAAGGGGAAGATGAAAAAAGTGAAGACAGCCGTGCTTTTTGTAATCAAAAAGCGTGGAAACGTTTAATAATTACCGCAATGGGCGCAATTTTTAATTTAATTTTGGGACTTTTGCTTGTTGCAATCATTCTGTCAGGTAGCAAAATGTTTACCTCAAACGTTGTGGCACAGTTTGATGAAAATGCCCTTAGTCAGCAAAGCGGTTTAGCGGTTAACGATGAAATTATTAAAATTGACGGCAGAAGAATTTACAGTTATATGGACCTTTCTTATGCCTTTACAGCGGTTGATGACGGGAAACTGGATATTTTGGTTAAACGCAACGGCGAAAAGTTATTGCTTAAAGATGTAACCTTTAACACCGAAACAATTGACGGTATTTCTTATGTTGACCTTGATTTTAAAGTTTATGGCGAAAAGAAAACGCTTGGCAGTTATATTAGCCATACCTTTAAAACAACCTTTTCTTATTGCAGGGTTGTGTGGTTTTCGCTTGTTGATTTATTAAGCGGAAAATACGGCATAAGTGCCGTTTCGGGTCCTGTGGGTGTAACTGCCACAATTGGAAGCGCAGCAAAGGAAAGTTTTTTAAATTTGTTGCCAATTATGGCGCTTATAACCATTAACTTGGGTGTGTTTAATCTATTACCCGTACCTGCGCTTGACGGCGGAAGAATTTTCTTTATTTTTGTTGAAATGATTATAAGAAAACCCATACCCAAAAGGTTTGAAGGCATTGTGCATGGTGTTGGCCTTGCGCTTTTGCTTTTAATTATGCTTTTAATTACATTTAAAGATATAATCGCATTATTTACGTGAGGAAAATTATGAAAAAAGAAACAAGAACGGTTAATGTTGGCGGTGTATTGCTTGGCGGAAATAACGATATAAGCGTTCAATCAATGCTTAACGTTATTGCTACCGATATTAAGGGTAACGTTGAACAGGCAAAACAACTTAAAATGGCGGGTTGCGATATTTTACGCGTTGCTATACCCGATAAAAATGCCGTTCGTTTAATAGATGCCATAAAAAGCGAAGTTGATATTCCGCTTGTTGCCGATATTCATTTTGATTACCGTTTGGCGCTTGAAAGCGTGGCTGCGGGTATTGATAAAATTAGAATTAACCCCGGAAATATTGGGGAAGAAGATAAGGTAAAACTTGTTGCAAATGCTTGTAAAGCAAAAAATATTCCAATAAGAATTGGTGTTAATTCGGGCTCGCTTGAAAAAAACATTCTTGCTAAATACGGCCATGTTACTGCCGATGCTTTGGTGGAAAGCGGACTTTACCATATTTCACTTTTAGAAAAATTTGATTTCGGTGATATTGTTTTATCACTAAAATCTTCTAATGTTCAAATGATGTATGATGCTTATGTTAAAGCAAGTGAAGTATGCAATTATCCTTTGCATTTGGGTGTAACCGAAGCGGGTACTTATAATGCAGGTTTAATTAAATCTGCTGCGGGAATTGGCGGACTTTTGCTTCGCGGTATTGGTTCAACAATTCGTGTTTCTCTTACCGATAACCCTGTCAAAGAGGTATATTGTGCAAAAGATTTACTTAAATCATTAGGTCTTAAACAAGACGGCGTAAATTTTGTTTCTTGCCCGACCTGTGGCAGAACCCAAATTGATTTAATTGGCCTTGCAAATAAAATCGAAGATAAATTTAAAAATTTAAACAAAAATATAACCATTGCCGTTATGGGATGTGTTGTAAACGGCCCTGGCGAAGCGCGTGAAGCCGATATCGGCATTGCAGGCGGAAAAGGCAATGGCGTATTGTTTAAAAAAGGTGAAATAATTAAAAGTAATATACCCGAAGCGGAACTAATTAGCGCTTTGGAAAAGGAAATAGAAAGTTTATAAGGTGAATTTATGTCGGCAAAATTTTGTGATGTGTTTTCAGATATTTTAACGCTTCAACTAACCAACGCGTTTAGCGATGCAATACTCAGCAAGTGCGATATTGATACCGAAAACCGCGTTATTTACGTTGAAGTAAATACCGAAACATACATAAAAAAACAGTATACAGATGCGTTTGTTAACTGCATTAAAAACGCACTTAAGTTAAAAGCAGTAACAGTTAATTATGTTTATTTAAACGATTGTTTTTGCAAACAAGCATGTATTGACGTTGCCGAAAAACTTACATATAAGCTTTCGTTTATTAACGGTTTTTTAAATGATGCCGAATTTAATTTAATCGGCAACACAGTTAAAATTGAACTTAAAAAAGGTGGTCTTGAAGTAATTGAAAGGGCAGGGTTTGTTAAAGAATTTCAAAAAGAAATTTATAATTTGTTTAACAAACAAATTGATGTTGAATTTTGCGGTGTATTAAAAACCGAAGAAGCACCGGTTTTGGAAGAACCGCCTGTAATTGATTACGATTACCCGTTGCCCGAACCTATAGATGAACCAATTTACGAACAACCTGTTTATGAAGAAAAAACTGTGGTTGTAAGTGAAGATTTGCCCGAAATTTTAAGCGAAGTTACCTTGTTTTACGGCAAAAGTATAGACGGCAAAAAAACACCGCTTAATATGTTAAATAAACCCACTGAAGCAAATCAAAAGATTTTGGTTTCGGGCTGGGGCGAAGTGTTTGGTTATGAAGAAAAGAATATAAATACCAAACGCGGTGCAAAGGTTGTTGTTAGTTTTTGTTTAAGCGACGGTACCGATTCTATTTTTGCCAAAATGTTTATGGACCCCGAAAAAATGGAAACTATTAAAAAGGTTAAAAACGGGGCTGTAATTGTTTTTAGCGGTACATATTCCTTTGATAATTTTATTCACGATTATGTGCTTGAACCAAAATCTATGGCAACTGCCGTTAAACGCAAGAAAAAAGATGTAGCAGAAGAAAAACGCGTTGAACTTCATTGCCATACAAATATGTCAATGAAAGACGCTGTTTGCAGTGCCGAAAGTGTTATAAATAAAGCTTACGAATATGGCCATAAAGCAATTGCCATTACCGACCACGGTGTTGTTCAGTCCTATCCCGCGGCGGCTTCTGCTGTTGGGAAAATTCAAAAAAATGGCGGCGATTTTAAACTAATTTACGGTGTTGAGGCATATTTTGTTGATGACACTAAGGGCGAAACTGATATTACAAAACTTCAGCGTTATCATCAAATTATTCTTGTTAAAAACCTTGTTGGTCTTAAAAACCTTTACACTCTTGTTTCTAAGGCGCATATTGAAGATTATTATAGGCGTCCCCTTACAAGAAAAAGCGAACTTATAAAGCATCGCGAGGGCCTAATTGTTGGCAGCGCCTGCGAAGCAGGTGAACTTTATACTGCTATTGTTGACGGTAAAAGCGAAGAAGATATTTTAGAAATTGCTAAGTTTTACGATTACTTGGAAATTCAACCGCTTTCAAACAACCAATTTATGGTTAGGGATTCAGGTAAACCCGATAAAGTTAATAAAAAAGGTGTTGTTACTCCAAACCGTTTTAAGCACGTAACAAGCGATGAAGTTATTAAAAACTTTAACCGAAAAGTTGTTGAAATCGGTGATAAATTAAATCTTCCCGTTGTTGCAACGGGTGATGTGCATTTTTTGAACGAAGAAGATGCAATTATAAGAAAAATTTTGTTAGCCGCACAGGGCTTTGCCGATTTTGACCATCAGGCATCGTTGTTTTTAAAGACAACCGATGAAATGTTAAAAGAATTTGATTATTTTGGTGAACGTGCAAAAGAATTTGTTATTGATAACCCAAATAAAATTGCCAATATGGTTGACGGTAGTGTTATTCCTGTGCCAAAGGGCAATTACCCGCCCGTTATTGAAGGTTCGGATGAGTTACTGCGTAAAACCTGTTGGGATAGGGCAATGAACACTTACGGTTATAACGGCGAAATTCCCGATATTGTTAAAGACCGTCTTGCTACCGAACTTGACGGTGTAATTTCCAACGGATATTCAATTATGTACGTTTCGGCGCAAAAACTTGTGTCGTATAGCGAAGAAAACGGTTATTTGGTTGGTTCGCGTGGCAGCGTTGGCTCTTCGTTTGTTGCAACAATGGCAGGTGTTTCTGAAGTTAATCCGTTACCACCGCATTATTACTGTCCTAAATGTAAATTTAGTGAATTTTTTAGCAGTAAAGATGTTGGCTCGGGCTTTGACTTGCCCGAAAAGAACTGCCCAAAATGTGGCACTCCCTATAAACGTGACGGTCACGATATACCTTTTGCAACATTCCTTGGTTTTAAAGGCGATAAAGTACCCGATATTGACCTTAACTTTTCAGATGAATTTCAAACTGAAGTGCAAAAGTACACCGAAAAAATGTTCGGCCGCGAAAACGTGTTTAAGGCAGGTACAATTTCTACCATTGCCGAAAAAACTGCGTTTGGTTTTGTAAAGGCATATTGTGAAGAAAAGGGAATAACCTTAAGCCAAGCAGAAATAAATAGGTTGGCAAAACTTGTTGAGGGCTCTAAAATAAAAGCCACAACAGGTCAACATCCTGCGGGTATGGTAATTGTTCCAAGGGATAAATCAATTTACGATTTTTGCCCAATTCAGCACCCGGCTGACGACCCCGATTCTGATATTCTTACAACTCATTTTGATTTCCATTCCATTCACGATACCATTTTAAAACTTGATGAACTTGGTCACGTTGTGCCTACTACCTATAAATATCTTGAAGAATACACCGGTATTAAGGTCACCGATATTTCTATGAGTGACCCAAAAGTGTACAGTTTGTTTACTTCTACCGAAGCGCTTGGTGTTACACCCGAAGAAATATTTTCGCAAACTGGTACTTATTGCGTTCCCGAATTTGGTACTAACTTTGTAATGGGAATGCTTGTTGACTGTAAGCCAAAATGCTTTTCCGATTTATTGCAGGTTTCAGGTCTTTCACACGGTACCGACGTTTGGCTTGGCAATGCAAAAGACCTTATTGACAGCGGTACTTGCACCATTGCCAACGTTATAGGAACGCGTGATAATATTATGGTTTACCTTATTAACCAAGGTATGGAAAACGGCAGAGCGTTTAAAATTACCGAAACTGTTCGTAAAGGTTTAATTGCAAAAGGCATTGTTTCTAAGGAAGATTGGGAAGCAATGGAAAACGATATGCGCGCTGTTGGCGTGCCCGAATGGTATATTGCTTCTTGTAAAAAGATTAAATATATGTTTCCAAAAGCTCATGCTGCAGCATATGTTATTTCGGCTTTGCGTTTAGCTTGGTACAAAGTTTACAAACCGCTTGAATTTTACTGTGCTTACTTTACAGCAAGACCCGAAGATGTTGAAGTTGATATTATTACAAAGGGCAGAGGCGCCGTTGTAAGTGCTATTAACAGTATTAAGCAAAAGGGCAAAGAAGCTTCGGCAAAAGAACTTTCGGTTTTAGATAACCTTTATATCTTTAACGAAATGCTTGCGCGCGGAATTGAAATTTTGCCTGTAGATTTAAACAAATCACACGCCGTTAAATATGTTCCCGAAAACGGAAAAATGCGTTTGCCGTTCGGTGCAATTTCGGGAATGGGTGATAAAGCGGCCTTTGCAGTTTATGAAACGGCGCAAAAGGGCAATTACATTTCAAAAGAAGATTTCCAAATTGAAGCCGGCGTTACAAAAGCAGTTATGCAGTCGCTTAACGATTTAGGGGTTTTAGATGCAATACCTGATACAAATCAAATGTCAATGTTCTAATCTTTTTTGTGTAAAATGTTAATATTTTTTTAAAACCTTAAAAAAAGGTTGCAATTTTGTAACTATTTGTTATAATAAGATGGTAACAATTTTGTAACCTTTTTTATTTTTTGTTGAAAGGACTTGTTTTTTTGAAAAAAATATTGGCGTTTTTCCAAAAAATTTTTAATAAAACTGTTAAAGCTATTAGCATTGCAGCGAAGGCAACGGCAAATTTTTTTGTTGCTTGCTTTAATGCGGTTTTAAAATTCTTTAAAACCGTAAAAATTGCTATTGTTGCTTTTTATAATTCTCATAAGGCAAATATGCGTAAATACATAATTGCGGGTTTTAGTGTTTTTATGGCGGCTACTATTTTGGCTGTTTGTCTTTCGGTTGGCGTAACACTTGCTTACGATGTTGTTTATAACGGCAAAAAAATTGCAACCGTTCGCACTATTAAAGATTATAATAATGCACTTTCTTTATCGCAAAAATTGGTTATGTGTAACAGTATTAAAGATTACACGCTTAATCCTGAATTTTTGCTTACCTTTACGGTTGAAGACAACCTTACTAAAACCGATGAATTAGCACAAACCATTATTAATGAAACCGATGCAATTGTTCTTGCCGATTCGGTTTACATTGGCGGTGAACATTTCGGCAGTTTTTTTGAACAAGACGAAATTGACGAATACATTAATACTGAACTTAACAAATATAACCCCGAAGAGGGCGAAGTAAAAACTGAATTTGAAACACCGGTGGAAGTTAAAAAAGAATTTTATCCTAAGGCAGTTTGCAAAGATAAACAAGTTTTATATAATAAACTTGCAGAAATTCCTGTCAAAACTACTGTTGTATTAAGAAAACAATCGGAAATTAAGTACGCTGTTGAATCAAAAAAATCTGACACTCGTTTTGTTGGCGAAGTTGTTAGGGTTGTAAATGGTGAAACGGGCTTGGAAGAAACCGTTACACATTCGGTTTACATTAACGGCAAACTTGTTAGTTCAGAAGTTGTTGAAAAAAAGGTTTTAAAAGAACCCATTGCCGAAGTAACTATTATTGGTACTTTACCAAGACAACTTGACCCTGAAACTTCTGCTCAAGTTAATGCACTTGGTCTTATTTATCCGCTTTTAAGAATTGGACCTCCAAACCAGATAGTAACTTCTTGGTGGGGCGACGGCAGAGGTCATAAGGGTATTGATATTGCTTCTCCCGGCGGAACACCAATTTATGCTGCTCAAAGTGGTACAGTTATTACTTCTTGCTATAGTTCAAGTTATGGTAATTATATTATAATTGACCACGGTAACGGCTGGAAAACCTGTTATGCACACGCAAGTAAACTATATGCAAGGGTTGGCGAATATGTTTCGCAAGGTCAGGTAATTGCCGCAGTTGGCACAACAGGACAGTCAACAGGTAACCACTTGCACTTTGAAGTACGCAAAAATGATGTAAAAATTGACCCTGCGCCATTTCTTGGGTATTATTAAAACAAAATCGACTCAACATTCGTTGAGTCGGTTTTTATTTTTTTGTTGTAAAATGAATTAAATTGTGTTATTATATATTAAAAATTTTTTAAGGAGAATAATGATGAGTGATAAAATTCAAATTTTAATTGCTATGTCAATTTATATGATAGCAGTAATTGCTATTGGTTTGATATATGCAAGACGGGCTAACAAAAGCTCTGAAAACTACTTTTTGGGCGGCAGGTCTTTAGGCCCTTGGGTAACCGCAATGAGCGCCGAGGCCTCAGATATGAGCGGTTGGCTTTTAATGGGACTTCCCGGTGTTGCATATTGGTGTGGACTTGCCGATGCATTTTGGACTGCGCTTGGCTTAGCAGTTGGTACATATTTTAACTGGCTTATTGTTTCAAAACGTTTACGCCGTTACAGTATTCGTGCTAATAATTCAATAACCTTGCCCGAATTCTTCTCTAACCGTTTTCGTGAAAACAAAAAGGTTATTATGACAATAGCGGCATTATTTATTTTGGTATTCTTTACCGTTTACGCATCAAGTTGTTTTGTTACTTGCGGTAAATTGTTTTCAACACTTTTTGGAACCGATTATGTTGCAATGATGCTTTTGGGCGCAGTTTTTGTTTTAATTTACACAATTCTTGGCGGTTTCTTGGCAGAAAGCGCATCTGACTTTATGCAAAGTATTGTTATGATTGTTGCTTTAACAGTAATTGTTATTATTGCTACCGTTAAAGCAGGGGGTATTGATGCAGTTTTAACAAATGCGCGTGAAATCCCCGGTTTCCTTGAACTATTCGGTATTGCTAACCCTAATATAGTAGATGGGCAACAATCTATTGAAAAATTATTTAACAATGCAGAAAATTATGGTTTGCTTAATGTGTTCTCAATGTTGGCTTGGGGTCTTGGTTACTTTGGTATGCCACAGGTACTTTTGCGATTTATGGCAATCCGCAGCGAAAAAGAATTAAAAGCATCAAGAAGAATTGCAATGGTTTGGGTTGTAATTTCTTTGGCAGTTGCAGTATTTATTGGTATTGTTGGTCGTCAGCTTATGCCTACAGTTCATTTAACAAAAGCAGATGCTGAAAATATTTTCATAACTCTTTCAACAAGTTATTTGCCCTCAATTTTGGCAGGATTTGTAATGGCAGGCATTTTGGCAGCAACAATTAGTTCTTCAGATTCATATTTACTTATTGCTGCAAGTGCTTTTGCAAAGAATATTTACCAAGGTATTGCAAACAAAAAAGCAACCGATAAACAAGTTATGTGGGTATCAAGAATTACACTTCTTGTAATTGCCGTTATCGCTGCATTTATTGCACTTGATAAAGATAGTGTAATTTTCCAAATAGTTTCTTTTGCTTGGGCAGGTTTCGGCGCAACATTTGGTCCGCTTATGTTGTTCTCGCTTTTCTGGAAACGCACAACAAGAAGTGGTGCTATTGCCGGTATGATTGGCGGCGGCGCAATGGTGTTTATTTGGAAACTTTTAATTGCAAAACTTGGCGGGGCATTTGCTATATATGAACTATTACCCGCATTTATATTCTCTTCAATTTGTATTGTTGTTGTTTCCTTACTTTCAAAGAAACCCAGTGCCGAAATAGAAGAAGATTTCGAAGCAGTAAAAAATATGTAGAAGTTAAAATAAAAAGCACCGTTTTAACGGTGCTTTTTTATTGCTTTATTTTGCTTTTAAGTGGTTATAAATGCTGTGACCTAATTTTACTGCTTCGCCGCTAATAAACGGTATAACCGATAAAATTACGCCTTTTATAAATAAAGAAAAACTAATTGGTGTAAGACCTATTATGTTTCCAACAGGAGAAACGGTAAATAACGTGATAACAACAGGGCACAAAGCAAGGGGAATGTTAATTGAAGACTTCATAAAATGTTTTATTTTAAAGAAGTATTCGTGGTATTTAACACTAAACATATTAAAGAATTGTGACAAACTTAAAACCAAAAAAGTAATTGTTCTTGAAGTTTCTGCACTTTCTTTGCTACCAAAATAAAATGCAAAAAGTGAAACAAAAGAAATTACTACTGCCTGAACGGCAATGGTGGTTATAGATTTGTTATCAAAAATTTTTCTGTTGTTAGAAACCGTTGCCAAGTTTTTGCGATTTTTAACATTATCTGAAATAATGCTAAATACGGGGAAAGAATCGGTTAATAGATTTATTATAAGTAATTCTACTGCAATAACAGGGAACTGCTTGAATAAAATTAGAGAAAATAGAATAGTTAAATATTCGCCAATATTGCAACTAAGTAAATATGTAACTGCATTTTTTAAAGCCGAAAGCAACTGCTTTGAAACCGTTATTGCATTTATTATTGAACGGTAGCTTGTGTTTCTTAAAAGGATATCAGCAGCACCGCGCGCTACGTCTGTTCCGGTGTTTTCCATTGCAATACCAATATCGGCGTTTTTTAGTGCCGGTGCTTCTTTTACGTCGTCACCCGTAACGGCGACAACTTCTCCAAGTTCTTTATATGTGTTAACAATTTGCTCTTTGTCTTGTGGGAACAAACGGGCAAATACACTATAATTATTAATATTACTTAAAACATTGTCATCTACTTGGTCGGCTAACAGTGTGCCGTCTTTAAAAATGCCTAATCTTCGCGCAACAGAAGAAGCGGTATCGGTTTGGTCGCCTGTAAGCATAACGGTTTTAATGCCCGAAATTAAGGCGTTTTCAATAAGTGAAACTATTCCGTTTTCAAGAGAATCTTTAAGTGCAATAAGACCCATAAAATGCAAATCGGTAATTAGTTCGTCTTCGCTTAAAAGGGAAGGTATTTCATTTAACTGTTTATACGCAACCGCAATAACGCGCAAACCTTTTTTGGCATATTTTTTAATTTGCTTTTCAACAAGTTCTTTATTAACGTTTGTGCAAAGTGGAAGTATGTAGTCATAAGAACCCTTGGTAGAAGCAATAGGTACACCGTCAACAATATTAATACTTGTCATTGCTTTGTTTTCGTGGCTAAAAGGTATTTTAGAAACACGAGGATATTTGTTCCAAAAATCTTCGGTTGCTTCGCCCGAAATTTTTGTGCAAAGGTCAACTATTGCAACTTCGGTTGAATCGTTATACATTGTATTGTCAAGGTCGTCGGGGGTTTGGTTTGTGCAAAGGGAGGCAAGTTTTAACATAATGTCGGAAGCCGAATCGCTTAAAATATTTTCGGCTTTAATTTCTTTGTGGCCGTCAAAAACGCTTACAACTTTCATATTATTGGTGGTAAGTATGCCTGTTTTGTCGCTTAAAATAACCGAAACATCAGGCAGTTTGTTGAATACATCAAGGTTTTTGATAATAATGCCGTCATTAAGCAAACGCAAAACCGAAAGCGAAACAGCAATTCCTGCAACCAACGGCAAACCTTCGGGTAAAACCGAAATAAGAAGCGCAGCGGAATTAACCAAAGCTTCGCTAAGCATAACGGCAAATTGCTGACCATTATGGAAGTTAATTAAAAGCGAAATTAAAAATACAAGAATACAGCCAATAAGCATAATTATTCCTGCAATTTTACCAATTGACGCAAGATGCTCTTTAACGTTAATATTTATTGAATCGTACTGATGAAGCACGCTTACTTGTTTGCCAATTTCACAGTTCATTCCTGTTTCGGTAACAACTGCCTTTGCTTTACCACTTAAAACACTGCTGCCTGAATAAACCATATTTACGCGGTTGTTTATATCAACAATATCTTCTAAAACTGCATAGTGGTCTTTAATAACGGGTACAGTTTCGCCGGTAACAAATTTTTCATCGCATCTAAAGCCGTCGCATTCAATTAAACGCGCGTCGGCTGGTATGTAATCGCCCGCTTCAAGCAAAATAATATCACCCGGTACAAGCAATGATGAATCAATTTTTTTAACAACCGAATCTCTAATCACCGTTGCCTTTGGTGTGGCTTTGTTTCGCATATTTTCAATAACTTTTTCGCATTTTCTGTATGAAAAAGCATTCATAAAAACATAAAAAGCAACAACAAAAAATGAAGCAATGGGGAAGAATAATTTTGAATTATCGTACACAAAGTAAATTATAAACGAAAGCAAACTTGCAATAATAATAAGCGCGTTGCTGTAATTTTTTGCATACTTAAAAACTGTGTCTTTTAAAGAGTTCTTCTTTGTCACCCTTACGGTGTTGTTGCCGTATTCCGCAAGGCGCGTTTCAGCAACACCTGTGGGCAGGCCTGTTTTGGTATCAACACCTAAAAAAGCAGTTACTTTTTCCGCTTCGTTACTATGCCAAATCATAAAAAGTTCTCCTTTTATAATTGAATTATTTACTAATTATACTATAAATAATTTAGTAAATCAATAAAAAGGTTGGCAAACAGTTTTATATGTGCTATAATTACCTTAATTGTGAATTGGAGTAGTGTTATGGATTGGTTTGAAATTGTTGTAAAAGTTCCTACACCTTTTATTGAAGAGGTGGCCGCCATTGCTAATATGACGGTTGATTACGGTGTTTATATTGAAGATTATTCCGATTTGGAAACGGTTGCGCCCGAAATTGCACATATTGATTTAATTGATGATAATCTTTTAAAAATGGACAAAGCAAATTCCTTTATTCATATTTATATAAACAAAGAGGATAATGTAAAGGAAGCATTGTTTTACTTGGAAAATCGTTTAAAAAGCAGCGATATTCCTTACGAGGTTTCAACTAATACCACAGCGGATATTAATTGGAACGAATATTGGAAAACTTTTTTCCATACAACGCTTATTGGAAATAATTTGGCTGTTGTACCAAGTTGGGAAGAATATGAAAACACTGAAAATCGCGCTGTTTTAAAAATTAACCCGGGTGCTGCATTCGGCACAGGTACACACGCAACAACTTCACTTTGCTTATCAATGCTTGAAAAAATTGTTAAGGGAAGTGAAAAGGTGTTAGATATTGGCTGCGGCAGCGGTATTTTGGCAATTGCTTCGGTTTTATTAGGCGCAAAAAAAGCTTTAGGTGTGGATATTGATGAAACTGCTGTTAAGGTCGCTAAGGAAAACGCAGCATTAAATGGAGTTTTGGAAAGTACTGAATTTATTGTTGGCGATTTAGCCGAAAAGGTTTGCGGTACTTACGATATTATTACCGCTAATATTGTTGCTGACGTTATAATTCGCCTTTTAGAAACTATTGACGTTTATATGCACAAAAACACGCGCGTAATTCTTTCGGGTATACTTGATTTAAGGGCAAATGATGTTATAAAAGCAATAAACAATTTTGGCTTTAATGTTGAATTAGAACTTAAAAAAGACAATTGGTATGCTTTTATGATTACAAAGGAAGAGGTTAGTATTTAATGCTTCAGCTTGATGAATTTAAACTACAGCTTGAAGGGCATAGAGAAGAATTGGTGGATTTAAAAGATGCCATTGGTTACGAACCCACAAAGCTTGAAATTGATAGACTTGAATATAAAACTGCCGAAAACGGATTTTGGGATAACCCCGAAGCTTCGGCTGACGTGTTGCAAAAATTAGGCGCACTAAAAAATAAAATTGAAAGTTACGATAAACTTTATTCTACTTTTGAAGACACTTTGGTTTTAATTGATTTGGCTAACGAAGAAAACGATGAGTCAATGATTGAAGAAATTGAAAATTCAATAAATGATTTTGAAGCAGAACTTGAAAAACAGCGTCTTCAAACTTTGCTTGTTGGGGAATATGATAACAATAATGCAATTTTAACATTCCATGCAGGCGCAGGAGGTACAGAAGCGCAAGACTGGAACCAAATGCTTGTAAGGTTATTTACACGTTGGGGTGAAAGGCACGGCTTTAAAACTTCGCTTGTTGACTTTTTAGATGGTGATGAAGCCGGACTTAAAAGTGCAACTTTAAGAATTGAAGGCGAAAACGCTTACGGTTATTTAAAAAGCGAACACGGTGTTCATCGTTTGGTTAGGGTTTCGCCGTTTGACGCTTCGGGCAGACGCCACACATCGTTCGCTTCAATTGAAGTTATGCCTGAAATTAGCGATGATGTTGAGGTTGATATTAGGGAAGAAGATTTAAAAATTGATACCTACCGTTCAAGCGGTGCGGGTGGTCAACACATTAACAAAACTTCTTCGGCAGTGCGTATTACACATATTCCAACAGGAATTGTTGTTGCCAGCCAAACTGAAAGAAGCCAATTTCAAAATAAAGATACATGTATGCGAATGCTTCGTTCAAAACTTATTGAAATTAAAGAGCGCGAGCACCTTGATAAAATTGAAGATATTAAGGGCGTTCAGAAAGAAATTGCTTGGGGTTCACAAATTCGTTCTTATGTATTTATGCCTTACACTTTGGTTAAGGATAACAGAACCGGGTTTGAATATTCTAATATAAATGCGGTTATGGACGGAGATATTGATGGGTTTATAAATGCCTATTTAAAAGCATTTGTTGCAGATACTTTAAATTGATAGGAGTTTAATTATGAAAAAATTTGTTGCATTATTACTTTGTTTTTTACTTGTTTTTTCACTTTGCGCTTGCGGTGTAAAATATGGCCGCGAAAATTACAAAAAAGGCCTTAAAGATTATGTTACGCTTCCTGAATTAAAAGGTGTTAAATTTACTGAAGAAGACCAACAGTATAAAGATTATTATGCTAATTATTTAAAAACTGATTTAGAACGTTTTAGCCAAAAGCTTGAAACAGGCGAAGTGGCAAACGGCGACATCGCAAATATTAACTATAAGGGCATGGTTAACGGTGTTGCTTTTTCGGGCGGTACAGCAGAAAACCATAATCTTACTATTGGCTCGGGTCAGTTTATTGACGGATTTGAAGAACAACTTATTGGGCAAAAGGTTGGCGAAACAAAAACCATTACTGTAAAATTTCCTGAAGGTTACGGTAATTCAACCGATTTAGAAACACAAAAAGAGGTAATTGTACTTTCGGGCAAAGAAGCACAGTTTGAAGTTAAAATTAACTATATAACAAGGGCTGCAAGCGAACTTTCTTCTGATAACCTTAAAGAACTTGGTTACGAAACAAAAGAAAAGTACCTTGAAGACGTACACAGCGGAACAATTAAAAATTGCTATTACTCTTATTTAATGCAAAACAGCATTGTTGAAGATTATCCTCCCGAAAGTCACGGCACCTTGTTCCAGTATTATAAAGAATACTATACAAATTATGCAAAGCAAAACAACGCTTCTTTTGAATCGTTCCTTTCCGGGAATAACCTTACCGAAGAAAAATTCCGTGAAGAAGTTTTGGCTGAATCTCTTGTTATGTATGCTTGTTTTGATGAGCTTAAATTAAAACTTGGCGAAAATGCAATTAACGAAGAATACGATAAAATTTGTAAAGAACTTGGCGTTTCGCTTGAAGTTGCGCAAGAACAATATCCAGTTGAAATTGTTGAATCACAATTAGTTACTTTAGCAGTGCTAGATAAATTTTATGAAGGTGTTTAATCAAAAAAAGGTAGTGCATTTGCACTACCTTTTTAGTTTAATCCAAAATTAAACAGGTCGTCGGCAATTCCGTCGGTTCCGGCTTCTGTAACGTTTGTATATGCATCTGGAGTAATTCCAACAATAACTGTTTGTGCAGCTATAGCGGTAATTTCGCTTGTAAATGAACTGTTATACCATGGAATTAGAACCTTGCCGTTCATTTTAATTCTTATAATTATTTGATGCAAAACTTGGTTGATTCCCGCATCTACAAAATTACTTTCAAAGTCCGCAATAACTGTTCCCGCCAAATTCATTTTAAAAGGAATTTTAGGACCGCGACCCACGGTAAACTCGTAGCCCAAAAAAGTTCCTATTGGTACCTTAATTAAGTAATTAGACCTATTTAGTAGTTTTTCGTTAATTTTAACCGATATTTTTGAACGTATTAAATTTAGTTTTTCAATGCCTATTTCAAGCGAAGTAACTCTGCCAGTGTCATCTCGGCTAAGTTTTACAATATCTCCGTACGAAAGCGAATTTTCTTCAAAAAGTTCGGTTATTGATTCGTTAGCAACATTTATTAAAATGTTTTGCGCGTATGAGGTTGAATAATCGTCTAATATTTTTCTTATACGGCTGTCACCAAAAATAATGATAATTATTAAAATAACGGAAAGAAAAATTGTAAGTAAAATTTTCTTTTTGCTGTGTCTTTTTCTTTTGCTGTATATGTACATAAAAACACCTGCCTTTTACATATTACGAAAAAGCAGGTGTTTTGTTATTTAATTAAAGTGTTTCAATGTATTTAATGATAATATCAACACAGTTTTCAATACCAATTTTTGAATTAAGGCAAATATCATAAGAATCGGCAACGCCCCAGTTTTTTTCGCAAAAACGGTTATGATAATTTGTGCGGCGTTTGTCTTCTTTGTTAATAACAGACATTGCACTTTTAATGTCAATATTTTCAACTTCGCTTACACGTTGAGCTCTTGTTTCCTTATCGGCATGAATAAATACCGAAACAACGTTTTCGTATTCGCTTAAAATATCTTCAGAACATCTGCCAAGAATAACGCAGGGGCCTTCGTTAGCTGCATTTCTAATAATTTCGGCTTGAAGATTATAAATTTTATCGGAAATATGCAAGTCTTGGTATTCATGAAAGAAATTTGCGTGGCTGTGGCTTCCAAGCGAAAGAGCATAAAGAAAACTGTTAGTAGGTGCTTCGTCGTGTTCTTTAATAAGCTCAATGTCAAGACCGCTTTCTTGTGCTGCTAAATCTAAAATTTCTTTGTCGTAAAATTTAACGCCCAATTTTTCGGCAAGAAGTTTGGCAATGTCACTGCCACGGCTTGCAAATTGACGGCTTACGGTAATAACAGGGTTTTTCATAGTTCTATCCACCTTTTTAAAATTTTCTTTAAAAATATTCTATCATAAAATACGCAAATTTTCAAGAAATTTATGTTGACTTTTATTATTGTGTGATATAATATATTAAAGGTAAATGCGGGTGTGGCGGAATTGGCAGACGCACCAGCCTTAGGAGCTGGCGGTTCACCGTGCAGGTTCAACTCCTGTCACCCGCACCATATATAAAATTAAAAGCAGGCAATTTGCCTGCTTTTATTATTATTCGATAATTCTTTGTTGCCAAGTGTCTGGCAAAGTTTTTCGCAGCGGTTGGCATCCAAGCATACCAGTCGGAAGGAAGATTAAAACGGCTGTTGTCACCGCCAAGCGTACGTGAATATACAACACCTAAATTTTTAAGAATTTTTTCAATTGTATCATATGTAACATCTGGGTGCAAAGATGTTATACCTCTATCATCATAGGCAGAACCGCGAACCAAAATACCAAAGCGCTTCTCAAGTTCTAAACGGCAGTTAAGCACATCCTGAATGTAAGTGCTGCTTGTTACCATGCTGCTGTTTTGTGTGTTGCGCCGTGAATGGCGATTTCGTGACCATTATCTAAATAAATTAAAAAAACTGCAACTGTCAATTTATATTTTGCGTGTGGTTAGCCATTCAATAGAATTTTCGGGTGATTTTTTTGCATTTTCCGAAGCTTTTCCGCCACTGCGGTAATCAAACATATAACAAAATTCTTTTAACTCTTTGGTTAGCAAATTAGCTTTCTTTTGGGCTAATTCTACAGTTGCATCAATAAAATCTTTACGTTTCCTTTTGCTAATTTTACCCGAAACGTTTATAAGTTCTTTGCAGTGTTCAAGGCAAATAAATTCCTGGCAGTTAAACAGGGTACGAAAATCCATTTTCCTTTCCCACAGAACACAAAGATTATTTAGAATTTGTGTCATATTATGGTTTAGTTTATCACAAACATAACAGGAAAGTTGACTTTTTGGAGAAGTTAAATATTTGGTGTTTGTTAGGTGTTCAATGTGGCTTTGAAGAATTAGTGCAACACTTAGTTTCGGACCGTTTTCTATCATTTGTTTATAATGAAGATTGCAAAAACCTTTTTTATTGGTTTCAATACGTATATCGGGTTCCATCATTGCCGCACCCGTTATATATTTAACTGTTCTTTCTTCTAAAATATTTCTAAGACGGCAAATTGGGCAACCGCTTTTTTCTTCAAAAACTTCGCTAATTGGAATACTTGTAATATCGTCGCGCATTTTTTCACCTTTAAATATTTTTAAAAATTTCTTTTGCAATTTTATTCATAACGGTTTTAGACACCTTTATAACTTTGCGGTCATAGGTGAATAAGCCGTTAATTTCATCTTCAACGTCACTGACTTGGGTGTAAACATCGGCGCATAAACCTTTTTTAATTGCAGGAATAACCTGTGTAAAGTAAAGTTTTTCAATTTCTTGGTTTAGTTGTTCTTTGCTGTTTAGTGATTTATATCCGTAACTTTTTTGGGGGTTAAAAAGATGCCCATTTACAGCAAATGCGTAACCGCCGAATTCTGAAAGAAAAACAGGTTTGTTTGATTGTTTAAATTTATATTTTTTAAAATAAATGTGGTGGCTGTCAAAATCGTTTTTACTGCCTTTGAACCATCCTGAAGCTGAATCAATAAAGCGTGTGTTATCAAGCTCTTTTAAAAGGTCGTACATACTGCTGCTGTTAAACTGTCCCCAACCTTCGTTAAAAATTGTCCATTCGCAAATGGAGGGGTGCGGGTAAAGGCGTTCAACAGTTTCAGCCATTGTGTTTATAAAAATTTCACACTGAAGCGGATTTTTATGTGTGTGTTTGTCATTTTTCTTTTTTAGACCAACGGTTGGTAATACCGTATCACCAAAAAACGAGTATTTTCCGTTGTTTACCATATCTTGAAACACAACCATACCAAGGTGGTCACATTCATAATAAAACAATTGTGGCTCAATTTTAATGTGTTTGCGAAGCATATTAAAGCCAAGCGATTTAAGGCGAATTATTTCTTCGGTAAAACAATTAAGCGAAGCAGGGGTAAATATACCGTCGCTAAAATAACCTTGGTCTAATATTCCGTGAAAATAGTAAGGTTTTCCATTAAGCAAAAGCCGGCTAATGCCGTCGATTTCTTTTATTTCAAGTGTTCTGAATGCAAAATAAGATTCAACACAGTCGTGCTCGGTTTTTACAGTAAAGTAATACAAGTACGGGTTTTCAGGCGACCAATAATTTGGGTTTTCAAGAGTTATTTTGCAAACACCATTTTCCATAATATAATCGGTATTATCAACCGTAACCGTTGCATTATTTACACCGATTGCAGTAATTGTTACGGTGTTTTCGGCAATTTTGGTATCAATATTTTTAATATATTCTTTGGGTACACTTTCAATCCAAACAGTTTGCCAAATGCCCGAAACAGGGGTATACCACATACCGCCGCGTTTTTGTTTTTGTTTGCCGTAAGGGTATAAATTATCACTTAAATCATCGTATGTTCTTACTATAAGCGTATTTTTCTCTTTTAAAAATTCGGTTATTTCAAACGAAAACGGTAAATATCCGCCTGTGTGGCTGCCAATAAATTCGCCGTTTAAAAAAACTTCGGCAATATTATCAACCGCACCAAAATGTAAAATAACTTTTCCTTTTATAAAATCTTTTGGCAAAGAAAATTCGGTTTTATAAAACAAATAAGTTTTGTCGGGTATAGGTATATTAACACCTGAAAGTAAACTTTCGGGGCAAAAGGGAACTGTAATGTTTTTTGAATATGAATTTACCAATTCACTGTTTTTGCTTGTTTCAAATTCCCATTTTCCGTTTAAGCAAAAAAACGAATTTCTTTTAAGCAGTGGCCTTGGGTAAACATTCCAAGGTGTTTTGCTAACTTTTTTGCCTTGCGCGGTGTATAGTTTATTGTAAGTTGTCATTGTGTTTTTCCTTTACGGTATTTTTATTTATTATAAGACATTTTCAGAGTTTATTCAATATGAATTTATATAACAAAATACTCTTGAATAAGGTGGCGCGTTGTGTTATACTAACTTTGATTGGAGGTATGTTTATGTCTGATAGTAGAGCAATTGGCGTCTTTGATTCGGGCGTTGGCGGACTAACTGTTTTAAAAGAACTTATAAAAATACTTCCAAATGAAAATTTTATTTACTTTGGCGATACAAAACGCGTTCCTTACGGTACAAAACCAATTGAAACTTTAATGCGATATGCAAGGGAAGATGAAGCGTTTTTGCTATCTAAAAACGTTAAAATGGTTGTTGCCGCTTGTGCAACTGTTAGTTCGGTTGCCTATAGTACGGGCGAAGAATTGCCGGTGCCTTTTTTAGGGGTTGTTAAAGATTCTGTTTGTACTGCGGTTAATGCAACTAAAAACGGTAAAATTGGTGTTATTGCAACACCACAAACCGTTTTAAGCGGTTCACACAAAAAAGGAATTTTAGAATTTAATAAAAATGCGGAAGTTTTTTCTGTACCCGCGCCCGATTTTGTTAAATTTGTCGAGGCAGGCAGAACCGATATTAACGATACAGAACTTTATAATACAGCAAAAGAATATTTACTTCCGCTTAAAGAAAAGGGAATAGACACCTTAATTTTGGGTTGCACTCATTTTCCTGTTTTAAGTGAAGTTATAACCGAAATTTTGGGTAATGAGGTTAAACTTGTAAATATGGGCGAATCAACCGCAGTTGCCGCCAAAAATATTTTAACTAGCAACAATTTGCTTAATAAGGAAAAGGGCGGAAATGTTGAATTTTACGTTAGCAACCTTACAAATTCTTTTTGTAATAGTGCTACCGTTTTGCTTGGCAAAACAATAAACAATATTTTTTTGGTGGATTTGGGCGAAATATAATGCAAAATGTTTTAGTTTCAATAAAGGGATACCAAAAGCAAAACGACGATACCGACAGTATTGAAATGATTGCGGTTGGCAAGTATCAAAAAACCAATAACGGCGCGGTTGCCGTGTATAACGAAATAGAAGGAAACGGCGAAAACACACGTGTTTTGTTAAAATTTGAAGATGATAAGCGGCTTGTAATTGAGCGCACAGGTACGCTTAACAGCAAAATGGTTATTGAATGCGGTAAGCGTAATCAAAATTTTTATAAAAATGCACATTCAAATTTTTTAATGGGTATTTATGGCGAATCACTGTATTCGGAATTAAATAATAACGGCGGAGTTATAACGGCTGAATATCAGCTGGATATTGAAGGCGCTGTTATAAGTAAAAATAAAATTGAAATCACATTGAAAGAGGCAAAGCAATAATGTCAATGGTTGTTAATAAAGCAAAGGAACAAATAAAAGAATCAATTTATGATTCAATTAAAAAGGCAATAGAAAAAGGTGTTTTAAATTCGGCTGAACTTACCGATTTTACAATTGAGGTGCCACCAAGCATTGAACACGGTGATTTTGCCGTTAATGCGGCAATGGTTTGGTCACGTGTTTTTAGAACTGCACCGCGAAATATAGCTACTGCAATTGTAGACAATCTTAATACCGAAAACACCTATATTGATAAGGTGGAAATTGCAGGCCCCGGATTTATTAACTTTTACTTAAACGAAAAATATTTTGCCGATATTCTTTTAGATATAAACGAAAAGAAAGAAAACTACGGCAGAAGTAATTTTGGAGAAGGCAAAAAGGTTTTGGTTGAGTTTGTTTCGGCTAACCCAACAGGACCAATGCATATTGGTAACGCTCGCGGCGGTGCTTTGGGTGATTGCCTTGCAAGCGTACTTGATTATGCGGGCTTTTATACTGAACGCGAATTTTACATTAACGATGCGGGTAACCAAATCAACAAATTTGGTCTTTCGCTTGATTTAAGATATTTGCAACTCTTTAACGATGGTATTGAAATGCCCGAAGATTCTTACCATGGTGCCGATATTATTGCGCACGCTAAGGCATTTGCCGAAATTCACGGCGACAGTTTTATATCTAAAACCGAAGAAGAACGCCGTAAAGCGCTTGTTGAATTCGCATTACCTAAAAATATTGATGGCCTTAAAGCTGACCTTCAAAAATATAGAATTGAATACAATACTTGGTTTAAAGAAAGTTCATTACACAAAAACGGCGAAGCATTAAAAGTAATTGAATTACTTAAAAACAGCGGTCACACCTTTGAAGAAGAGGGTGCGCTTTGGTTTAAAGGCGAAGATTTTGGCAGCGATAACTTTGTTTTGCTTCGTTCAAACGGTGTTCCAACCTATATTGTGCCTGATATTGCATATCATTACAATAAACTTGTAACACGCGGTTTCGATAAGGCAATTGACGTTTTAGGCGCCGACCACCACGGTTACGTTCCGCGTCTTAAAGGTGCGCTTACTGCTTTGGGTGTAGATGCTTCACGACTTGACGTTATTTTAATGCAAATGGTGCGCCTTGTTAAAGAGGGCGAAGTTATTAAGGCCTCAAAACGTTCGGGCAAGGCAATTACTTTGGTTACTTTGCTAGAAGAAGTGCATATTGATGCGGCGCGTTTCTTCTTTAATTTACGTGAACCGAATTCGCATTTTGATTTTGATTTAGACCTTGCTGTTGAAGAATCTAACAAAAACCCTGTATATTACGTTCAGTATGCACACGCGCGTATTTGCAGTATTTTAAGAAACTTAAAAGAAGACGGTATTGTTCAAAAAACTCTTTCAAATAAAGAATTATCACTGCTTAATTCAAACGAAGAAAAAGAACTTATTACTCATCTTTCTGTATTTACCGATGAAATTATTTCAAGTGCAAAGGCGTACGACCCTGCGAAGATTACCCACTATGTTCAAGAATTAGCAACTAAATTCCATAAGTTTTATAATTCCTGCAGGGTAAAGGGCGAAAATGAAGATTTAATGCAGGCAAGAATGTTGCTTTGTTCTTGCACAGCAATTACCATTAAAAACGTGCTTAATATTCTTAAAATTGAAGCACCCGAAACTATGTAACACAAAAACACGGTATTTTATACCGTGTTTTTTAAGAAAAGAGATAAAATTATGAGAATGCGCAGAAAAAAGAACTTAAACGAAAAACTTAATGACTGTAAAAATTTATATTCACCTATAAGCGAAGATAGAAATTATGAAACCGCCGATACAGTTAAAGAATACTTTGATTTTGAAAGCATTTTTGGAAACGATAATGAAATTATGCTTGAAATTGGTTGCGGAAAGGGTAGGTTTATTACCGAAATAGCAAAACAAAACCCTAACATTAACTTTATTGCGGTTGAAAAATGCGGAAACGTTATTGTTACTGCTTGTGAAGCGTGTAAAGATTTAAAAAACGTTGTGTTTTTACGTTGCGGTGCGGAGTATTTAAATAAATATATAAAGCCCGGACTTATTAGTCGAATTTATTTAAATTTTTCCTGTCCGTTTCCTAAAAACAAACACGCTTCTCACCGCTTAACCGCAAAACATTTTTTGGATATTTATAAAGTTTTGCTTAACGATGGCGGTGAAATTCATCAAAAAACCGATAATATGAAGTTTTTTGAATTTTCGCTTGAACAGTTGTCTTCTTGCGGTTATGCGCTTAAAAACGTTTCGCTTGATTTGCACAAAAGCGATTTTGAGGGAAATATTATGACTGAATACGAAGAACGCTTTGTGTCACAGGGTCTTCCAATTTACAGATTGGAGGCATATTTAAACAAATAATGAAAATTCTTTTGGTTTCGGCTAATTCGCAATATATACACGCTTCACCCGCACCGTGGTGCTTAAAAGCGGGAATTGAAAAGTTTGCAAAAGAAAAATGTGAAGTTTTTGTTTTTGAATGTACAGTAAATGAAAAAACAAGCGACATTTTTGAAAAAATTATTGAACAAAACCCGCAAATAATTAGTTTTAGTTGTTATATTTGGAATATTGATTTTGTACTAAAACTTGCCAAAATGGTTAAAAACCAACTTGGTTGCACTATTGTTTTAGGAGGTCCCGAAGTAACTTTTAATTCTGAAAATATAATTAAAAAACCGTTTGTAGATTACGTTGTTTGCGGTGAGGGCGAAAAACCGCTTGCAGAACTATGCGATGCTGTAATAAGCGGAAATGAAGTGCTAATTGACGGCGTTTGCAGTAAAAATAGAAGTGCAGTTCCGTATTTGCCTCAAAATAACGATTTTAATTATAATTTAGATGAATATTGCCAAAATTTAAATGGCAGAATTGCTTATATTGAAACATCGCGCGGATGTCCTTATTCTTGCGCCTTTTGTTTGTCCTCTTCACTTGGTAAAACAAGGTTTACTGATTTAGAGCAAACCTTTAAAGACATTATTAAAATTTCAAACAGCAGTGCTAAAACAATTAAATTTGTTGACAGAACTTTTAACGCAAATAAACAACGCGCTAAAAAAATATTTAGGTTTATAATTGAAAATTACGGTAGAAAAATTCCAAACGGCAAAACGTTTCACTTTGAAATAGCGGGCGATATTTTAGACGATGAAACTATTGAAATTCTAAAAACTGCACCTTGTAACCTTTTCCGTCTTGAAATTGGTCTTCAAAGTTTTAACGAAACGGCTCTTGAAAAAGTAAATAGAAAAACTAATACCAATAAACTTATAAAGAATATAAAAAAGTTAACCGAACTGAATAATTTAATTATACATATAGATTTAATTGCAGGTTTGCCAAGCGAAGATTTTAACAGTTTTGCTAACAGCTTTAATACTGCTTTTTATTTAGGCGCCAATGAGTTGCAACTTGGTTTTTTAAAACTTTTATACGGCACGGTTTTGCGCGAAAAATATAATCAAAACGGTTATGTTTATTCAAAAACTGCACCTTACGAAGTAATTAAAACGCCGTATATTTCACAAAGTGAATTAAATTTAATTAAGCATTGCGAAGATTCTAATGAACGGCTTGTTAACAGCGGAAGATTTGTAAATACTGTTAATTATTTATTTAAGGAGATTGGGCTTAATCCCTTTAGTTTTTTAACGAATTTTGGTATATTTGCTTTAAAAAAACATCAGCCAATTTATGAATATGTAAATTTAATTTACTTGTTTTTTAAAGACTTTTGCAACAAAGACAAGTTAAGAGATTGTTTGCTTATAGATTTGTTTACTTCATGCCAGTGCGAAAAAGTTCCATCGCTTTTATATAAAGAAGATAAAATTCTAAAAACGTTTAAAAACTTTTTAGAAAGCGAAGAATCCACCAAACGCAAACAAAATACAAAACGCAGAATTTTTGCTTTGTACCATGCAAAAAAGTTTGCTTATGTTGATTATAATACTAAAAATTTAAACGGCAAATATGAAATACATTATGTTGATTTTTGCAAAATAAAAAAGACGCCATAGGCGTGTTTTTTATTTCTTTTTAAGACAAGCAACAAAAAAACCTTCATAAATATCGGTAGGACATACACATAATGTACCGTTAATATCGGTTTTTAATAAAGGCAAACCTTTTAGCAACTCTTCGCTTGGAGGTACTACTTCAAAATCTTCGCTTTTTAAAAGATTTTTAACGGCTAATTCATTTTCTTGTTTAAGCACAGAACAAGTTGAATAAACCAAAATCCCACCTTTTTTAAGCAGTTTTGCAGCTTTGTTTAACAGTGCTTGTTGTGTCTTTACACATTTTTCAATTAAAGTTTTGCTGAATTTGTTGTTTTCATTTGCCAAATCAAGAGTTCCGCTTCCGCTACAGGGGGCATCAAGCAAAATTTTATCAAACGAAAACCAATCTTCAAGCTGCCTTGAATCTTTAACAATTATATTAACGTTTTTCGTCCCTTGCTTTTCAAGGTTAAATTTTAACCTGTCGGCACGAATTGGGTGCCTTTCGCAAGCGGTAATATTTGCTTTACCGCCTGTGAGTGATGCAATTTGTGTGGTTTTACCACCGGGTGCGGCAGCCATATCCAAAATATCTTCATTTGGCTGTGGGTCAAGAAGTAAAACCGGTAAACACGACGACGGGTTTTGCAAATAAATTTCGCCGTTTTTAAACTCTTTTGTTTGGGTTAATGTTGCTTCTTCGCCAATGTTATCACAAACAAAAACATCTTTAAAAGGGGAAAGCAGTGAAAAGTTTTTAAATGTGCATTTAATGTTTTCGGTTGTGGTCTTTAAAAAGTTTATTCTAAACGAAGTTCTTTTTTTAGCACAGCCGTCTATTATTGCTTCAAAATTTTCAGGATAATTTTCTTTTAATACATCAATTAAAAATTGATTTCCGCTATCCATTATTTTATTTCGGGCAAACTTGCCGCAGCAACCGATTGTCCAACACGACGAGAGTTTTCATCGGGGATGTGTAAAGTGATTTTTTCATTAAGTTCAGGAAATTCTTTTTCCAAAACTTCTTTTGCGCGGGCTAAAATAATTTGTCCGCCTTCGCCCGAAGTTACACGGCCCATAATAAGAACGTGTTTAATATCGTAAAACTCGCTGTAAAATGCAATTGCATAACCAAAATATGCACCGATAGTGTCGTAAATATCGGCAGCGTCGCTGTTGTTTTCTTTCATTAAGTTTTGAACAACTTTAAGTTTTTCGGCAGGGGAAAGTGCTTCATCTAATTTAATGTTGGCGTAAGGAGCAAGTTTAATTACACCGTCTTGCGAGAAGTATTTAACGCCGCAACCAATATCGCCCGACCATTCATCAACCATAGCGTTTTCATTATAGTCAACGGGAACAAAAGCGAGTTCGTTAAGCCAACCGGTAATGTTTCCTTGCGGGTCAACATAACCGCCTGCTTCGCTTGTGCCCATAGCAATACCTAAAACCGAATTGTCGTTTAAGTCCATAGCACCCGCCAAAGCAGTAACGTCACCATCGTTTGCAACTTCAATCGGAATATTTTCGCCAATTTCTTTTGCAACATCTAAATACATGTTTTTAACTTTTTTATCAAAAAGTTCATCACTAACCTTTAAGAAAAGGGAAGCAACCATTATTCTGTTATCAACATAAACGCCGGCACTTGAAACACCAATAGCATCAACGCGGGGCATATGAGAAGCAGCAGTTTTCATTGCTTCTAAAATGCCTTGGTAGTGGTATTCGGGGTCGGGGTTGGTTTTCGGGAACCAAACAACTTCTTCAGAATATACACTTTCGCCGTTAACAACTGCGCTAACTTTTCTGTCGCTTCCGCCTGCATCAAAACCAATTCTGCAACCGTCTAAATGTCTGCCAACAGGAGCAGCGGCTTCGTAATCTTTCGGTGCATCTTCCAAAGCGCAAACTTCTACACTGAATTTTGTTTCGTAAACGCGTTCCATAAATTTAACGTCAAAATCTCTTAAACCGCCGTAAGTATAGGCCTCTTTAATTTTGTTGCCAATAACTTCGCTACCGGCAATAACAATTTTGTAACCGCCAACAACCCAAAGTAAAGCTTTGGTCATTCTTTCAATAAATTTAAAGTTTTCTTGGTCGTGGCCTGTGCCGTCTTTGTAAACGCGGGTTTTATATGTGGTTGTATAACCTTTGTTGCGAATAACGGCAATAACAATGTCTTGGCCATTTTCTTTTGTGTTTTTACGCATTTCACGGCAAACAACCGAAAGCGGCGCAAAGTCTTTATCAAGTTTAGCTTTTACTTTAAGATTCATATTTAATTTCTCCTTTTTTAATTGTTTTTAAAACGTTAAATTCATTATCGGTAATAATAATATCCGCGTCCTTGCCAACTTCAAGCGAACCTTTTTTATCAGCAATACCTAAGGTTGTTGCAGGGTTAAGTGACGCACAGTTTACACATTCATTAAGCGGAATGTTTGAGTTTGTATATACGTTCCATACACCTTTGTTAAGGTGAAGTACACTTCCTGCAACCGTGCCGTCTTCAAGTCGGCAAACAATACCGCGGTAAATAATTTTTGCACCGCCAAGGGTGTATTCGCCCTCTGGCAAACCGCCTGCAGGCAAACAGTCGGTAATAAAACAAAGTTTTCTGCCTTTTAATTTCCAAAGAATATCATAAAGTGCTTTGTCAACGTGGAAAGTATCGGCAATAAGTTCACAACTTACGTCGCTGTTTAACGAAGCAGTAACAACACCTGGTGCACGGTGGGCAAGGGGAGTCATAGCGTTAAATAAATGTGTGGAATGTCTAACACCCGCTTTTACACCGTTCATAGCAGTATCGTAATCGGCCGATGTGTGTCCCATTGAAACAACAACGTTGGTTTTTTTGCAAATTTCTTTAATTGCCGAAAAATCTTCGGTGTCGGTTTCGGGGGCTAAAGTTATAATGCCAATAATATCAGAATATTCCTTAACAAATTCGGCATCGGGTTTAAGAATGTATTTAGCATCTTGTGCACCTTTTTTGGCTTCGCTAATAAAGGGGCCTTCGGCATGGCAACCCAAAATTTCAGCGCCTGCCCAAGTTTTGCTTTCTTCTTTTAAATTACGGCAAACGTTAAGAGCAGATTTAATTACTTCCATATCAACTGTCATTGTTGTGGGAAGATAGCCGGTAACACCGTTTGCAATTAAACCTTTTGAAATAGTTTTAATGCTTTCTTCCTTTGCATCACAAACGTCTTTACCCAAATAGCCGTGTATATGTAAATCAATAAGACCGGGTGCAACGTAACCACCGCAGGCGTCAATTATTTCTGCGCCGTTTGGTATTTCGTTTGTATTTACAATTGAAACAATTTTTTCATCATAAATCAAAGCACTGTCGGTTAATATTTCATTAGGCAAAATAATGTGGCCATTAATAATAGCTTTCATAAAATCACTCCTTTATATTTATAATAACAAATAGGTATTTATTTTTCAACTTGTAATTTAGGCACGAATACTGTGAAATTAGACAAATTATAACATTTTTTGGTGTTGACAAAAGAAAATGGTTATGATATAATGATTCGGTCGCATGGAGAGGTGTCCGAGCGGTTTAAGGAGCTGGTCTTGAAAACCAGTGACTCGCAAGAGCCAAGGGTTCGAATCCCTTCCTCTCCGCCAATTTTCCGTGTAAAATAACACTATTACGTTTAGCATTTGGAGTAGTACTCAAGTGGTGACGAGGCGCCCCTGCTAAGGGCGTAGGTCGGGTAACCGGCGCGAGAGTTCAAGTCTCTCCTACTCCGCCAAAAAATTCGACAAGTTTCTACTTGTCGAATTTTTTTATCCATTGCTATTCAGAACAACTGAAAAAATAGTCAGTAATCGATTTTACAGTAAAAAAATCAACAAGTAAAGTTATGCTGAAATTATGTTTTGACGTATTAACAGCAGATAAAGAGTTTTCAAAATACACGTGTTAAGATTGGTCAATCGCTATTTTTCCGTTATCAATAATTGTATTATCTTGCATTTCCGCCTTAGGTTTGCGGCAATTATAATAATACTTGTATTTCGTAACTATCCTGCTTTAATGTGTTATTTAGCAAATGTGAAATTTTTAGATATAGAGCCAGAAACAAATTTTCTTGTTCTTGAAAAACAAGAAAATTAAACCGCAGTCAATTTACTGCGGTTTTTGTTATTTTTCGGTGCAAAATTTCATATTAAAAATATGGAGGGATAATATGAACACCGAAAACAAGTTTAAAAGAAATTATTTGCCGTTAATTATTTTACAAGTGGTATCTGCGTTATTGTTAGCCGCAGTTGTTATTTGTATAAAATATGTTTCAAAAGATACTTTCGTGCAAATTAAAAACACTTATAATAAATATTTTGAAAATAAAACTGTTGAAGCAAAAACCGAAGAAGTTGCTGCGATTATGAATTTTCAACCAATAGCATATGTAAATGCAAATGCAAATGAGTTGGGAACTGAAAGCATAAACAGTTTTTGTACACCGCTTAAAGGTGTGATAACTTCAAGATTTGGCGAAAGAGAAGACCCATTTTCAAAAGATAATAAAATGCACAAAGGAACCGATATTGCCGGAGAATATGGAAAGGAAATTTTGGCGGCGCAAGATGGCGTTGTTTCGTATGTTGGATACGAAGAAAACGGATATGGAAATTATGTAAGTATTGCTCACGGAGATACCTTAAAAACGGTTTATGCGCATTGTAGCAAAGTATTGGTTAAGAAAGGCGAAACAGTTAAAAAGGGTCAAAAAATTGCTTTAGTGGGCAGTACAGGCGCATCAACCGGCAATCATTTGCATTTTGAAATAAGAATAAACAATTTGCAGGTGAATGCTGAAGAATTTGTTGATTTTTCGTAATGTGCTTTAATTTTTTTGGGATTAAAATTTACATATCATTTTTGTTTTGCATAACAGTATTGTCTTTTTTGATAATAGATAAAAGCGGTTTGGTTTTTCTTGTGCTATTTTCATCAATTTTACACGAAGCAGGGCATATTGTTGCTTTGTGCATATTTAAAAATCCTCCTAAAGAAGTGAATTTTTTGCTTGGCGGAATAGAATTTAAAACAATATTGTTGCAAAACACAAAAAAGAATATTTTGGTTTCGTTAAGCGGGCCTATTGTGAATTTAATGCTATTTGCTGTTTTTTATAAATTAAGTATAAATTTTGCGGTAATAAACCTCTTGCTTGGGGTTTTTAATTTGTTGCCGTTTTGCGGTTTGGACGGTGCAACAGTTTTAACTGAATTATTTAAAAACAACAGTATAAGTAAAAAAATTATAAGTATTTTAACGGTATCTTTTTCCGCAATTTTATTTTTTATTATAATGTTTATTAAAAATTTTGATAATAAAGCTTCTTTAATAATTCTTTCGGTTTATTTTTTAGTTTTTGGTGTGTTAAATTATAGTTGAATAAAATGGCTTTATAATGTATTATATAAAAAGCAAACTATAATAGACGGTGAAAATATGGATAAAAAATTGCTTGAAAAATTATTGTTAAGTGTTCAAAAACCGGGTAGATATTCGGGCGGAGAACAGGGAAGTGTTATTAAAAACAAAAATGATATAAGTGTTCGTTTTGCTTTTTGCTTTCCCGATACATACGAAATTGGAATGTCTCACCTTGGAATGAAAATTCTTTATTCTTTATTAAATTCCAAACAAGATATTTGGTGTGAAAGGGTTTTTGCTCCTTGGATTGATTTTGAAAAAGTAATGCGTGAAAATAACATTCCGCTATTTGCTTTGGAAAGCAAAGATAATGTTAAAGATTTTGATATTATCGGCTTTACATTGCAGTACGAAATGTGTTATACAAATGTTCTTAATATGCTTGAACTTTCAGGGCTTAAACTGAAATCAAGCGAAAGGACAGAACTTACCCCGCTAGTTATTGCGGGTGGCCCTTGCACTTGTAACAGCGAACCTCTTGCCGATTTTTTTGATTTGTTTGTTATGGGAGAGGGCGAAGAAGTTCTTTTAGAACTTACTGATTTGTACAAACAAGCAAAAATAGATAATTTAACAAAACAAGAATTTTTAATTAAAGCTTCTCAAATTGAGGGCATTTATGTACCATCACTTTACGATATTAAGTATAAAAATGACGGTACTATTTCTTCGGTATCTGCTAATTTAGGCGCACCAAAAACAATTAAAAAACGAATTATAAGCGATATGGACAAAGTGTTTTACCCAAAAGAATTTGTTGTGCCGTATATTGAAATTGTGCACGATAGGGTAATGCAAGAAATTTTCCGTGGTTGTATTCGCGGTTGCCGTTTTTGTCAGGCGGGATTTTTATATAGACCAGTTCGCGAAAAAAGTGTTGATGCTATTTCTTCACAAGCAAAGGATTTGTGCTCATTTACGGGTTATGATGAGGTTTCTTTAACTTCGCTTAGCACAAGCGATTACCGTGAATTAGAACCGCTTTTAAATTCTTTACTTAATTGGACTGATAAAGACAAGGTTAGTCTTTCTTTGCCGTCGCTTCGTATCGATAACTTTTCACCCGAACTTCTTAAAAAAGTTCAACACATAAGAAAAAGCGGTTTAACTTTTGCCGCCGAAGCAGGTACACAGCGTCTTCGCAATGTTATAAACAAAAATATTACCGAAGAAGAAATTTTAAACACCTGTAAAACTGCGTTTTTGGGCGGTCATACTTCGGTTAAACTCTATTTTATGTTAGGTTTGCCCACCGAAACCGATGAAGACGTTTTGGGCATTGCAGAACTTGCTCAAAAAATTGTTGATTTGTATTATTCACTTGACAAAAAACAAAAAGGAAAAAGCGTTAATGTTTCGGTAAGCGTTTCAAACTTTGTGCCGAAACCTTTTACGCCTTTCCAGTTTGAACCGCAAATCACAAAAGAAGAAATGCACCGCCGTCAAATGCTTTTAAAAGATGCGATTAAATCTAAAAAAATTACACTTTCATATCACGATAGCGAAACAAGTTCGCTTGAGGGCGTTTTTGCACGCGGTGACCGCCGTCTTGGTGCGGTTATTTTAAGGGCATATGAAAAGGGTTGTAAATTTGACAGTTGGAATGAATGTTTTGCACCACAAAAATGGCAAGAAGCGTTTGATGAGTGCCAAATTGACCGAGATTTTTATAATACAAGAACGCGCAAATACGAAGAAATTTTGCCTTGGGATACTTTAGATATTGGCGTTACAAAAGAATTTTTTATAAAGCAAAACGAACTTTCTAAAAAAGCAATAACAACCGAAAACTGCCGTTTATCGTGTGCAGGTTGCGGTGCAAACTGTTATAAGGTGGGTGTATGTTATGAAGGACGTTAGATTGTTTTTTAAAAAAACAGGCGATTTGAAATTTATTTCTCACCTTGATATGAACAGGTTTTTTATTAGGTTAATTAGAAAAAGCGGTTTAAATGTTTGGCACACTGAAGGGTTTAATCCACATCCTTATATAACTTTTGCTTTACCGCTATCTTTAGGTTTTGAAAGTGACTGCGAAGCAGTTGATTTTAAATTGCTAGATGATACTGATTATGAAACAGTTGCAGAAACTCTTAAAAAAATTGCACCTATTGGTATTGAAATTTTAAGGGCAAGCGAGCCAAAATATAAGGCGGGAAAAATTGCTTTTGCAGTTTATGAACTTACTTTTGAGACAAAGAATGAAACTGATTTGTTTTGCGAATTTTTAGAAAAGGATTCGGTAATTGTTTCTAAAAAAACCAAAAGCGGTTCTATAAAGGTTTCAGATATTAAAGGCAAATTTGATTACACAAGATTAGATGATTGTTCTTTAAACATTAAACTGCCGTGCGGAAACGAAAATATAAATCCTCAAAATATTGTTAATTCTTTTTGTGAACAGGAAAAACAACAGTGTTTTGTTGCTTATAAGCGTATTTCATTGCTTGTTGACGGTGATATTTCGTTTGAATGATAGTAAAAAACCGACTGAAAATAAAAATCAGTCGGTTTTTTAAAAATAACACTTGAAAAATATAAAATTATGTGTTATAATCGCTTTCGTTGAATATCCGGGTGTGGCGCAGTTTTGGTAGCGCGCTTGAATGGGGTTCAAGAGGCCGCAGGTTCAACTCCTGTCACTCGGACCAATAAAAAGAGACTAACATTATGTTGGTCTCTTTTGTTTTTTAACATATTAAAAAATATCTTGACATTATTGGGTGGGGTATTGTATAATAAACTAGTAATTATACCCTGTACGGTGAAGATAGGGAGGGAATTTTAATGAGTCAAGTTCGTATTAAAGAAAATGAATCTCTTGATAACGCTTTAAGACGTTTTAAAAGACAGACTGCAAAAGACGGTGTAATTCAAGAAGTTCGTAAAAGAGAACACTACGAAAAACCATCTGTTAAGCGCAAGAAAAAGTCGGAAGCCGCTCGTAAGCGTAAGTTCCGCTAAGTGAACATTGTAAAAGCGGTTGTTTATCAATCGCTTTTCTTTTTTTGAGGTAAAAATATGTTTAAACCAAATTTATATAAATTAAAAGTTACCGATATTAAGCCAAGTGAGCTTAAAAAACTTGGTGTAAATACATTATTTTTAGATGTGGACAATACTTTATCAACCCACCACGGTTTTGAACTTGCAAGTGGTTTGCTTGAATGGATTGATGAAATGAAAAACGAGGGTGTAAACCTTATTCTTGTTTCAAATTCTAAACAAAGTAGGGTAGAGCCGTTTGCTAAAAGTATTGATTTGCCTTTTGTTTCTTTATCGTTAAAACCGCTTGCAAAAGGTTTTAACGAAGCAAAAAAACGTCTTGGTGTTAAAAAGAAAAACATTTGTGTTGTTGGCGACCAACTTTTTACCGACGTTTTGGGTGCTAAACTTTACGGCGTTAAGGTGATTTTGTTAAAACCAATTTTGCTTGAGAATAAATTGGGCTTTAAGATTAAAAGATACTTGGAAAAAATTATTTTTAAAATTGAAAAAATTGGGTGATTATATGTTGGCAAAATTCGGCCCTGCGGGTAACAGCGAAAGTTTTACTGCTTTAGGTTATAAACACAGCGAATCTATTCCCGAATATTTAACTAAATTTTCACTTGACCATTTTGAATATCAGTGTGGTAGGGGCGTAAATATTTCGCAGGAAAAAGCATCTAAACTGGGTGAAATTTTTAAAGAAGCAAATTTAACCATTTCTTTACACGCACCTTATTATATTTCAATGTCTTCGGTTGAAGAAGAAAAGCGGCTTAATTCAGTAAATTACATTTTACAAAGCGCAAGGGCAGTTAATGCTTTGGGCGGAAACAGAATAGTTGTTCATACCGGCTCTTGCTCTAAAATTAGCCGTGAAGAAGCTTTGCATTTAGCAAAAGATACAATGCTAATTGCGTTGGATGCGCTTAAAACTGAAGGTTTAGACCATATTCATATATGCCCTGAAACTATGGGTAAAATAAATCAGCTTGGAACTATGGATGAAGTTGTTGCTTTATGTGAACTCCACGAATCGCTTATACCTTGTATTGATTTTGGTCATTTAAACGCAAGAACTTTAGGCGAAGTTAATTCAAGCGAAGCATTTAAAGAAATTCTTGATAAAATTAACAATAAATTAGGCAGTTACCGCGCCCAAAACTTTCATTCGCATTTTTCTAAAATTGAATATACAAAAGGTGGTGAAAAACGGCATTTAACTTTTGATGATGTGCAGTACGGACCTGATTTTGAACCGCTAATGGATTTAATTTATGCCCGAAATTTATCGCCAACATTTGTTTGTGAATCTGCAGGAACACAAGCGGAAGATGCAAAAGCAATGAAAGATTATTATTTGGGCTTGTTTAAAGGATAATTTAAATGAAAAATTTTATAAACGAAAAAACTGCAGTTTTAGTTTGTGATTATGCAAACCGCAAGTATATAACTAACTTTCAGTCGTCTTACGGATTTGTTTTAATGCTTTTAAATAAGACGGTTTTATTTGTGGACGGAAGGTATATTACCGCGGCAAAAAATACAGTTGCTAAAGAAACCAAGACTGTTTGTATAACAAATATTTATTTGCAAATTAACGAAATTTTAAAAGAAAATAATATAGAAAAAATTTACGTTGAAAATATTATTTCGGTCGCAAATTTTAATGAAATTAAAGATAACCTTAGTTGTGAAGTTGTTGCTTCGAATGAACTTGTTAAATCCCTTCTTAAAAATAGAAGCGTTAAAAATATACAAGAAATTGATTTTGTTGTTAAAGCACAGGAAATTGCCGAAAAAGCTTTTTATGAAGTTCTTAATTATATTAAGGTTGGTATTACCGAAAAACAAATTGCAAATCGGCTTGATTATTTAATGCGTGAATTTGGCAGCGAGGGAATTTCTTTTGATACAATTTGTGTTTCGGGCAAAAATTCTGCATTGCCACACGGTGTTCCAAGTGAGAAAACTATTCAAAACGGAGATTTTATTACACTTGACTTTGGTGCGGTATTGGGTGGTTACAGAAGCGACATGACAAGAACTGTTGCGGTTGGTTTTGCAACTGAAGAAATGGAAAAGGTTTATAACACAGTTTTATTGGCGCAAGAAAAAGCAATAAATGAAATTAAAACTGGTGTTATGGCAAGTAAGGTTGACACTGCCGCGCGTGAGTATATAAAAGAAAATGGTTATGGCGAATATTTTAACCATTCAACAGGACACGGTGTTGGAATAGAAGTTCACGAATACCCAAACATTTCGCCCAAAAATAATGAATTTTTGTTAGAAAATCAGATTATTACAGTGGAACCGGGTATATATTTGCCCGAAAAGTTTGGTGTAAGAATAGAAGATATGGTTTTAGTTAAAAATAATTCACACCAAAACTTGACAAAAGTTGCAAAAAAGCTTATAATTCTTTAATGAAATAATATGTGTATTTGGAGGAATACTTATGATTACAGCCGGCGATTTTAGAAAAGGCATTACATTTGAAGAAGATGGTAACGTTTTACAGGTTATTGATTTCCAACACGTTAAACCCGGTAAGGGCGCTGCGTTTGTTAGAACAAAAACAAAAAACGTTATAACTGGCGCCGTTATTGAAACCAGCTATAACCCCAGTGCAAAATTCCCAACCGCTTTTGTTGAAAGAAAAGATATGGAATATTCTTATAACGATGGTGACCTTTATTACTTTATGGACCAAGAAACTTATGAACTTGTGCCCATTAACGCTTCTGACGTTGGCGATGCACTTAAATTTGTAAAAGAAAATATGGTTTGCAAAATCCTTTCTTATAAAGGCAAGGTATTTGGTATGGAACCGCCTACATTTGTTGAACTTGAAGTTACAACAACCGAACCCGGTTTTAAAGGCGATACTGCTACTAATGCTACTAAGCCCGCAACTCTTGAAACCGGCGCTGAAATTAGAGTTCCTTTGTTTATTAACGAAGGCGAAAAAATTCGTATTGACACCCGTACCGGTGAATATATGGAACGCGCATAATTTTTTGGAGGTATTTTAAATGACTGTTTCTGAAAAAGCTGCTTATATTAAAGGTTTAGCCGAGGGCTTAGAACTTGATGGTGCTACCAAAGAAGGCAAAGTTTTAAACGCTATTATTGACCTTTTAAGCGATTTGGCTATTGACCTTGAAGATGTTCAAGACGGTGTTGCAATGCTTTGTGAACAAATCGATGCTGTTGATGAAGACCTTTGCGACCTTGAAACTTACGTTTACGAAGAACTTGACGGTTGTGACTGTGATTGCGACTGTGACTGTGACTGTTGCGATGACGAAGAAGATGATGAACTTTATGAAGTTGAATGTCCCAACTGCCACGATATAATTTATGTTGACGAAGTAATGCTTGAAGACGAAGGTATTACTTGTCCTAACTGCGGAACCAATCTTGAATTTGAATTAGAAGACGAAGCAGATTTTGACGCAGAGTAATTGTTTACCGCACTTTACAAAGTAGAGTGCGGTTTTTTTTATGGAGGATTTATGGCTGTAAATTTGGCTTATGAATTGGAATACGAAGTATGTTCCGAAAATGAAAATAATGCTATGCCAGTTATAATTGTTGCCGGCGGAAGTTCAGCAAGAATGGGCGGAATTGATAAAATCCGTGCAGAAATACTTGGTATGCCTGTTATTGCCCGCACTTTGCTTGCTTTTGAAAAAAGTAAATTTATTTCTAAAATTGTTGTTGTAACCAAAGAAGATAATATTGATTTCGTGCAAAAAATGTGCGAAATGTATTCAATTAGCAAAATTTTGTGTGTTACAAAAGGCGGTAATAACCGAGCGAATTCGGTGCTTAACGGTTTAAACTGTTTGCCTAAAGGCACCAAAAACGTACTTATTCACGACGGCGCGCGCCCGCTTGTTAATAGTGATATTATTGAACGCGTAGTTACAGCAGATGAAAAGTACAAATGTGTTATTTGTTCGGTCCCGGTTACTGATACAATTAAAAAGGTAAACGGCAAAATAATTGAAGAAACTTTAGACCGAACTAAAATTGTTTCGGTACAAACACCGCAAAGGGTTGAAATTTCGGCTTATTTGCCAATTTTAACCGCTGAAAAAGAATTAGATTTTTATACAGATGATGCTTCTTTTATGGAACTAAACGGCCATGAGGTATTTAATGTTTTAGGTGACTATAAGAACATTAAAATTACAACTAAATTTGATTTAGTTATTGCAAAATCTTTATTGGAGGAAGTTTTATGAGAATCGGCCACGGATACGACGTTCATAAATTTGCCAAAAACCGTAAACTTGTATTAGGCGGTGTTACCATTGATTACGAAATGGGGCTTTTGGGCCATTCAGATGCCGACGTTTTACTTCATGCAATTAGCGACGCTTTGTTAGGCGCGGCGGCGCTTGGCGATATTGGCAAACATTTTCCTGATAACAATGATAAATATTTGGGTGCTGACAGTTTAGAACTTTTAAAATGTGTTTATAATTTAATTAGTGAAAAAGGGTATAAGGTTGTTAATATTGATGCTACCGTTATTGCACAGGCACCGAAATTAGCACGATATATTGAAAATATGGTTATAAACATTGCAAATACACTTAATATTTCTAAAGACTGCGTTAATGTTAAAGCAACAACCGAAGAGGGCTTGGGCTTTACGGGTGAAAAACTTGGTATTGCAGCACATTGTGTGTGTTTAATCGAATAAAATTAAGCATTTTCACTATATATTTATAGTGAGGTGTTTTAATTGAAAATCATAATTTCTTGCGGTAAAGTTTCTCTATTACTGTTTTTTGTTTTTTTGCTTGTTGTTATTTTAGCTTTTTCGTTTTTAAATGTTTATAACAGCGGTAAAATAGTTTTAAATAACGAACAGTCAAGAATTAAGTTTTTAGAAGAACTTGGCTTTAATAATATGGATTTAATTGCAGAACCGAAAGAAATTATAATACCAACAAACCCGTCTAACGAATACAAAGAGTATTTAAAAACACAAGAAATCAACGGATGGGATTTGTATAAATTTTCTGGAAAGGAATTAAAACTTCACAGTTATAAAAACGGACAAACGTTTGTTAATTTGTTTTTTAAAGGTAACGTTTTGGTTGGCGCAGATTTTTGTGAAGTTGGCGGTGAAGAGCAAAAACCGCTTATTTTAAATAATGAAAACCGAAAGATTGGATAAATTTATTGCTTCTAACACAAATTATACAAGAAGTGACTGCCGCAAACTTATTTACACAGGCAAGGTTAGTGTTAATGGAAAAACCAACGTAAAAATTGACACAAAAGTTGACCCTGAAAAAGATGAAGTTTTGCTTGATAACCAAAAAATTGAATATAAAAAATTTGTTTACTATTTAATGAATAAACCAAAAGGGGTTCTATCGGCTTGTAACGATAAAAACAAAAAAACTGTTGTTGATTTGCTTAAAGAAAACGATAAAATTAAAGATGTTTTTCCCATTGGCAGACTTGATAAAGATACTACTGGACTTTTGCTTTTAACTAATGACGGTGAAACGGCACACAAAATTATAAGCCCGAAAAGCAGAATTGAAAAAAGTTATATTGCAACGCTTGACGGCAATATAAATAACGAAAATATTCTTTTGTTTAAAAACGGTGTTACCCTTGCCGACGGTAGCATTTGTAAACCCGCAGTATTAGAAAACATTGGCGAAAATACTGCAAGGGTAATTATTACCGAGGGGAAGTATCACCAAATAAAAAGAATGTTTGGCGTTATTGGGATAGGCGTTGTTGAGCTTCACCGCGAACGCATTGGAAACCTAACAATTCCAAACAATTTAAAAACGGGAGAATATTGCGAAATTTTGTTTAGTGATGTCAAAAATGCTGTTTTTGTTAATAAAAGTTAGGTAATATTACCAAATAGTTCTTTGATTATTTTCCAAATTTAACAATAGCATTTCGATTTAGTTTTTGGTATAATACTATATATTAAAATTCTTGCACTATATTTAGGAGGTTAAAATATGGCAAGTTTATCATTAAGAAAC
Organism: Acutalibacteraceae bacterium; assembly: GCA_045655165.1. Taxonomy (GTDB): domain Bacteria; phylum Bacillota; class Clostridia; order Oscillospirales; family Acutalibacteraceae; genus SIG607. The sequence goes on from JAZOOT010000009.1 coordinate 47,358, forward strand.
GTTTATAAAAAGTATCCCGGCGGTGTAGTTGCCGTTTCGGACTTTAATTTGGAAATCAAAGACAAAGAGTTTATTATTCTTGTTGGTCCTTCCGGTTGCGGTAAATCCACAACTCTTAGAATGGTTGCCGGCCTTGAAGAAATTTCCGATGGTCAAGTTTATATTGGCGACCGCGTTGTTAACGACGTTGCTCCTAAGGACAGAGATATTGCAATGGTTTTCCAGAACTATGCTCTTTATCCTCATATGACAGTGTTTGACAACATGGCTTTCGGTCTTAAACTCCGCAAAACATCTAAAGACGAAATCAAACGCCGCGTTGAAGAAGCTGCAAGAATTCTTGATATTGAACACCTTCTTGAACGTAAACCAAAAGCTCTTTCGGGTGGTCAAAGACAGCGTGTTGCTTTAGGTCGTGCTATTGTTCGTGAACCTAAAGTATTCCTTCTTGACGAACCTCTTTCCAACCTTGACGCTAAGTTGCGTGCACAGATGCGTACCGAAATTTCTAAACTTCACCAGCGTCTTGGCACAACATTCATTTACGTAACTCACGACCAGACCGAAGCTATGACAATGGGTACTCGTATCGTTGTTATGAAAAGCGGTTTCATTCAACAGGTTGATACTCCTCAGAACCTTTATTTGTATCCTTGCAACCTTTTCGTTGCCGGATTTATCGGTTCTCCTCAAATGAACTTTATTGAATGCAAACTTCTTAAAGAAGACGGCAATTTCTATGTTGAATACGGTTCTGAAGACACAAAAACAAGAGCAGGTGTTAAGTTTAAAATTAAACTTCCTGAATCTAAAAACAAAGATAATTGCTTAGAAGCTTACGCTGGTAAAGAAGTTATTATGGGTATTCGTCCTGAAAACGTTCACAACGAAGAAGATTTAATTGCTGCTAACCCCGACGGTGTTGTTGAAGCAAATGTTGAGGTTACCGAACTTATGGGTGCTGAAACTTATCTTTACATGGATTCTGAAGGTCAGGCAATTAACGCTCGTGTTGCTCCTACAAACACTGCTCGTCCCGGTGACCATATCACTATTGCATTTGAACCCGAAAAAATTCATTTGTTTGATAAAGATACCGAAGTTACCATTACAAACTAATATTAAAAAGCACAGGGAAACCTGTGCTTTTTTGTTTTTTATGAATAAAAAATAAATTTGTAATAATTTTGTAACTTTTTTTGATTATATACTTGAATTGTGTCGCATTTTTGTGTATAATGCTATTGTATGTATATTACTTTATAAAGAGGAGTGTTTGTTTTGTCTAACCGTTTGTTTCAAGGCGTTATTTCTCAGTTAAAAAATTCAATTGATGTTCCTTTTGGTGTGTTAGATGAGAATCTTAACATTATTGCTTGTAACGAATTAGAACGTATGGGCGAAAAGTTTGAAGTTTCTGCCGACAACCTTTATTCGGCTTCATGTGTTAAAGAAGACGGCTTTACCTTTAAATCGCTTAGTTCAAGCCAAAATGTTGACTACGTTGTTTTTGTTCAGGGTGAAGACATTTTTGCCGAAAAATATTGTGAAGTTATAGCAGTTGCACTTTCTAATATTAAATTTTATTACGATGAAAAGTATGACCGTTCTAACTTTGTTAAAAACATAATTTTAGATAACATTCTTCCCGGTGATATTTACTTAAAAGCACGCGAACTTTACTTTAATTCCGACGTTTTGCGTACCGCTTTTCTTATTCGTATTAGCGAACCTACCGATATTTCGGTTTACGATGTTATTCAAAATCTTTTCCCCGATAAATCTAAAGATTTTGTAATTAGCATAAACGAAACCGATATTGCCCTTATTAAAGAAACAAAACAAGGTATTTCCGAAAAAGATATTAAACAACTTGCAACTACAATTGCCGATACACTTTCGGGTGAATTTTATGCTCACGCAACAATTGGTGTTGGTACTACGGTAGATAACCTTAAAGACCTTGCACATTCCTTTAAAGAAGCGCAAGCAGCGTTGGAAGTTGGCAAGGTGTTTGATACCGATAAAACAATTGTTTGCTATAACAATTTAGGTATTGCGCGTCTTATCTATCAACTTCCCACAACACTTTGCGAATCTTTCTTAAGGGAAGTATTTAAGCGCGGCTCTATTGAAAGTCTTGACCAAGAAACATTGTTTACAATTCAAAAGTTCTTTGAAAACAACCTAAACGTTTCCGAAACTTCAAGAAAACTTTTTGTGCATAGAAATACACTTGTTTACCGTCTTGAAAAAATCAAGAAAATTACGGGTCTTGATTTGCGTGAGTTTGACCACGCCATTATTTTCAAAATTGCGTTAATGGTAAATCGCTATTTGAAATCTAATCCTGTTAAATATTAAGAAAAGAGTGATTTTGTGATAGAACAACAGTCGGTTATGGATGCAAATAATTCCGTAATTGAATTTAAAGGTGTTTCTAAAACCTATCAAAACGGCACAAAAGCATTAAACGACGTTAATATTTCTATTAAAAGCGGCGAATTTGTTTTTGTTGTTGGTTCTTCGGGCGCAGGTAAATCTACCTTTATGAAACTTATTATGAGGGAAGAAAAGCCAAACGCAGGTGAAATTCGCGTAAACGGTTTTAATCTTTCTAAATTAGCTCATAAAGACGTTCCCAAGCTTCGCAGAACAATGGGTATTGTTTTCCAAGATTTCCGTTTAATACCTAATATGACAGTTTTTGAAAACGTTGCTTTTGCAATGCACGTTACCGGTGCAGACAGCCGTGATATTCGTTTGCAGGTGGCAAAATCGTTAAGCCGTGTCGGACTTGGCGATAAAGCGCGTTCAATGCCTAACCAACTTTCGGGCGGTGAACAACAGCGTGTTGGTCTTGCAAGGGCTTTGGTTAATTCACCAAGTCTTATTATTGCGGACGAGCCAACGGGTAACGTTGACCCTAATATGTCTTACGAAATTGTTTCAATGCTTACCGAAATTAACAAAAGGGGAACCACAGTTTTAATGGTTACCCACGACCATAATCTTGTTAGGGATTTTGGACATCGCGTAATTATGTTGGATAGCGGTAAGGTTGTTGCCGATAATGCGGGAGGTAAAATAAATGAAGCTTAACAGTTTTAATTACCTCACAAAGGAAGGCATTAAAAACGTTTGGGTAAACCGTTTAATGACCATTTCTTCAATTGGCGTTTTGGTTGCTTGTATGGTGCTTATTGGTATGTCGGTTATGCTTTCATTTAACATAACAAAAGCAATGGGCGCTTTAGAATCGCAAAACGTTGTTATGGCTTACCTTGATGACTATAACGCTGCAAAATACGATGAAAGCAGAAACACGGGTGATGAAATACCCGAAGATGCTTACACTGTTCATAATAAGCAAGAAGCTTTGGCTGTTCGCGATGAAATTGCAAAACTTAATAACGTTTCCGAAGCAGTTTACGTTTCTAAAGAAGAAGCGTTGCAAGACGTTAAGAACACGATGCTTGATAAAGATGCTGAATATTTAACCTTCCTTGATGAAGAGGGGGGTAACCCGCTTTCTGACTCAATTAAGGTCTCTATGGATGACCTTTCTAAGTTTGATGAAACTGTTACGGCAATTTCACAAATTAAAGGTGTTGAAAGTGTTCAGTCGCAACGCGACCTTGCCACAAAAATCAATTCAATTAAAAACGGTGTTTTCATTGTTGGCATTGTAATTATTGTTATTTTGCTTATTATTTCTTTGGTAATTGTTTCTAATACAATTAGGGTTACAATGTATAACCGTAAACTTGAAATAAGTATTATGAAAGCCGTTGGTGCAACAGACGCGTTTATTAGAATTCCGTTTGTTGTTGAAGGAATTACTATTGGCATTATTTCTGCTTTAATTTCCGAAGCAATTTTATATTGCTGTTACAGGGTTGCGGCAGAAGCAATTCTTTCTAATCTTGGCACATTTGCTTTAATCCCGTTCTCTTCAAAAGCACTTTTGTTATTTGGCGTGTTTATGGGAATTGGTATTTTTGCAGGTGCATTTGGTAGCGTTTTAATGATTGGTAAATATTTAAAACGCGAAGGCAGTGAATTTTCCGCTATTTAAGGAGTATTTATGAAGTTTAATTTTATAAAAGTTGTTTGTTTGGTGCTTTGTTTTGCGCTAACTGTGTGTGCGGTTCCTTTTAAAGCCAACGTATATGCGGCAGAACCCACGTTGTCTGAATTGCAAGATAAATATGAAGCGACACAAAAACACCTTAATGATTTAAAAAATCAAAGAGCTGACCAGCAAGATATTATTAACGGTCTTAATGAAGTTATAAGGGCAAAACAGGAAATTATTGACCAGTTTAATAAAAAAATCAATGCGTACAGTGAACAAATAAACAGTAAGCAAAAAGAAATTGATAAACTTAATAACGATATTGAAACCGATAAAGAAACCTTTAAAAAAAGAATTCGTTCGCTTTATATGAGCAATTCTAAAACCGACGTTCAAATTGTTTTGGGCGCAAATAGTTTTTCTGAATATCTTGTTTTATCTCAGGTGGCAAAAACCTCTTCAAAGCGCGATAAAGCGTTAATTGATAAAATTGTTGATGCTGTTACTGCTATTGATAAAGAAAAGGCCGATATTCAAAAATTGCTTGACGAGCAAAAAAACGAAAGGTCTGTTTACGACAAAGAAAAAGCAGAACTTGATAAGAAAGTTGCAGAGGTTAACCGCCTTATAAACTCTATTGACCGTGATATTGCCAAAGACCAAGCCGACCTTGATAAGATTTCCGACGATATTAATAAAAAAACTGCAAGCGGTGAAGTTGGCGGTGACCTTGGCAGTGGTGGTAAGTTTTTCCTTTGGCCTTCAGCTCGCTTTACCTATGTAAGTGCGGGATTTGACAGCGATGACTCGGTTCACCGTGGTAATCACAAAGGTATTGATATTGCCGGTGGCGGTATTATGGGCACGCCCATTCGTGCAGCAGCAGCAGGTAAGGTTTACTTGGTTTCTTCTGGATGCCCACATAATTACGGTAAAAATTATTCTTGCTCAGTTGGTGGAGTTCGGTGCGGTGGCGGTTATGGTAACTATGTTGCTATTGACCACGACAAATATAACGGAAAACACTACAAAACCTTGTATGCCCACATGAAAAGTGTTGCTGTTCGTAACGGTCAGCACGTGCAACGCGGTCAGGTAATTGGTTACGTTGGTACAACCGGTTGGTCAACAGGTCCGCATATTCATTTTGAAACAATTGTAAACGGCAAAAAGGTTAACCCCAAAAATTTCTCTTATGACTACTAAAAGTTGTCTTTCTGATTTATATGGCAGCAAAAAATTACTCTTTAGGGTAATTTTTGCTGCTTTGTCGGTTTTAATTATGGTTGCTATTTTTAACTTTTCGGCGCAAAATGCCGCCGCGTCTTCTAAAACGAGCGGCAGTGTAGTAACTGTAATTTTAAAAACCTTTTATCCGCATTTTTTAGAACTAACGCAAAGCGGTAAAGCCGAGCTTGTAAAAATATTTCAGGTTATTGTAAGAAAAGGCGCGCACTTTTTCGTTTATTTTTTGCTTGGTTTTAATGTGCTTGGCTTTTTTTCTACGTTTAGTTTAAAAAAGACAAAAATATTTTTATTTTCGTGGCTGTTTTGTGTTTTATATTTGGTTAGTGATGAATTCCATCAGTTGTTTTCAACCGGCAGAAGTGGAAATATTAAGGATGTATTATTAGATTCTTTAGGTTCGCTTTTCGGAATTTTATTATTACTGTTTTTACTAAATTTTTTATATAAAAAGGGGAAGGTTATGAGAAAGAAAGTTTTAATAGAACAAAACACCTTATTAACCGAAAAACTTGTTGAGGCAAATAAGGAAATTAACCGCTTAAATGGTTTATTAGCCGAAGCAAACGATAAAATTTTATTACTTGAACAAGCCAAACAAGAAGTAAAATCCGAAACGATAACCGAAACCCAAGAAAAATCTATTGAATATAGTGATTTAGAAAATATTACTCTAGAAAATACTAATAAATCCAATATTGAAGATTATGCGGTGGAAGTTATTGCAAAAATTGTTTTGGAAACAAGCAAAGCCGAAGTTGTTTTGGCTTCTAAAAACAACGTTAGTCCTGATAAAAAGAATTTAATAGTAGGTTATGCCGAAACCTCAAAGGCGCAAATTTTTAAAATTATATCAGAAAAAGAAAGTTTCAGTGTTTTAAAATCAAAAATAGATGAAGAATTTACAAAAACAAAAAATTATACGGAACAAATTTTAAATTCTTTTTAATAAATTATAGTTTAGAAAACAGACACTTGGTAATAATTCTATTAAGAATTGTTGGAGGTGTCTGTTATTTTTTTTAATAAAGTACAGATTTGCGGAGTAGACACTTCGCAAATAAAAGTATTAAAAGAAAAAGAAAAATTAGAACTATTGGCTAAATTAAGAAAAGGTGATGAATCAGCAAGAGAAGAATTGGTAAATGGTAATTTACGCCTTGTTTTAAGCGTAATACAACGCTTTCTAAACCGTGGTGAAAATATGGATGACCTATTTCAAGTTGGTTGTATTGGTTTAATGAAAGCAATAGACAATTTTGATATTACCCAAAATGTTAGGTTTTCCACATACGCCGTACCAATGATAATAGGTGAAATTAGGCGTTATTTGCGTGATAACAATTCGCTCAGAGTCAGCCGCTCAATTAAAGATACCGCATATAAAGCAATGAAAGCAAAAGAAGAATTTATTAACAAAAACCAAAGGGAACCTTCAATTAAAGAAATTGCTAAAATTTTAGAAACTGACGAGCACGAAGTTGTAACTGCACTTGAAAGTATTGTTGACCCTTTATCACTTTACGAGCCAATTTTTTCAGACGGCGGAGATATGGTTTATGTATTAGACCAAATAGGTGATAATTCAAGCGCGGCAAATTGGATAGATGAAATAAGCATTAAGGAAGCAATAAAAAAACTTGATGAACGCGAAAAGAAAATTTTAACACTTCGTTTTATGCGAGGTATGACGCAAACCGAAGTTTCCGAAGAAATTGGTATATCACAAGCACAAGTATCTCGGCTTGAAAAATTTGCCATTGAAAAAATTAAAGGATAAATTTGTTCCTGTTTGCATAAAAAATACCGAGGTGGTAATTTTGTTTTGCAGTATTCAAGAATTAAGAAACAAGCAAATTGTAAGTGTTGAAACCGGCTCGGTAATTGGTTATTTAAACGATATACAAATAGATACTCAAAACGGTAGAATAACAAATTTAATTGTTTTTGGCAAATCAAAACTTTTTGGTTTTTTGGGTCGTGAAAACGATATGCTTATTCCTTGGGAACAAATTGAAGTTATTGGCGAAGAAACGGTTTTGGTTCGCGGTCCAATGAATTTACTTGCAAACGGAAAATATTTTAAGTTATAAAAAAACACTCGCAGACAAAAAATATCTGCGGGTGATTTTTTTATGTCAATTTTCAAAAAATTTTATATTACGCTTTATACAATTATTTGTATTCTTGCGTTAACTTTAACGGGAATTACGGGGTATTATAACTTTTCAATTGATGAAAACTACAGTATTTCAAAAGGTTCGCACTTTGTAATTAACAGTTTAATGCCTGTTACTGCTGAATATAACGGCAGGGAAGTGAACGATTGCGCGGAATTATCTGAAATTGGCGCAAATTTAAGGGTAGACCTTAAATTGTTTGGTGTTATACCCGTAAAGCAAACAAACATAAAAGTTGTTTCTAAAACAAATGTGGCGGTTTTGGGAATACCTTTTGGTATTAAAATGTATACTGAAGGTGTTTTGGTTACCGAAATTTCTAATGTAAAAAGCAATTCGACAAATTGTTGCCCTGCCAATGAAGCAGGAATTAAAAAGGGAGATTATGTTATTTCGGTAAATGAAATCAAAATTACAAGTAATGAAGATTTAGCGCATATTATTGAAGATTCACTTGGTCAAAAACTTGAATTTAAAATTTTGCGCGACGGTAAATATTTGACTTTAAAACTTACACCTGTTCTTTCCGATGAAGATAATTTGTTTAAGGCGGGTATTTGGGTTAAGGACAGTTCAGCGGGTATTGGAACACTTACGTTCTATTCGCCACAATGCAATACTGTATGCGGACTTGGCCACGCTGTTTATGATAAAGACACAGGTAATATATTAAAATTTTCAAAAGGCGAACTTGTTGGTGCAAATATTATTTATGTAAATAAAGCAGTTAGCGGTGTGCCGGGTGAACTTAAGGGTAAATTAAACTATAATTCTATTGCAAATATGAAATTAAATAATCATAACGGCGTATATGGTGATTTAAAGTGCCAAATAAACACCGAAAATATGACCGAAATTGCCCATAAAAGCGAAATTAAAAGCGGAAAAGCGGAAATCCTGTGCACAATAGATGAAAGCGGAGTGCAAAGTTTTGCTTGTGAAATTAAAGTTAAAGACCAACGCGTTAACGACACAGTTCAAAATTTAACTGTTGTAATAACAGATGAAGCACTAATAAACAAAACAGGCGGAATAGTGCAGGGAATGAGCGGAAGTCCCATAATTCAAAACGGCAAACTTATCGGCGCCGTTACCCACGTTCTCGTTGACGACCCAACAAAGGGTTACGGCATCTTTGCGGAGAATATGCTTACTACCGCGCAAAGTGTGGCGAACGAACAATTAAAAGAAGCATCATAAAAATAAAAAGCAAGTCAAAAAACTTGCTTTTTATTATTCTATACCTAATAACCAATTAACAGAAACTTTTAGAATTTTAGAAAGTTCTCTAAGTTCGTAATCTGCAACAAATCTTGTGCCAATTTCAATTCTTGAAATACTGTCGCGTTCAATGATTATTCCGTTTATTTGCAGTTGGGCTGCCAAATCACTCTGAGTTAACCTTAATTTGCATCTCGCTTCGTGAATCCTGTTACCGCTAATATTTTTCTTTCCATTATAATCATAAATCTTCATATAACTATCATCTCCAAAAATATGTTAAAGATACGAATATATCTTGACATTAACATATTTTGTCGTTATAATTGTGTTAAAGATAAGAAATTTATCGCTAGCTATCGGGGTTTGATTTTTTGTGCAGCTACTTCGGTAGCCGCACTTTTTATTGTTAGGGGAAAAGAGAAATGAAGATAGTTGCTTTATATGGAAAGGGAAAAACTGGAAAGACACAAACCATTAATTTATTAGTTCAGTGTTTAAAGTTAAATAAAGCTACTGTCCTTATTGAAGAACGTGCGGGAAGCGAAAAAAATGACAGAAGATATGTCATAAAATACAATGAAAAAATTTTCGGAATAACAACGCGTGGTGATGATGAGCCAAGTTTAAAAGAAGACTTTGCCTGGTTTAAGAAACAATCTGAAATAGATTACATAATTTGTGCTACTCGCAGTAAAGGGAAAACTTGCGATTTTGTTGCAGGCCAAGCAAATAGCAAGGATATTTTTTGGCTCAGTAAAATTGCTTTTTGTGATGGTTATATAGATAACAAAGATTGCTCGTCAACTGTGATAGAGCAGCAAAAAACGTTTAATTGTCAGCAGGCTGCATATTTATTTAACATAATTAACATTTTATATTTTAGTGGAGGAAGATAATGAAAAAATTATTATCTATAGTTTTAACTGCTTGTTTAATCATAACGGCTTGCTCAATGGGATTGTTTAATATCACCGCAAGTGCCGCAAACATTTCTAACGGTTATTACTACACCGTTTCAAATGATGAAGCATCAATAACTGGTGTTTACAGTACCCTTATAATTGGACAATATGCAAATATTCCTTCAGAAGTTGATGGATATCCAGTAACAAGTATTGGCATTTCAGCATTTCGTGGTTTCACTAACATTAAGTGGATAAATATACCAGATAGCGTTACAAATATTGGCCCTTCAGCATTTTATGGTTGCACCGGTCTTACAAGCATAACTATAGGCAAAGGCGTAACAAGTATAGGCAATGGTGCATTTTATAATTGTTGTAATCTTACAAACATAACCATCCCAGACGGCGTAACAAGTATAGGCGATTGTGCATTTTATCGTTGCTATAATCTTACAAATATAGCTATACCCTATAGCGTTACAAGTATAGGTGATAGAGCATTTCACGATTGCACCGGTCTTACAAGCATAACTATAGGCAAAGGCGTAACAAGTATAGGCAATAATGCATTTTATAATTGTTGCAATCTTACAAACATAACCATCCCAGACAGTGTAACAAGTATTGGCGATTATGCGTTTAAAATGTGTACAGGCCTTACGAGTGTAACCATTCCGGAAAATGTAATAAGTATTGGTAATTCAGCATTTTACGATTGCACTGGTCTTTCATCAGTAAATTACAATGCGATAAATTGCATAAGTATGGGGACAAGCAGTGCTCCTGTGTTCTTGGATTGTGATAAACTTGTGACAATCCATATCGGTGAAAAAGTTGAAAGTATACCAGAATACG
>JAZOOT010000010.1:0-14295 GCA_045655165.1 Acutalibacteraceae bacterium
CGCGGTTTTAAAATATGTGACTATAAAACCGCTAAAGAAAATTTTGGCGATATGGTTGTGCTTGTTTGTTTTGGCAGTAACCGCGATGAAGTTTTAAGCAATATTAAAAGAATTAGCAGTGAAACCACCCTTTACGTGCCCGATGTTCCCGTTTACGGCAACACCTTATTTGATTTAGAATTTGGAAGAAAAAATAAAGACAAACTGCAAACAGTTTACAATTCCCTTTCTGATGAACGGTCTAAAAAGGTATATGAAAATACCGTAAAGTTTAAAATAACGGGCAATCCCAATTACCTTTACGAAATTGAAACCAAGCGTGAAGAAACCCTTAATATTAGCGGTGTAAAGAGCGCCAAACGTTTTCTTGACCTTGGCGCATATAACGGCGACACCGCGCTTGAATTTTTAAATTACAGCGAAAGCGCCGAAAGTATAATTGCGGTTGAACCCGATGTGCGTTCTTTTAGAAAACTTTGTAACAACACCGAAAGTTTTAAAGAAATCACCGCGCTTAATTTTGCAGTTTCTGGCAAAGAAGAAAAACTTTACTTTTCCGATAAAAAAGGCAGGGGCTCAAGCATTGGCGAGGTTGGCAAAGTGGTAAACTGCACAACGGTTGACGCGCTACTTAACGGCGAAAAAGTTGATTACATTAAATTTGACATAGAGGGCAACGAGGTAAACGCCATTAAAGGCGCAAAAAAGACTATATTGGGGCAAAAGCCAAACCTTTGCATTGCCGCCTACCACAAAAGCGAAGACCTTTTCAGCATACCGCTTGCGGTAAATGAAATTAGACCTGATTACAAACCCTATATCCGCCACACCAAATCCCTCCCCGCTTGGGATATTGACTTTATATTCAAATAAAAAAGGTAGAGAACTTATTGTTCTCTACCTTTTGTTTATGCAAGTCCTGCAACTATCTTTTTTAGAATTGCTAAATCAACTACATCGGTTTTGCCGTCACCGTTTAAGTCGGTTTTTATAATTTCCGAAAGCCCCGCAACCATCTTTTTAAGAAGTGCAAGGTCAACAACGTTCACTTCGGCATCACCATTTATGTCACCGGGCAGAACATCAACAATATATATTGTTAATGTGGTTGTTTTTCCACCGTAAGTAATGGTTAACGTTTTCTCACCCAACTCGGTGCTGTCAAACCCAGTAACCATATCGGCAGTAATACCAGTAACTCCTGTTGTTTCGTCATCATAAAGCAAAGTTATTTGCCCACCCGAAAGGTTAAGATTTTCGCTTCCTTGCAAATAAAATAGTTTTGTTGGTGTTGTTGTAACGGATATGTTCACTAATTCTCTTGTGTGTTCACAAACATTGCAAGTTTTATCAAAGCTGTCAATATAGGTATGTGTAATTTCGCGTACATTATCACACACATTACAGGTTGTATCGCAAGTATTGTCGTATACGTGTTCTACGGGTGTTTCTTGCTTTTCGCCACATACGGAACATTCTATCCAGTGAGTATTATCATCAAATGAACGTTTCAATGTATGTCTAATTTCACGCACGTTATCACATACGTTACAGGTGGTATCGCAAGTATTGGCGTATGTGTGTTTTGCAGTCCCTATGCAACTGTTATAATGCCAAGTTGTATTAATTAAATCAACATTATAAGCGCCAATGCTAATATTTTCTGCTTGGTTCTTGCTTCCCAAATAATATATATCTTTAAGCGCATTGCAACCGGAAAATGCCTCTTGGTCTATACTTGTAACACTGTCAGGTATAGTTACACTAGTAAGAGACTCACAATTTAAAAATGCAGAATTACCTATACTTGTAACACTGTTGCCAAAAATTACACTTATAATATTCGTGCACCAAAAAAATGCTCCATTGCCTATACTGGTAACACTATCAGGGATGGTGATTGAGGTAAGACCGTCGCAACAAAAAAATGTACAATATCCTATACTTGTAACGCTGTTGCCGATAGTGATTGAGGTAAGACCGTCGCAATAGTAAAACGCAGAACTACCTATACTCGTCACGCTATCAGGGATTGTTACACTTGTAAGGGATGTGCATTTATAAAATGCAGAATTACCTATACTTGTTACACTGTCGGGGATTGTTACACTTGTAAGGGATGTGCAATTAGAAAATGCATAATTACCTATACTACTTACGCTATTGGGAATAACCAAATTGGTTACAAGTTTCCCATTTAAATAAAGATTTTTTGCGTAATAAAGCGGGTTAGCAGAATCACCCCCAAAAGAAATATTACACCATGCTGCTATATCGGTTATATAAACACTTGTAAGGGATGTGCAACTAGAAAATGCACGTTCCCCTATACTTGTTACACTATTGGGGATTGTTACACTTGCAAGGGATGTGCAACTAGAAAATGCACGCTCCCCTATACTTGTTACACCATCGGGAATGATAACAGAAGTTAGCGAAGTGCAAAAATCAAATGCACCCTCACCAATACCTGTAACAGGATAGCCACCAAGAGTTGAAGGAACAAATATGTCTCCACTGATGGAAGGGCTAACCCCAGTTATAGTTGCCTCATTATTTGATACGGTATATGTTAAGAAAGAATGATCAGTTACTTCTCTTGTGAAACCGCAAACATTACAAATAGCATCATATCCCCCAGCATAAGTATGTTCACTTGCGCCGATACAACTCTTGTAATACCACGTAGCATTCGTTAATTCGGTATTATTTGAACCTATAGAAATGCTTGCTTTGTCACTTTCAGAGCCACCGTACCATACATCCGTAAGGTTATCGCAGAACCCAAATGCCGACTCGCCTATACTTGTTACGCTATTTGGGATTGTTATGCTTGTGAGGGATGTGTGATTGTAAAATGCTTTTTCTGCGATTGTTTTTGTTCCTTCTTTTATTGTGTATGAACCAGTTATTGATGTTTTTGCTTTTATTAAATGATTGCCAATATAAAGCACATTATTTTGCCAGTTATTTGAATTATTATAATATGCCGTGTAAAAAAACGCATAATCACCTATTCTTGTTACACTATCCGGGATATTGATATTTGTAAGACTAGAACAACCATCAAATGCCTCGTACCCTATATTTATCACACTGTCGGGGATATTAATACTTGCAAGACTCGTGCAATAAACAAATGCCCTAATACCTATACTTGTAACACTGTTAGGTATCGTTACACTTGTAAGGTTTTGGCAAGAAGAAAACGCGCTGCCTCCTATGCTTGTAATACCATTTTCAATAACAACGCTAGTTAGTGATGTCCCCCACGGTGCTGACCCAGAATAAGGATAACTTTCCATTTCACCATTACCTGAAATAGTTAAAACGGTACCATCAAGCGTCCAGGTACAGTCGCCGGTGGTGCCGCTTGTTGCGGCGCTTACGGGAATGCTAAATATTCCTGTAGGTATAACAGATAGTACTAGTAATACGGATAAAATTGTTACTAAAAGTTTTTTCATCAAAGGTTCACTTCCAAAATGAGTAAAATATTATTTTTATATTACCATATTTTTCTTTAAAACACAACAAAAACCGCAGTTTATACTGCGTTTTTTTGTTTACATATATTTTTCTATGAAGTGTTTTCCTATTGCGCCTAAGAGGTTTAGGGCTTGTTCGCGGACTTCGTAGGGGAAGGTTTCCCATGCGATTGCTGCTTCAAAGTTGATGTTTCCCTTGTAACCGATTTCTTTTAAGGCGGTGAAAATCTTTTCCCAATCACACACGCCCAAAAACGGCATTGTGTGGCTATCGTGAATTCCGTCAACATCGTGAAGATGAACGGCTTTAATTCTATCGCCCAATATTCTTACCGATTTTATTATATCGGCGCTGCACAGCACGGCATGGCCGAAATCAAAGCAGAAAGCAAAAAGTTCTTCGCCCGCTATTTCATTTAGTTCATCAATATTGTCTTTTGCCTCATTAAAATCGGCGCAAACAGCACCAAAAATTTTGCCGTTTCTTATTACCCACATATTTTCAAGACAGGCAACAACGCCGAACTTTTTAAGTGTGGGGATAAGAGAAGTATAAAATTCCATATTAACTTTCTTTTCTTCTTCGGGGCTAAGCGCATTATCATATTTGCCAAAAATGGGGTGAATAACAACATATTTACAACCCATAAGCGCGGTTAATTCAATATTCTTTTTAACAACAGAAAACCGCTTTTCGTTTTCTTCTTTAGTTGCGGTAACCACTTGTGTTGGGTAAATAGCGTGTGTTTGCACAACCGAAATGCCGTTTTTATTGGCTTCTTCCCTTATTTTTAAAAAGAATTCTGTCAGTTCGCTTTCAGACAAATCAAAAACTTCGGGACTTTCGCTATAAATTGTAGAAAAACTGAAATCAACACCGTCAAACCCGGCCTTTTTAATTATTGGAAAATTTTCGCGCGCATTTTTGGGGTTGGTAGCAAGATTTGCCGTAATTGTGCTAAGTAGCATTTTTTGCCTCCGTTAAACAATTATTTCTTTGCCTAAATAAAGCGAATAAATTATTTTTTGTTTTATAGGTTTACCAAAAATCTTTTCGCAAACAAAAGCGTAAATATCAATTTGTTTTTTATAACGCTCAATTAGTATGCTTTCATTATCCACCCTATCGGTTTTAAAGTCAATAACAACCGTTTCATCGTTTTCAAAAAACAGGCAATCAATGGCGCCCTGCAAAACAATTTGTTCGTCTTTTAAATTCGGGTTAATATTGTCATAAATATACCCTGCCGGAACTTTGGTAATAAACCTAAACTCGCGCTTGGTTTCACTGCTTTGGTTAATGCGTTCAAACAAGTCGCTTTTTATAAATTTCAAAATAGCGTCTTTGTTTATTGCGTTATATTCTTCTTCGCTTATAAACTCCCATTCCAAAAGTCGCAAAAGTTCTTCACTAAGGTTATTTTTAGCATTTTCAAAATTTAAAAATTGCATAACCTTGTGTGTTGCTGTTCCCTTTTGCGCACCTGTAAGACCGTCTTTTTGCATAAATGCAGGCACTGCCGAAAAATCGTATTCTTCGTTGTGTTCGGTTTTTGACACCAAAGAAACTGTCGCTTTTGATTCAAGCGAAAGAATGTTACTGTATGGGTAAACGTAATTAAAGCGGTTACTTAGTTCATTAACCATACTGTTATCTGGCAAAATTTCTTCGGTTTGTTCTATAACAGGAACATCATTTGCGGTGCAAAAATTAACCGAAACTCTGCCTTGGTTTTCTAAAACATCAAACTCTTCACCGCTTATTTCGCGCAAAAGCGTTCCGTTTGTGTGGGCAAAAAGCGCTGATAAAATTAAATCGCTGTTGCTTTGGGCTTTTTCAAACACCGTTTTGCCGAAAACACTGCCCCCAATTTTTGCCTTTTGGGCGGCATTTGCCAAAGTTTTTGCCATATTTTTTGATGAAATCATCATAACCAAATTACATTCCGCGCGGGTTGCGGCAACATAAAACAAACGAAGTTCTTCACTAAGCATTGTTTTTTTTGCTTTTAGTGCTAAAAGTTCGCGCATTAGCGAACTGTTTTGGCCTTCTTCGGCATCAAAATACTTAAAGGAAATACCGTCTTCACTATCAAAAATTAATGAAGAACGAATATCCTGTGTGTTAAATTTCGCCGAAAGGTTTGCCAAAATGCAAATTGGGAACTGCAAACCCTTTGAATAGTGTGTGCTCATAATTTTAACGCTGTCACCGCTTGAACTCATTAAAGCGGGTTTAATTTTTTTTGCTTCATTGCCCTTTAAGTAGCCCAAAAAAGTGCCAAGTGACACGTCGCGGCCGCTTTCAAAGGATTCTGCCTCTTTTAAAAGTTGCAAAAGGTTGGCGCGTCTAACACTGCCTTCGCTTAAAAGCGAAAATTTATTAAGAAAATCGGTTTTTTCGTAAACTGCCGCCAAAAGTTTAGAGGGCGAAAAAAGCACGGCAAGGCGACGCATTTCGGCAATTTCTTGCAAAAAGTCGTTAACCTTAACATCCCCTTTTGCGCCTTGTTTAAGCACAGCCGAATACAAACTTGCCCGTTTATCGTTAAGGCGGATATTTGCCATTTCTTCGGGCGTAAAACCAAACAGTTCACTGTTCATAACGCAAAGCAACTCAATATCGCTTTGTGGGTTATTTATAACCGAAAGAAGTGCCACTGCAACGGCAATTTCTTTGCTTTCTAAAAAGTCGCCTTTAGAATAACTAACCGGAATACCGCGTGATTTAAGTTCGGCGGCAATAATGGTACTGTCGCCCTTCATTTTGCGCAAAATTATTGCAAAGTCGCTGTATTTTGCCTGTCTGAACTGCTTGGTTTTCTTATCGTAGATGCCGTTTTCCTGCCCCATTACGTATTCAATATAATCGGCAATATGTTTGGCTTCGGTTTCCTTTTCGCCAAGAAGCGGGTTGGCTTCAATTAAATCAACGTGCACGTTTGGCACAGGGCTGTTAGTATTAACATTGGCAATAAGAAAATCATCTTCTTCGTACTGCATACCGCAGTTTTCTTCTTTCATAAAGCCCGAAAAGAAGAAATTTACAAAATCACAAATATCAGTATCACTTCTAAAGTTTTTGCCAAGTATTATTTTTTTTGCTTGGTCACTTTCCGCCTCTTCAAAAGGCACTGCGTTTTTACGGCGGGTTAAAAAGTTATTTGGGTTAGCACCGCGAAAGCCGTAAATACTTTGTTTAACGTCGCCCACCGCAAAAAGATGCTTACTTCCTTTTGATAAACATTCAAACAAGATGTTTTGCAAATCGTTTACGTCTTGGAATTCATCTACCAAAACTTCATCGTAATTATCTATAAAATCTTTTGCTAATTCAGTTATAACATATTTCCCGTCTTTGTATTCGCAAATAAGACCGAGTGCTTTTTGTTCAATATCGGCAAAACTTAAAAGTTCTTTATTTTGCATAAGTTGGTCAAGTTCGTTTGCATAATCTAAGGTTATATCTAGCAAAACTGCCGTGTGTTTTCCCACAGTTTTGTGGGAAATAAGTACACTTTCCCTGCTGCCAACAAACACTTTGCCCAAAGTTTCAAGTTCTTTTAACACGGTTTCCCTGGTTTGCTTGCAAAGTTCGGCTATGGGGTTATCTTTTGCGCCGCGCAAAGAAGAAAACGGCAGGAACGAAAAGCCGTTTAAAAAGGTGTAAAACTTGTCCCAATTTTTTTCAAATAAAATGGATTTAGCATCATTAAACTGCTGAAGTGCGGTTTCAAGCGAAAGACCGTACGATTTATACACCGCTTGTTCTTCTTTTGCCGCCAAAACACAGTTAGTTAAGGCAAAGCAAATATTATTAATTACACTGTTTGCATATAAAAATGCTTTTTCTTCCCAAGAAGAAAAGGAATTTTCACCGCAAAGTTGTTTGGCATTTTTAAGCCAATTTTTACAAAACGGCAAATTTTGTGCTTTTTCATATATTGTTATAATTTGTTCGGTTAAACGGCTTTCATCGTAAACACAGCCAAGTGCATCTAAAAGTTCAAAAAAACTATCTTCATTTTTTTCAAAATAGCGCGACAAAACATTATTTACCGCGGTGTTTTTAAGTGCCGAAAGTTGGCTTTCTTCGGCAATTTTAAAATCAACGCTAACATTTGCTTTTTCAAAATTTTCACGCACAAGTGTTGCGCAAAACGAATCTATTGTGCAAATTTTTGCACTGCCAAGCAAAATTCTTTGTTTAGCCGCAAAACTGTTATGTGGGTTATTTATGCAATATTCTTCAAGCCCGTTTTCAATTCTTGACCGCATTTCACCCGCCGCTGCCACCGTAAAGGTAACCACCAAAAGTCTATCTGCAGAAAGAGGGTTTTCTTCGCGGGTTAAAGCATCGATTATGCGCTGTGACAAAACCGCGGTTTTGCCTGAGCCCGCCGCCGCGGAAACAAGAATACTTCCCTGTTCTTTAACAGCCGCTTGTTGAGATTTTGTTAAGTCTTCAAATCTCACCCGTTTTCTCCCCTTTCATCTTTTCAATAACTTCGCTGTTATTTAACCTTTCGGTTACGGTATGCGGTTTATCTTCAATACCGCAAATTGCCTTATAGTCGCAATAACTGCAGGCATCGGTTGAAGTATCAATTGGTTCTACCGCTATATCACCAGAAAGAAGTGAAGTGCCCATTTCGTTTGCCAAAATTTCAATATAATCAAATATTGCTTCAAAATCTTCTTCCGAAACAAACGAATTGTTGCTCTTTGCGGGTGTTCCGTCTTTATTTATTTTAAATTTAGGAACAAACTCGCCATCCATATTGCTGTCCATTGCCTTAACTATATTTACGTTATTACACAAAAGACCGTTTGAAGCAAGGCCTTCTTTTTTTATGTCGTTTTTAGAAGGCATATACAAAATTCCCGCCGGTTTTTTTGTGTTATACTTATTGTTGCTGCCGCGGACAACCGCATAAAGATATAAAAGCATTTGCATATTTTGACCATACAAAGTATCGCTTAACTTAAAGGTTTTAGTACCGGTTTTATAGTCAACAATACGCACGTAATTACCGCTTATATCAAGTCGGTCAATACTTCCGTTTAAGAGCAGTTTACCGCCGTTAAAGCCAAATTCTACCGCTTCAATGGTTTCACCATTTTTAATGGCAACTTCGCAACCGTCGGGCATAAATTCGCTTTGGGCAAATTCTTTTACAATGTGCAGTAAAACGTCAATTATACCCTCTTTTATTTTCCTTAACAGAAAAACAAAACGCGGATTCATTAAACTTTCACTACCCTTTATAAGCGAAAAATATTTATTAGAAAACTCGTCGGTTTCTTTAATAATCATTTCTTTGCTTACAGTTTTAATATCGGTTAAGTGGCGGTTTATAAACTGTTCTAACACAAAGTGAACCAAAGTACCTCTTTGCATAACGTCAAGTGTTGCGGGCTGAAAACGTTCGGTTTTAAGACCGTAACGGCAAAAATACCTAAAACGGCAATGGAAAAAGGTATCAAACTTGGTTGCAGAACAGTGAATATTACTGCCATAAAGTGCTTTTGCTGTGTTTTCGGTTAGTTTTTGTTCACCGCGGTTTGCCAGTAACAAAGCATTGTTGTATTTCTTGCCGTATTCCCCGTTTAAAAGCGATTCTTTTATGGAACTTTTAATGATATTTTCGTTTTCTTGACGGCAAAGCAAATCAAACGCTGAGTTTTCGGTTTCGGGCAAGTATTCAAGGCCCGGGTAATTTATATTTTCGGCTTTAGGAAACACCTTTTGCAAACGGGTAACAAAGCCCGATTTTTCGGTATTTTCTTCGCCCGATAAATAGCAAACTGCAACCATATCTCGCGCACAGCAAACCGAAGAATACAAAAGCAAGTTTTCTTCAATGGTTGCAAAAACCGTTTTATCACGCAGGTTAAGCCCAAATTGTGACAGTTTTTTACGTTCGTTATCACAAAGCAAACTTATGTTTTGAGGAAGAGCAGGAAAAACACCTTGGTTTGCACCCAAAATTATGGCAACCTTAACATCACTGGGGCAAAATCTGTCGGCACTGGCTAAAGTAACTTGGTCAATTAACTGCGGTATTCTGCCCACAGTTGTTGTTTCGGCCGAAATTTTAAATGCCTCTATAAATTCTTCGGTATCTAAACCATATTCACCATAGCATTTGCAAAGCGAATCCAAAAGAGATAACACTATATCGTAACTTTGCCTAAAAACATCAATTTGTTCGGCAGTAACTTCTTTGGGAAGTTCTTTTATAAATTCGCACATATGTTTATCGGCCTTGCAGTCTTTAAGCAACATAAATACCGCTTTACACATATCCTCGGCAGTGCCGTTTAAACGCTTTTTAAGATTTATTAGCGGTGTTATTGCGCGCAAACGCAATTCATTTATTTGCTTCAAGCGGGTTTTTACATCTTCTTCATCAATGTTTTCCTTAACCTTTAAGCCATCGGGGTCCATTGTAAATTCACTTAACCACGCTTTGCCGTCAACCATCCACAAATAAACATAATTTTCAAGCAAAGAAATACTGTCAGTATTAAAGCCTTCTACCAAACCTGTTTTTAAAAAGGTTAATATATCGGCCGTCAAAAAGCCCTTAGAAGCCATTAAGGCACTTAAAATAAGACGGTAAACAGGGGTTGTGGCAAGGCATTCGCGGTTATCAACAAAACAAGGAATGTTGTTTTTTTGCGACCACCTTAAAATTTCGGAAGTGTATTTTTGGCTGTCACGCGCGATTACCGCAAAATCTTTATAGCGGTAGCCCCTTTCCCTTACAAGTTTTTTAATTAAGGTTGTTGCAAAAGCCGCTTCATCTTCAATACTTTGATTAGCGCAAAACAATACGTTTTGTGTTTCGTTAGTAACTTCACTCGCACCGCCAGACAGTGCACTTTCTACAATACACATTTCTTTGGTGTTATAAAAAGATTCTTTTAAAACTGTATCTTCTAAAACGCGTACGGCGTGTTTTTTTGCTAACTTTTTAATTTCGTGCGCAGTTGTTCGGCTATTATAAAAAATATCAAGCGCATCGGTTTCTAAATTATCGCAAAGCGCGGTAACGGTTAAACTGTTTGCCGTTATTAAAATGTTTTCAATAATTTTATTTTGTTGTCCGGTAAAACCCAAAAAGCCGTCTATGTAAACGTTTTTACCGTTAAAATAATTACAGTTTTTTAACTGTCTGTAAAGAACGGTAAGCTTGTCTGCCGGGTCAATGAATTTTTTGGTGGTTTCGGCGTCGTATGCGCGCCAAATAAGCGCCAATGCGCCAAGTTTTGTTTTTAAAGCACCGTCGGTTAGTTGTTCTGCCGCACTTTCCAGCATTTCGGGGGTTATTGCGCTAATTTTAAATTCGCCTATCATATCAACTACTTTTGAGGCGAATTTAGCCGAAGAAACGTATTTTTTAAACACGGTAAGGGTATCTTTTAATTGTTTTAAGGTACGCGACATAAAAATAATTTTATCGGCATCGCTTAAAACTTCTTTACTGTTTCCGCCCGAAAGCAAAGATACAGTTTCGGCAAGAGAGGAAAAGCTTAAAACGGTGCAATACTGCGAAAGGTTGTCGCCCAGCGTTTCAAGCACGTTACATTCGCTGTTAAAGGAATACTGTTCGGGCACCAAAAGAATACTCGGTGTGCCGTTTTCGGCATCTGCCTTAATTTTTTGAAGCACAGTATTTGTTTTGCCCGAAGCGGCTTTACCAACAATATAACGAAGCATTTTAAACCTCCTAATTTTTATAAAAAAATTATACCACAAATTTTATTACAACGCAATTATAACTGATTTATTGTACTTTTTTTGGTACACTAAAAAATAAAATTTCTTAAAACCGCCAAAAGCACACCAAAAGGAATACCACCAAACATAAGCGTTGAAAAAGTGTAAACATTAAGCGGAATATAAAGCGAAGTAAAAAATGAGGTTAAATTTAAAACCGACCAAAACCAAAACGAAATAAATGAATTTATAAAAAACTGTTTTATTGGCCTTTCGGTTTTAATTAAAAATCTTAAATACAAAAGCGAATAAAAAATTAAAAAAATAATACCTGCGGTTTTGCATATTTCCATAAAAACACCTCAAAACAATATATGCAAAAAAGCAGGTATAAAATGCAAAACCGCACCGTTACCAGTGCGGTTTTATAATTATTTAGATAAAATAGTAGCAATAACTGTTGTAGCCAAAGCCAAAACAACAAATACAATACCGCAAATTGTGGTAAGGCGTTTTAATTGTGCATCGGCCGTTCTTGCCTGATTCTTTGAAAGGAATGTATCGGCACCGCCGCTAATTGCACCACTAATACCTGCCCTACGGCTTTGCTGTAAAAGAATTAAAACAATAATTACAATAGAAAGAAGTGCCAAAAGAACACCTAAAATAATTTCTAAAACTTCCATTACTTTACCTCCATAAATAATCAACAGTGATTATAATATCATAAACCATAATAAAAATCAAGTTGTATTTTTTATTAAATTTAATTACAACAGCAACTTTCAAAAAGTTTGCTGATTTTTAACCGTTTTTCATCTTTGTTTTCAATAAAACAAAGTTTTTCAAACAATTCTTCACCGCCCGAATAAAACGCATCTGTTATATTTCGGCACACAGCAATATGAAGCGCACTTCTTAACACGCCGTCTGCCATTGAAAGATTTATAGTTGGGTCTATTTCGGTAATTATCATTTTGCCGTCTTTTATTTCAAAAAGGCAATAACCACAGCAGTTTTCGCCGTCTTTTGCCAAAACTGCACCGCTGTATTCATTTATTTCTTTTTTTGCTGTCCTATAAAGTGAAGCCAATTCTTCACCATAAACACCTTTTACAGTTATCACACTATTCGCCCTCTTTGCTAACTGAAATACTGTTAAGCCGTCTTAATTCCTTTTCATTTAAATCGCGCCATTTACCCTGCGGAAGCATTCCAAGTTTAACGCCCGCAATTTCGGTTCTCTTAAGGCGTAAAACCTTTAGACCAACCGCTTCGCACATTTTACGTATTTGGCGGTTTCTGCCTTCGGTAATAATAAAAATCAAAACGGTTCTGTCTTCTTTTCTTTCTGCCACAAAACAGTCACACGGTAGCGTTTTTTTGCCGTCAATTTCAATTCCACCCTGAAGCGGCAAAAGTTGTTCTTCAAAAACTTTACCTCCAACAGTTACGCGATAAGTTTTAGTAACGTGCTTAGACGGATGAGTTAATGAATTTGCAAATTCGCCGTCGTTAGTCATAAACAAAAGGCCTTCGGAATCGCGGTCAAGACGGCCAACGGGGTACACCCTTACACCAACATCTTTAACAAGTTCGGTAACACATTTTCTGCCAAGTTCGTCTGACATTGTTGTTACAAAACCGCGAGGTTTATGAAGCATTATGTATACCTTTTTATTAACAGGCACCACCGCTTTTGAACTTACCGTAACTTTATCACGCACAGGGTCAACCTTATCGCCAAGTTTGGCAATTCTGCCATTAACTTTAACCTTTTTGTTTTCAATAAGTTCTTCGGCTTTTCGCCTTGAAGCAACGCCGCAATCAGCCAAATGCTTTTGCAAACGCACTTTGTTATCCTTCATATTATATCTCCTAAAATAAACTTGAAATTCAATATAAAATTTTCAAAAATATTGTTTTTCTTATTTAACTTTATATCTTCGGTGCTAACCAGCGAACTTCTTGCAATTAAATTTTCACCGTTTTTATATTCAATAAACCCAATTTCTTCGCCCTTTTTTATTGGCGCATAAACAAATTTAGGAAAATGTACTGTACGGGTTATTGTGGCATTTTCGCCCACCGAAAAAGAAAGCGCATCGCTTGTGGCAAAAATTTCACTCTTTTCGCCCGAAATTACCTGGCAACAAAACTGCTCTGCTTCATATGAATATTCTTTGGGTTTTACTACCGAAAAGCCGTAGTTTAGCATCTCCTTATGGTCGTTCCAGTCATTCGGTGCTTTAAGTGTTACGGCAATTAAATAAACACCGTTTCGTTTTGCTGCGCTAACCAAACACCTGCCTGATTTTTTAGTAAAACCGGTTTTTACACCAACTACACCTTGCACCGTATTAAGCAACCTGTTATGGTTTGTTAATGTTACCTTTACACCGCCCAAATCAACCGTTTCGCGCTTTGTTGAACAAGCGGTTGCAAAATCTTTATTGCAAAGCGCATATCGTGTTAGTTGCGCAAGTTCGTAAGCCGTTGTGTAATGGGTTTCACCGTCTAACCCCGAAGGAGTATTAAAATTTGTATTAACAAGGCCAAGTTCTTTTGCCTTATTATTCATTAGTTTTACAAATTCGCTAACGCTTCCGCTAACGGCAACCGCCGCCGTGTTTGCGGCATCGTTACCCGACGATAGCATCATTCCGTAAAGAAGCGTTTTGCAACTAACCTTCATTCCCTTTTTAAGCCCAAGCGAAGTACCTTCGGCCGCAAAAACTTCGTCACCAACTGTTACCGTATCATTTAAATCTTTGTTTTCGCATAATAACAGCGCGGTCATAATTTTTGTTGTACTTGCCATTGAAAGCCGAGTGTCTTTATTGTTTTCATAAAGCACCTCTCCTGTGTCACCATCAATTAAAACTGCCGAAGCAGCTGACAAAGCGTTAGCCGTACTTCCATAGGGCAACACAATTAAAACCGCCAAAACAAGCGCAAAAAACTTTTTCAAAACCATACACCTTCCCTAAGCCAAAGCGTTTAAACCTGAATCAGATTTTGGGATAAAGATTTTACGCTGTGGCTTTGTTAAAATACTCGTTAATCCGTTAGGATTAACTG
>JAZOOT010000011.1:0-33800 GCA_045655165.1 Acutalibacteraceae bacterium
TCACAATATCACTTATTACATTTATCTTTGAGATAGTTATAATTTTAAAGTATGTAACCCACTATGACACTTTCAAGCCGAAAGTGTCATTTTTAATATAAAAAGAAATTGGGAGGAACTTCTTTACGAAGTGTCTCCCAAAGCGAGTTCTTTTTTTAGTTTACTTTTAAATACTGCGAATAAACATAACCCTTTTTACCATTATATTCAACCATATACCAATCAGGCACCGAGGCAAAAATGGGCACTACGGTACCGTTGGGAATTACCGCAATAACCGGCGAAGATAAATCAGGTCTTTCACGAAGATTTAGGTTTCCGCCATAATAGGTTGCAACTGTTCCCGAGCCCGACATATTAGGAATATTAAAAGGTATATCAAAATAGTCGCTTAGTGACAGCACGGTGTTACGGGCAATTGCGTCTATATTATTGCGAATCCACTCGGCGTCTTCTGCGTTATCGTGGTATGCGTATTCAATTAAAACCGCGGGTGCTTTTGTCCTAACAACTTCGCCAAGAGTTGTTGTAGGCACTGTTCTTACTTTATCGGGCAACGGATAAATTAGCTTAAGGTTGTTTGCAAAGATTTCGGCTGCCCGCTGACCGTTTACACTGCTTGGCGCATAATAAACTTCAGTTCCTCTATTTGCGCCTTCCCTACCCGCGCCAGAAGCATTTGAATGGAGCGCCAAATGAAAATCATAGTTCCCTGCATTAGACTGTGCTATTGAACTTGCGGCTGTCATTTCTGGTGTGTTTCGCGTATAGGTTATACCCGATGCATCTAAATAAGGTATCATTGCATCGGCTACAAGGTTCATATACTGTTCTTCTGTTCCGCCACCGTTATACAAATTAAATTCCTGCGTTGACGGGCTTAAATAAATACTTGGCATAAAAAATCACCCTCCACCAAAATAATATTCGTTGAGGGTGATTTTATGAACTAATTAAGACCAAGTTTTTCGGCATTTTCCTTTACAACCGAACTAAACCAGCAGTAAAGCGCTTCGCCCAATTCTTGGTAAACGTTGTCACCGTCGTGCGAACAAAGCATTGCAAATGTTTGTCCAATTCTTCGTTCAATTTCGGTACCGCGTCTATAAGCCAAATAGTAAAAAGAGAATGCGCCTGTATCAGATGAAGTGCGCCAAATTTCAGGGTTGTTCATTTTTAAATAGTCTAAAAACGCTTTTTGTGCAATACCAATATCGGTGTCATCGCTTAAATAACGCTCAAACGAAACCGTAGCGGTAAAAGACAACAACAAACGGCGCTGTATAATCATATCGTAATCGCCTTCATCATCGTATTTAAAATTTGCCGCATCTGAAGAAAAAATCTTGGCTATTGTGTTTCCAAGTGTTTTAGCCGCAACCCTTTCCTGCTCATCGGTTTTGTTAAGCAACATTTTTTCTAAATTTCTTTTAACGTCCACCGATGGTTTATCTCCAACAATTTTAATATCCTTATCATCGTTCACCTGCATTCTCTCCTTTCCTGTTATATTATAGTATATTCATTTTTATTTATCTTTAAAACGGTTACTTCTAACGGGATGGCGAAGTTTTCTTAACGCCTTAGCTTCAATTTGGCGAATACGCTCACGCGTAACGTTAAATTCAAGTCCAACTTCTTCAAGCGTATGGCATCTGCCGTCTTGCAAGCCAAAACGCAAACGAATAACGGCTTCTTCACGGTCGGTAAGGGTTTTTAAAACGCCGTCAATATCTTCGTTTGTAATTGTTTTAAGTGCAGCTTCATCGGGTGCTAAAGCATCTTCATCACGAATGAAGTCCATTAAACGAGAATCTTCCTCAGGGCCAATGGGAGTTTCCATTGAAACAGGTTCTTGTGCCACGCGCATAATTTCACGCACACGTTCAACCGACATCTCAAGTTTTTCAGCAATCATTTCTTCAGTGGGCTCGTATCCGTTTTCATGCAAAAGTTGGCTTTGTACCCTTTTTAAACGGTTAATAGTTTCAACCATGTGAACGGGAATACGAATAGTTCTTGCTTGGTCAGCAATAGCACGGGTAATTGCTTGTCTTATCCACCAAGTTGCATAAGTAGAGAATTTAAAGCCCTTGGTATAGTCAAACTTATCAACTGCTTTAATAAGCCCAACGTTACCCTCTTGAATTAAATCAAGGAAATACATACCTCTGCCAACGTATTTTTTTGCAATACTTACAACAAGGCGAAGGTTTGCTTCTGCCAAACGGCGTTTTGCTTTTTCATCGCCATCGGAAATTTTAATGGCAAGTTCAACTTCTTCATCGTTAGAAAGAAGCGGTACCCTACCTATTTCGCGAAGATAAACCTTAACGGGGTCATCAAGCGAAATATTATCAAAATTAGAATCATCGTTAATTTGTTCTAAATCAATTTCTTCTAATTTTAATTCATCATCGGTTGGTTCTTCTTCATAATCAAGGTCAAGTATTGCGGGCTCGTCGTAAAGGGATTCCAAATCATCAGGTGCATTTTCAATTTCATCAATTGAAGCAACCGTTGTTTTTTCGCTTAACATATCCCCATCGTTTTTATAAGCGTTTTCTTCAATCGGTGCAGTTAATTCCTGACTTTTTTTAGCACGAGTTTTTTTCTTGGGCGCAGTTTCCTGCATTTCTAAGTTTTTGTTATCTTCCATCCTTTATACTCCCTTTTTATTATCTACAATTGACTGTAACTGATTAACCCAGTCGTCATCTGTTTCGCCTTCTGCTTCGTTTTTGTGAAGCAAACATTCATAAAGCAAAATTTCAATAGAATCTTTTAAAACTTTATGGGCGTTTTCTTTTGCTGTATTGCTGTTTAAAAGTGAAACAACATACCCGATTTCAGCCGAAGTAAGATATTGCCCCAAATGTGAAACATCAATTTCTTCTGACTGTTTTGCCAAAGTGTTTATAAGTTCAAAAACCTTACGGTTTAAATCGGTTAAAAAGTTTTCTTTCTTTAGTTTTTCATTTGCAAAAGTAAGCGTGTCGGGGTGGTTTAAAAGCACCGAAATTATTGCTTCTTCTGCCACACAGGCGCGTTTTAAAAACCTTTTTTGCGGGTTAATATCGTTTGCGCTGTATTTAGGATTTATTACGTTTGCAATTTCCTTTTTAAATTCTTGTTTTGCGTTTTTATTTTTTATTTCCTTAACCGTATTAAGAATTGTTTGTTTTGAAACACCAAAACGCTCACTTAACTTTCCTGCATACAAATCAACCGTTAAACTGTCACTTGTTTCCGCCAAAACTGCCGCCGCTTTTTTTAAGTAAAGCAAACCGCCGTCGTTTTTAGTAAAATCAATTCCGGCACTTTCCATATAAAGTTTATACTCAATATCGGTTACTGCGCCTTCTAAAAGTGCTTTAAATTTTTCGGGCGAGTTCTTTTTAATAAAATCATCGGGGTCTTTTCCATCGGGAATAACAAGCACCCTTATTGGCATACCTGAATCCTTTAAAGTTTCAAGAGCGCGTTTTACCGCTTTTTGACCCGCTGCATCGGCATCAAGCGTAATAACAATTTCTTTTGTATAGCGCGAAAGCAGTTTTGCCTGTTCTATTGTAAAGGCGGTGCCAAGTGCCGCAACCGTGTTTTCAAAACCCGCTTGATGCAAAGAAATTACATCCATATTGCCTTCAACCAATATTATGCGTTCGCTACAATGGTTTTTGGCAAAGTTAAAACCGTAAAGGTTTTCGCTTTTTTTATAAACAGGCGTGTCCGAAGTATTTACATACTTCCCTGCCGCTTTGGTATCACTTGGGTTTGCCCTTGCGCTAAAAGCAATAACGTTGCCGCGCAAATTTATTATTGGGAAAACAACCCTATTTCTAAATCGGTCAAAATAACCGCCGCGGCTGTTTTTAGAAACAACATTTGCTTGGAACATATCGCTTAGCGAATAACCCTTTGATTTTAGATGGTTAATAAGCTCGTCCCATGAATCAGGCGCACATCCAAGTCCAAAATGTTTAATAGTTTGCAAAGTTAAACCGCGCCCTGTTAAATAATCAAGCGCCCATTTACCGCCCGCGGTAAACAAATATTTGTGATAAAACCTTGCGGTTTCGCGGTTAATTTCCAAAATTGTGGTTTTTAAACGCGACATAGAGTTATCGTACCCGCTTTCAGGTATATCTACACCGCTTCTTTCGGCAAGCAGTTTAACCGACTCTATGTAATCAAGGTTTTCTATCATTGAAGTAAATGTAAAAATATCACCGCCAACACCGCAACCAAAGCAGTAAAACGAGCCGTTTTCGGGGTAAACGGTAAACGAAGGTGTTTTTTCGTTATGAAATGGGCAAAGACCAACAAGGTTTCTTCCGCGCCTTTTTAAATTAACGTAAGGACTAATAATTTCGGCAATTTCGTTTTTATACTTTATTTCGCTTATTACCTCTGCCGGTATTGCCATAAAAACACCTCCTATTTTTTAATATTTCCAAGAACCCGGAACAAAAACATTTGTAAAGGTTGTGGCAGCAAAATGGTCGGTCATACCCGCAATATAATCTGCCACTGCGCGATTAATGCCTTCGTTTTTAATTATGTTTTCAAATTCTTTTGGTAGTTTATTTGGGTTTTGAGTATAAAAATCAAATAAACCTTTAACTAAACCAAAAACCTTTTCTTCTTCCTTTTTTGCCTTTGGATTAAAATAAACACTTTCAAATAAAAAGCCGTGCAAAGCAGTAAAGGCATCAAAAACTTCGTTTGACATTTTAATATCATCTTTACTGTTTTCAACAAGCGAAGTCACAAGGGTTGTAATTCTTTCGCTTTTTGAATGTCCCAAGCAATCACGAAGTTCTATTGGTATATCTTCTTCGGTAATTATCCCTCCGCGCACGGCATCATCAATATCGTGGTTGATGTATGCAATTCTATCACAATAACGAACCACCCTGCCTTCAAGCGTTTGTGCTTGGCTGCCTTTTGTGTGATTTAAAATGCCGTCAAGCACCTCGGCAGTTAAGTTTAGCCCCTTTCCGCCGTCCTCAAGCAGTTCGCAAACCCTTACGCTTTGTTCGTAATGGGTAAAACCGCCGTCGAGCAGTTCGTTTAATGCGCGTTCACCCGCATGACCAAAAGGCGTATGCCCTAAATCGTGCCCAAGAGCTATTGCTTCGGTTAAATCTTCGTTAAGCATTAAAGCGCGGCTAACTGTACGCGCAATTTGCGAAACTTCAAGCGTGTGTGTAAGGCGGGTGCGGTAATGGTCAGATTCGGGCGATAAAAACACCTGTGTTTTATGTTTTAATCGCCTAAACGCTTTACTGTGAATAATTCGGTCGCGGTCGCGCTGAAAACAGGTGCGCAAATTGTCTTCATCTTCGGGTACTTTTCTGCCTTTACTTTTACTGCTGAAAGCCGCATAAGGTGAAAGTAATAGGTGTTCGTTATTCTCTGTACGAATTCTTATATTTTCCATTAAATACAACACCTTTCCTTTTTTATTTACCGATTTATTATTATATTCGCAAAAAAACTCAAAATACCTTTATTTTTATAAAAATTTCTTAAAAAGGTCCAAAAAATTCATTTATTTTCTTGGCGGTTAGTTTTCCGCCAAAGGTTTCGGTTAAATTATTTATAAATTCTTGCGTTTTTTGTGTTTCAAAGTTATAGTTTACAACAACATTTTCGCCGTAAATAACATTAACAATTTTACCGCCGTTTTTAATAATTAACGGCTCAATTCGGTTAAACTGCTGATAGTCACACTCGGTTTCTAAATTAACACACGGTTTCATTTGGGCAATTTTCGCGTTTTCAATACAGTTTTTTGCGGCGGCGCTATATGCACGGCAAAGGCCGCCCGTGCCAAGCAAAATTCCGCCAAAATAGCGGGTTACAACCACACACACATTTTTAAGGTGTGCGCCGTTAATAACATCAAGTACCGGTTTACCTGCAGTACCGTGAGGTTCGCCATCGTCACTAAAGCGTGAAAAAGAACTGTTATTCAAAACAAAGGCGTGTACGTTGTGCCTTGCTTCGCGATTTTCAGCGCGTACTTTTTCAATAAAGGCAAAAGCATCTTCTTCGGTTTCAATATTAGCAATTCTTGCAATAAAGCGCGAACGCTTTTCTTCGTATTCACCAATACTTTCGCCAAATATGGTTAAATAACTTTCCATTTCACACCTCCAAACAAATATAAAAAACCGCAACCATTATACGTGGTTGCGGAATTACTATTATAAGCCGTAACGCTTTCTGAATTTGTCAACACGTCCGCCGGTATCTACCAATTTTTGTTTACCGGTGAAAAACGGATGACATTTAGAACAGATATCTAAATGGATATTCTGTTTTGTAGAACGAGTTTCAAACTCTGCACCACATGCACATTTAACAACAACTTTTTCGTACTGCGGATGAATGCCTTCTTTCATATTGACACCCCTTTCCAAATTCATAACATAGTGATTTTAGCACACTTTATTTAAAAAAGCAAGAACTATTTTTTTATTTTTTAAAATAATTCCTTATATTTTCGTAAATTTCTACTGTTTTAAACTTAAATACATAATTATTTGGGTTGGTAGCAATTTCAGCACTAACGTCACTAACGGCGGAATTCAGTTCACTTGCCGCGCCAATGCACATTGCAGGAAACATTACGCACCACCAGTTTTTACCCTTGCCCTCGCCTATTATAATGTTTAACGCGTTATATTCACCTGCGGGCAAAGTAAATTTTTCGTATTCACGGTTGGTAAAATACGCTTTACCAACATTTATTTTAACGTCATAATTATAACCGTTGTCTTTTATAACCTGTTTTGCAGTTTTCAAAATTAAATTAGTGTTTGCATTTGTTATATCTATTGCTTGGTTGGTGGTTTCGGCTTTTTTATACATATCTTCGCTAATAAGTAATATTGCGTCACGTACCTTTAATTTAAGTTCTTGGTCTGCTTCATTATTTGAATTCGCAATTATGTGCAAACGGAAAACGTTTTCGCGAAGATCTTGGCAACGGGCATCAAAATTAGATAACGACAGCAAAATTGCCGCAATTAAACCAAACAATACGGCTAAACGAATATTTTTCATAAATCAACACTCCTTTTGCGTGAAGTATTGAC
This sequence comes from Acutalibacteraceae bacterium, assembly GCA_045655165.1. Taxonomy (GTDB): domain Bacteria; phylum Bacillota; class Clostridia; order Oscillospirales; family Acutalibacteraceae; genus SIG607. Next base: position 7,110 of record JAZOOT010000011.1, read on the forward strand.
GTATTAAAATTTTTTATTCAAACACAACAGCGGTGGTTGTGGGCAAAGCAACATAAACGTTTTGATATTTTTTCTTTAGGTTATTATAAGCAGTAATGGCTTTTTCTTTATTTTTAAACACGCCAAAAACGGTTGGGCCACTGCCTGAAAGACAGGCAGAATTAGCGCCCTGAATAATTAAATCTTTTTTAATTTCAGTTTCATTTATAACGTTTTCAAAATCGTTACACAGGTTTTGACAAAACATTTTATAATTGCCTTGGGTAATTGCTTCAATTAAATTTTCGGTATTATTTTTTAATGTGTAATCTTTTGTATCAAGTTGTTTATACATATATGCGGTTGAGGGTTTTGTTGAATTTTTAATTAAAACCAACGCGTATTCAAGGTTACTGCTAATCTTTTCGGTTTTTTCGCCAATTGAATAAACGTGCTGTGTACCGCCGTTTAAGAAAAACGGCACATCGGCACCCAATTTTTCGGCCAAAATTAAAAGTTCTTTATCTTTAAGCGGGTAATCAAAAGTTTTATTAAGCGCAAGCAAAACCGCCGCCGCGTTTGAACTGCCGCCGCCAAGTCCTGCAGAAACAGGAATATTTTTATTAAGATTTATATTTACATTCGCCTTTATTTTTGCGGTTTCTAAAAACAACCCTGCCGCTTTTGTGCAAATATTATCTTCAATATTATAATCAGTATAACAGGTGATTTTTGTTTTTTCAGAAAAAACAGCATTTATAACAAGAGTATCACTTAAATCAACCGACTGAAAAACGCTATTAATTAAGTGGTAGCCGTCTTTCCTTTTGCCAGTTATTTCAAGGGTTAAGTTAATTTTTGCGCAAGATTTAACCGAAATTTTCATACAATCGCCTCTTTTTTTACATTTTAACACAAAACCGCGCTTTTTTCAAATAAATATAATTGCTTTAAATATACAATTATGGTATAATTACAAAAAAATTTGAAAGGTGATACAAATGAAAGCAGTAATTACAGTTATTGGTAAAGACACAGTTGGTATTTTGGCGGCTGTTTCGGTAAAATGCGCAGAACATTCTATAAATATTTCCGATGTTACACAGTCGGTTTTGCAAGAAATGTTTTGTATGATAATGGTTTGCGATATTGATAAAATTGATATTCCGTTTGGCGAATTTGCCGATACGATGGCCGAATATGGAAAAGAGCGCGGTCTTGATATTCGCGTAATGCACGAAGACCTTTTTAACAGCATGCACAAAATTTAGGAGAATTAAAATGATTGAAACAAAAGATATTCTTGAAACAATAAAAATGATTCAAGATGAAGACCTTGATATACGCACCGTTACAATGGGTATTTCGCTTTTGGATTGTATTGACAGTGACATTGATAAAGCGTGTGACAAGGTTTATAAAAAAATTGTAAGTAAAGCAAAAAATCTTGTTTCCGTTTGCAATGAAATTGAAAAGGAATATGGTATTCCCATTATAAACAAGCGTATAAGCGTTACCCCAATTGGTTTAATTTGCGGTGCTTGTGACGACTGCCAACCCGTTAAATTTGCACACGCTTTGGAAAAAGCGGCAGGGGCAACCGGTGTAAACTTTATTGGCGGTTATTCGGCGCTAGTGCAAAAAGGATTTACAAAGGGTGATATTGCGCTTATTAACAGTATTCCGCAAGCATTAAACGAAACCGAACATATTTGTTCTTCTGTAAACATTGGTTCTACCAAAGCAGGCATAAATATGGACGCCGTTAAAATGATGGGCAAAATTGTTAAACAAACTGCAGAATTAACTAAAGACCGCGACTGTATTGGTGCCGCAAAACTTGTTGTATTTTGCAACGCGCCCGATGATAACCCATTTATGGCAGGTGCTTTCCACGGTGTTGGCGAAGCAGACTGTGTTATAAATGTTGGTGTTTCGGGCCCCGGTGTTGTTCGCGCGGCGCTTTCAAAATCTGATGGGCTTGATTTAACTGCTGTTTCGGAACTTATCAAGCGTACAGCATTTAAAATTACAAGAATGGGACAGTTAGTTGCAAAAGAAGCGTCCGCCCGTCTTGGCGTTCCATTTGGCATTGTTGATTTATCACTTGCCCCCACCCCTGCCGTTGGCGATTCGGTTGCACACATTCTTGAAGAAATTGGCCTTGAGTGTTGCGGTTGCGCAGGCACTACCGCCGCACTTGCAATGCTTAACGATGCAGTTAAAAAAGGCGGTGTAATGGCATCTTCCCGCGTGGGCGGACTTTCAGGCGCGTTTATTCCCGTAACCGAAGACGCAGGTATGATAAACGCCGCAAGGTGCGGTTCGCTAACCATTGAAAAACTTGAAGCAATGACTGCCGTTTGCTCGGTTGGTCTTGATATGATAAATATTCCGGGTGACACAACCGAAGAAGTTATTTCGGCAATAATTGCCGATGAAACCGCTATTGGTATGATAAACAGCAAAACAACGGCTGTTAGGGTTATACCCGCTATTGGCAAAACCGTTGGCGATGAACTTTCATTCGGCGGTTTGCTTGGCAACGGTCCTGTTATGAAAGTAAACACCGGCTCACCGGCAAAAATGATTAACCGCGGCGGCCAAATCCCCGCACCCATCCAAAGTCTTAAAAACTAAATTTAAAACCCCAACGTGTTCGTTGGGGTTTTGTTTTAGTGTATCTTTTTTATTAAGTAGAAAACTATTGAAGCAACAAAAAGGGGCAAAACTGTTAAAAAGAATGTAAGTATAACTGTTAATGCAAAATCCCCATTATCGCCTATTATTTTCATAATGCCTAACTGAATAACAGATAAAGCCACTAGTAATGCCAACGAAAGTAATGTTTTGTGTAATGAGGAACATTCTTTAAGAAACACAGCAATTAAAATAATATTTAAAAATGGCAACAAGAAAGCTAAAAAATACAACTCCCTAGAATAAAGCATAAAAACAGCATCAACCAAAATATTATAAATTACTATAAAAATAGATTTTTTCATTTAAAATACACCTCGTTTTGTTATGCGCTGGTTATTTGTTCATTTTTTTATTTTCGCGATAAACCAAAAAAGCAAAAAACCATGATGCAAACATAAATATAAGTTCAAAAATATCTATCCATAACAGCAGAGATACAAAACCATTTGTTGCAAATATTTTTCTATAAATAAAACGGAATATTATAACAAGAACAGCAGAAGCCAAAGCTCCTATAATGTATAATACTTTTTTTCTTTTATTCATAAACCAACACACCTTGTTACCTATATTATCTTTTTAAAATTGTTCACCGCAATAATATTCGGCCTCTTTTTTCCTCTTTGCTTCAAACAATAAATAATCTTGTCCTGAAAAACCTTTTTCTTTAAAAAAGCTCTCTACATTATCAAAAGCAATTTTTTCTTCTAATTCTTGCATAATTTCAATATAACACTTTATAATATTTGTTGCTGTAACTGCCGAATAATGTGGGTCGTCTTCTGAATCTTCCAAAACATTTTCAATTAGCTGTTCTGTTTCAAAAAGTTGCATATTAAGTATGTATTTTAGTTTATTTATATCAATATTCATAAAAACCCTCGCAAAAGAAATCAGTTCAATAACATAAATAATTTATTTATATCATTCAACTATGAGTTGATTATTTGTTCTTTAATTTTTGAATAAGAAACGGCTTGTGAATGTAAATCTTTTGATTTTTCGCGGTTAAAAACAGTATCAATTGCGTTATTAAACTCTTCTTCGGTTACATTATTCTCACCTACAAAGAAATCGTATTCTATATCGTATTGGTCATTCCCTAAGTCAATTATTCTTTCCTGTTGCAAACCATAAAAAATATTTTGGAAACCATTGTTTGTAAGTTTATAAACATTAGCAGTATAATAACCCATATTACCATTAAAGTTAAAAACGAGTCCGCTTTTATGAATGTAACTTCCGCCTCCAATACGGTTAAGTCGCTGTACTATTAATCTTCCACCTTTATACGAGCAAACCCCGTCGCCTGTTGCCTCACAATCACCACTAACATAGAGTTCTGGGATATCATCAGCATCTATATAAACAAGAGCGTATTCAAAATGTTCATTTTTAATTTGCTCAATATAATCTAAATATGCTTTTTTCCAATCCACCAATTGAGGTTTTGGTTTGTTTTCAGCAACAGCGTTTGTTGAAGATCGTTCTTCAGATTCTTCTTGTTGAATAGATTCTTCCGGTTGAACAGTTGCCTCTTGACTTATATCATTTTGCGTTTCTACAACGTTAGAATTTTCATTATTGGGTATGTCTTTCTTTTTGTTTAAACCACAACCTGCAAATGCTATTATTAAAACAGCAATACAAAGTGTATATGCAAATTTTTTCATTTGCCATCCCCCTTTATTGTTTGTAATATTATACTAACATAATTTAGTTGTTTTGGCAAATAAAATAAAAACCCCAACGAGTTCGTTGGGGTTTTGTTTTATTGTGAATTATTTGAACCGATAGTTATTGAAGAAGTGTAATATCTGCCTGAGCGGTAGAATTTAACCGATACCGAAATACCGGGGGTACATTCGTAAAGCAAATCGGCAAATTTATCGTAACCTTCAACCTGTTTGCCGTTAAACTCGGTAATTATATCACCGTTACGAATACCGCCCTCATACGCAGGGCCGCCGGTTACAACGCTTTTTACAACTGCGCCAACAGGATAACCGTATTGTTTAAGGCGTGCTGCTGTCCAAGTTTCGCTGAAATTAACACCAATAAACGGGTCAGGGTTAAATTCTTTTGCAATAATTTTATCACAAATTTCAATAACTGTGTTTGTGGGAATTGCAAAACCCATGCCCTCTACATTTTCGGAAACAATTTTTAAACTGTTTATACCAATAAGTTCACCTTTAAGGTTTACCAATGCACCGCCCGAGTTACCGGGGTTTATTGCGGCATTTGTTTGAATAAGCGAAACAGTTGAACTTGACGAGCCAAGTGATATTTCGCGGTTAAGACCGCTAATTATACCGTTTGTAACCGAGCCAAAATATTCAAGGCCACCGGGTGCGCCAACAGCAACACAGTACTGGCCAACCTTTAAAAGCGAAGAATCGGCAAGAACAATGCTTTTTAAATCGGTTTTTTCAATTTTAATTACAGCCAAATCGTGCGATATATTATAACCAACAACGGTAGCAGGATAAGATTTTTCAAGATTAGAATCTAAAAAAACTTCAATAGAAGAATTGGTTGTTTGAATAGCGCTTTCTATTACATGGTAGTTGGTAATTATATAACCGTCTTTTGAATAAACAACACCCGAACCCTCGCCTGTTGATTCACTGCTGCCGCCAAAAAAGTTTTGAACGGCGGCGGTTGTTCTTATACCAACAACACTGGGTGTTACCTTTTTAGCAACTGCTTCAACCGAAGAATTTACAGTTTCATCAACAATAATATTAACGGTATCATTGGTGTCATCTTGATTTGAACTTTCGTTACCTGTTTTATTTACGGGTGTTTTGCTTAAAACATATTTTGCAGTTACAAAACTTGAAGCTGTACCAATTAAAAGTGATAAAACCACACAAAGAACAACCGTTAATGCATTTTTGTTTTTAGGGGTTGTATTTTTGGGTTGTTCGGGAATTTTAAATTCTTCCGTTTTAATTTCTTGGGCGGTATCGCTTTCAAAAAAGACAGGTTGTTCATTTAAAATTGGCTCATTGTTAAATTCGTTAAAATTGTTTTCCATAATACACTCCTTTAAAAAGTATATTCTTTATACATAAAAAATATAAACTAAAATATGGAATTTTGTAAACAAAAAATGAACTATTTTTTCTTTAAATCCCTAATAATTGAAATTGCTACAATTACTATAACCGCTAAAATAACAAGTATAAGTAAAACAACTAAAGCAATTGTTAAGTATGAAGAAATACTGGCTTTTTCTTTTATTTCATCAATTGTAATTCTTTCTAATAAATCATCAATTTTCTCGGCAATATTACTATTTATTTCACCGGGAACATTAACGGTAAGCACGTAAAGTTCGCTGTTTTTTACGGTAATATACTGAACTGTGGAAAAAGTAACGTTATCGGTTTCTTTTTTGCTTTTTGAAATAACATATTTAATATCATTAACCGTTGCAATACCGTCTTTGTTTTGCACAAAATCATCGGCAAATGCCAAAACAGCGTCGTCTTCCATATTAAAAAAGTTTTTGGCTTCACCCGAAAAAGAAGTTTTTGAACGGCTTAAGTTAAACACAAACAAGTTTTCTGAATAACTGCCGTAAAGTACCATATTGTTGCTTATCATATAGTCTTTAAAATCGCTTTCGGGCATACCGTAAACAATGCCGTTTTCGGCAACAATATTTTCGGGTGTTTGAACAACAATTGTACTGTTTGTTGTATCAAGCACAACTTCGCTTTGTTCTGCAAAGGCGAAAACACTTAACTGTAATGAAATTATAACTGCAAAAACTATAGCAAAAATTCGCTTCATAATTAAATCACCATTTTACTTTGTTTTGTATTTTTGCCGCGTGAACTGTGTTTTTCATTAAAACCGCCCTTGTCATTGGGCCAACACCGCCCGGTACGGGGGTAATTGCCGAAGTTTTTTGGCAAACGGCATCAAAATCAACATCCCCGCAAAGTTTACCGTCATAGCGGTTCATACCAACGTCAATTACAACAGCGCCCTCTTTAACCATATCGGGTGTAACAAATTTAGCTCTGCCAACAGCACTAACCAAAATATCGGCCTGTTTGCAAATTTCGGCAAGGTTAACAGTTTTGGAATGGCAGATGGTAACAGTTGCGTTGCGGTGAAGCAAAAGCATTGCCATTGGTTTACCAACAATGTTTGAACGGCCAATTACAACACAGTGTTTACCTTCTACTTCAATATTATTGCGGTCTATCATTTCCATAACGCCTGCGGGCGTGCAAGGCAAAAAATCAAAATCGCCAATCATTATTTTACCAACGTTTTCGGTATGGAAAGCGTCAACGTCTTTTTGGGGGTTAATTGCGGCAATAACCGTTCTTTCGTCAAGATGTTTAGGCAAAGGAAGTTGACACAAAATACCGTTAACCGAATTGTCATTATTAAGTTTTTCAATAAGTTCTAAAAGTTCTTTTTGGGTTGTGTTTTCTCCCAAAGCAAACTCTTTTGAAATAATGCCAAGTTCGGCGCAGTCTTTTTCCTTATTATTTACGTAAACGCGTGAAGCGGGGTCGCCGCCAACAATAATTACTGCAAGAGTAACGTTAATGCCGTTTTCTTTTAATTTTTGAGTTTCTATAACCAATTCATCTTTAATTTGTTTAGATAAAACTCTACCATCAAAAAGTTTATACATTTTCAGTTTCCTCGTCTTCCTTTGTTTGTTCTGCAAACATTGCACCGTATTCGGTTTCAGTTTTTTGGGTTGCCTTTTTATAAAAAACAAAAAATAAAACTGCACAAACAACAAATGCCAAAGCCGATACAAGCATTGAAACCTTCATTTTACCAATCATAAGACTATCGGTTCTAAGGCCTTCAATAAAGAATCTGCCAAAACCGTACCACATACCGTACATTAAAAACATTTGACCCGAAAATATGCGTTTTTTGCTAAAATGATTTAAAACAAAGAAACCGACAATACACCAAATACTTTCATATAAAAAGCAAGGATGAACATTTACATAGCCGGTGTTACGACTCATCATACCAAACCAATCACTGCCTGTAGCGGTACCAAATGCCTCTTGGTTAAAAAAGTTGCCCCAACGGCCAATACCTTGGCCAATAAGAAAACCTACAGAAGCAATATCAAACATATCTAAAACTTTTACTTTTCTTATTTTGCAAAGCAAATAGCCAAAAACAAAGGCACCTATTACACCGCCGTATATTGCAAGACCGCGGAAGCCCTCACCAGAGCCAATGCCAAAAAATTCTTTAAATGAAGTTATTCTTTCGCCGTCTTCATACGGGAAAATGCAAAAATATGCGCGTGCCGATAAAATTGCCAGTGGAGTTGTAAACAAAACAACATCCAACATTCTGTCTTTATCTAAATTATACCTTGGCGCAGTTCTTAAGGCATAAACAATTGCAAGTAAAAAGCCAAGCGCAATTATAATGCCGTACCAATAAACAGTAAAACCGCCCACTGTAAACGCTTGTGGCTTTAGGGTTAAATCAATACCGAAAATTGTAACATCCATAACCGTTCTCCTTATATTTTACTTTTGTGTTACCACAGAAAGCGAAGAATTATCTTTATTAAGTGTTTTTAGGCACTCTAATATATCATAATAACTTATATTCTTAATAATTTCAAGTTCTTCAAACATTTCATAATCAAAAACAGCCGATTCAACCATTTGCATTACAACGTTTTCGGTTGAATCAAAACGGCGTACTGCATCGGCATACATAGCGCGTTTAACCGCGTCAAGCAGTTTTTCTTCGTATCCGTTATTTACAATGTTTTCAATTTCGTTGTTAATTTCCTCTTGAACCGTTTTGGGAGATTTTGACTCGCCCGAAATTAAAACTGCCGCATAACCGTTACCGCACAAAAGTTCGCTGTCAAACTCATCATTTACAAGTTCAAGGTCGGTTAATTTTTTATAAAGAGTTGAACATTCGCCCGAAAGAATATCCAATGCGGCGGAATAAACTATTTTTTCTTTTAATGTCAGTTCTTTTTCAGCCGGAAGTTTATAACCCAAAGTAAACAAAGGCATTGAAACTGAATGTTTCATTTCAATATACTTTTGATTAACTGTGCTTTCTTCTTTTGTGAATATTCTTGTGATTTCTTTTTTGCTGTCAGTGTCAACAATTTTATTAACCGCTTTTATAATTTTTTCTTCGTTAACATTACCCGCAATGCACAAGAACATATTAGATAAATCGTAAAAAGTGTTATAGCAATCGTACAAATATTTTGGTGTAATTTCACTTATACTGTCTGTAGTGCCTGCAATATCAATTCTTACGGGGTGTTCATTGTATAATGCTTTTAACACATTAAAGAACACGCACCAATTTGGGTTATCATCATACATTCTTATTTCCTGACCGATTATGCCCTGTTCTTTATTAACCGTTTGTTCGGTAAAATAAGGATGGCGCACAAAATCAAGCAAAATATCAAGGTTTTCATAAAACCTTTCACTGCAAGAAAACAAATAGCAGGTACGGTCAAAGGAAGTAAATGCGTTTGCACTACCGCCGGTTTTTGCAAATTTAGAAAAAGCATCGCCATCTTCACTTTCAAAAAGTTTGTGTTCTAAAAAATGCGCAATACCTTCGGGTACGGTAAGTTTTTCGCCGTTTTTAACCGAAAAACAGTTATCAATAGAGCCGTATTTTGTGCCAAAAATAGCATACGAAGAATTGTAGGTAGACTTATTTAAAATATAAACCTTAAAACCGCAAGGATAAGTATATAAAGTATAATTTTCACCAATGGCGCTGTTAAAAATTTGTTTTTGCATTACTTTTCCTCCTTTGGCATAAGTTTATATACTGTGTTAAGAACAACCGCTTTTGCGGCAGTTATAACTTCTTCTTTTGTAACCTTTTCTACTGCGGAAGCAAGTTCTTTTGGCGACATACAGTTTTCTTCCATTGCGCGTGTTGTATACCACGCATCAAGGGCGTTAAGGTTATCGTATGAAGCCAACAAGGTATCTTTAATACCCTTAATTGACGCTTCAAATTCGCTATTAGTAAATTCGCCGTTTTTTACAGCATTTAACTGGTTTAATATTTCTTTTTGTGCTACTTCGGCGTTATTGGATTCAACACCCGAATCAACCATAATAAAGCCCTTATTTCTAATTGCGTATGCACTGCAATAATAACAAAGACTTAACTTTTCACGCACGTTGGTAAAAAGGCGGGAATAAGGTCCACCGCCAAAAATATCGCACATAACAAGGGTGCTTACTGTTTCTTTATCGTTTCCCTGCGCAGAGTTAAAGCCCATTACAAGTTTGCCCTGTGCAACTTCGTAATGTTCGGTAACAGTTTTCACATCTGTTGGCAGTTTAGCGGGTTTTGTAATATTTCTTTCAACAATATTTTCGCGGTTTAAACCGTCAAAAAGACAATCAATTTCCGCTAAAAGCGAATTTGAAAGTTTTTCGCCAATAACGTTTATTTTAACAAAAGCGGTGCTAAGCATTTCCTGCCACGCATTTTTAAGTTTTTGGGCGGTAAGGGCTTTAATGCTTTTTACGTTCCCATACCTAAATGTACCGTAGTCTTCATCGCAAAACATATTTTCAATCATTTTAGCGCGGGCAAAAAGACGTTTGTTGTTAAGTTCTGATTCAATATGTTCAATAAGAATTCGGCTTTCGCGCTTAATATCATTTTCACAAAAGACACCGTTTTCAAAATTGGGTTTAAAAATTTGGCCAAGCAAAAGGCGAATTGCCTCTTCCATTGGTTTTTCACCGTTAAACGCATACAAATCTTTAATTGTTGAAATGCTGAATTTAATGCAAAGATAATCTCCCACTTTTGTAACTATGGAAGCCATATCGGCGCCGTATAAACTTGAAAGTTTAATGTTAAGTTCGCGGTAATCTTTAAATTCTTTAGAACAAGTGGTTAAAATTGACGCCACAAGTGCGTAAGATGACACTGTTTCCCTTTTTAGCGGAACAAAAAAATTAACCGAAAACAAATCGCTGTGAAAACCGGAATACGGAATATGCAAAATTTCGTATGATTTTGAATTAAAACTGCTTTGCATTTGATTTCCTCCAAAAATAATTTGTTTTAGTATATCACATTTTTATCTTTTACACTACCAATTTTTATAAAATTTGAAAAATTTTAACATATTGTCTACAAAAATTAAAAAATATGGTATAATATTAAATTGAGGTGAAAAATATGGCAAAAGAAAGAAAGCGAATTAAATTCAAATTAAGAATTGCTATTACCGCTTTATTTTTTGTTTTACAGGTTTTCTTTATATATTTAACCGCCTTTGTTTTAAAGCAAGATTATTTTTGGTTATACACTTTACTTGAACTTATTGGTGTTGCTACCGTTATTTACATAGTAAACAAGCGCGGTAACCCAAGTTATAAAATTGCTTGGATTGTTTTTATTTTAACATTACCTGTTTTTGGAATTCTTGTTTATTTGCTTTGGGGCGGTCAGCGTACATTTCCCCACCTTAAAAAGAAAATGAAAAGATGCGAAGCAAATTACAAAAAACTATTAAAGCAAGACCAAAACGTTAAAGATTTAATTAACTACGAAAACAATTCACTAACCCGCCAAGCGCATTATATTTCTAACGAATCGGGTTTTCCTGTTTACAACGATACTTCGGTTGAATATTTATCACCGGGTGAAGTGTTTTTTAAACGTTTGCTTGAAGAGTTAAACAAGGCGCAAAAGTATATTTTTATTGAATATTTTATTATTGCCGAAGGCAAAATGTGGAACGAAATATTAAAAATTTTAACTCAAAAAGCAAATGAAGGTGTTGAAGTTAAGGTTATTTTTGATGATTTTGGTTCTGCCAACCGCCAATATAGCCATTTTGTTTCAAAATTAAAATCAAAAAACATTTCTGTTGCCGTTTTTAACCCAATAAAACCGCCGTTTGATATTTTTATGAACAACCGTAACCACCGCAAAATTACCATTATTGACGGAAATGTTGCCTTTACAGGCGGTATTAACATTGGCGATGAATATATAAATGAATTTAAACGGTTTGGTTATTGGCTTGACAGTTCGGTTATGCTTAAAGGCAAAGCGGTTGACAGTTTTACGGTTATGTTTGCTACAATGTGGGAATATATAACTTCAGAACCTATTCGTTTAAGCAAATACCTTTTAAGCCGACATGAAGAAGCAAACGGTTACGTTATTCCCTATTGCGACGGCCCAATGGATTACTCTTCTACCGCGCAGGGTATTTATATGCAAATAATTAACACATCACACCGTTTTGTGTATATTGCCACACCGTATCTTATTCTTGACAATAATATGATTAACTCCATTGTACTTGCTGCAAAATCGGGTGTTGATGTAAGAATTGTTACCCCAAGTATTCCAGATAAATTTTACGTTCACCCTGCAACTCAGTTCCACTATACCGAACTGCTTGAAGCAGGTGTTAGAATTTATGAATACACTCCCGGTTTTATTCACAGTAAAATGTTTGTTTGCGATGACCTAATTGCAACAGTTGGTTCGGTTAATATGGACTTCCGCAGTTTTGTTTTTCATTTTGAATGCGGTGCTTGGTTTACCGATGAAAACGTTGTTGGTGAAATTAAAGCGCACTTTAAAAATATTTTTGATAAAAGCAAAGAAATTAAGTTAGAAAAATGGAAAAAACGCGGCTTTTTCACACGCATTAAAGAATGGTTCTTCCATTTGTTCTCTCCGCTTATGTAAAACCCGAATTTTTTGTACTTTTTTACCAATTATTTGCTTAATTTTGCTTAAATTTACCAATAACATTAGTAATATTACTTAAAAATTACCCTAAAAAGCATATAAGTTATTGCTTTTTGGGGTAAAATATTATAGAATTATATTAAAATAATTTTGATTGGAGATAGATTATATGACAAAATACACTTCAAGTGTTATTGCCGATATGATTGAAAAGAAATTATCGCACAATTTCGGTGTTACACCCGATAAAGCTTCGGATGAAATTTTTTATAAGGCTTGCGCGCTTGTTTTGCTTGATATTATGGGTGAAAGGCGTTCAAATTTTAAAAAAGAGACCAATAAAGCCGGTGCTAAAAGGGTTTATTATTTAAGCATGGAATTTTTAATGGGCCGTTCTTTTAAAAACACCCTTTTTAATCTTGATTTAACTGATGCCTTTAAAAAAGCACTTTCTAAACACAAGGTAAAAATTGATAATTTGTTTGAATTAGAGCCCGACGCAGGTCTTGGCAACGGCGGTTTAGGCCGTCTTGCCGCGTGTTTTTTAGATGCGCTTTCAAGCGGCGGTTACCCCGCTATGGGTTACTGCATTAGATATGAATACGGAATTTTCCGCCAAAAAATTGTTGAAGGTTGGCAAACAGAAATGCCCGATTTTTGGTTGCCCGGTGGAAGTGTTTGGTTGCAACCCCGCCCCGATTCTGCCGTTGATATTCATTTTGACGGAAAAATTAACGATTGGTGGGAAGACCAATACCACAGAATTGAATATACCGATTACAACACCGTACGCGCAATGCCTTACGACTTAATGGTTGCGGGTAAAGACGGCAAAACGGTAAACACCTTAAGATTATGGGCTGCCGAATGCCAAGAGATTAACATGGCTGCTTTTAACCAAGGTGACTACGTACGCGCTATGGAACAAAAAGCAATGAGCGAAGTTATTAGCAAGGTGCTTTACCCCGAAGACAATCACGCCGAAGGTAAATCATTGCGTTTGCGTCAGCAGTATTTTCTTGTTAGCGCTTCTATTCAAGATATATTAAAACGCCATCTTGAAGCATATAACACATTAGAAAATCTTGCCGAAAAAGTTGCAATTCATATTAACGACACCCACCCTGCTTTAGCTGTTCCCGAACTTATGAGGTTTTTGCTTGATGAATGTGGTTACAGTTGGGAAAAATCTTGGGAAATTGTGCAAAACACTATTTGCTATACCAACCATACAATTATGAGCGAAGCGCTTGAATGTTGGCAGGAAGATATGTTTAGACACCGCCTGCCCCGCATTTACCAAATTGTTAAGGAAATTGACAACCGTCACCGCAGAAGTGTTTACGAACAAACGGGTGACGCTGATTTGGTTGAAAAAACTGCAATTATAGGAAACGGTGTTGTAAAAATGGCAAACCTTTGCGTTGTTGCTTCGCACAAAGTAAATGGTGTTTCTAAACTTCACAGTAAAATTTTAACCGATTCGCTGTTTAGCGACTTTAACCGTTTAACACCCGAAAAATTTACAAATGTTACAAACGGTATTGCTCACCGCCGTTGGCTTTGCCAATCAAATCCGCTTTTAACAAAATATTTAAAAGAACTTATTGGCGATGAGTTTATAAACGATGCTTCTGCATTAAGCAAACTTAACGAATTTTGCGACACAAAAGCAGTTTTAAACAAACTTGATAAAATTAAACGTGCTAACAAAGAACGCCTTGCTGAATATATTAAGGCAAACTATGACATTACTTTAAACCCTGATTCAATTTTTGATATTCAGGTAAAACGTTTGCACGAATATACACGCCAACACCTTAACGCTTTGCATATAATTTCAGATTATTTATATATTAAAAATAATCCAAACGCACCTTTTACCCCAAAAACCTATATTTTTGGCGCAAAAGCCGCACCTGGTTATTTGCTTGCAAAAAAAATTATAAACTTTATTTGCAGTTTGGCTAAAGAAATTGAAAACGACCCTGTTACCAAAGACAAACTTAAGGTTGTTTTTGTTGAAGATTACAAAGTATCACTAGCTGAACTTATGATACCCGCTGCTGAAATAAGCGAACAAATTTCTCTTGCATCTACCGAGGCAAGCGGTACGGGTAATATGAAGTTTATGATGAACGGTGCATTAACTCTTGGCACGCTTGACGGCGCAAATGTTGAAATTTGCGAAGCTGTGGGCGAAGAAAATATGTTCCTTTTTGGTATGCGCACACCCGAAGTTTTAGCTCTTCAAAAAAGCGGTTATTCCCCTGCTAATTATTTGCAAAACAACGACACCTTAAATGAAGCGTTAGATTTTTTACGCAAAGGTTTAGGAAACGGTGATTTCGAAGAACTGTATAAAACCTTTACCACAGTTGATTCTTATATGGCACTTGCCGATTTTAACGATTACTGCAATGCACAGAAAAAAGCAAGTGAAATTTATGCAAACAATAAACTTTTATGGAACAAAATGTCGCTTATCAACATTGCAAATTCAGGCATTTTTGCTGCCGACCGTTCAATAAACGATTACGCAAACGGCATTTGGAACATTAAATCACTAACTAAGGAATAAGTTATGAACTACTTCCCTTTTGATTCACGAAATCAATTGTATAAGTCTATTTACGGAGCTGTGGCCTCAAACCAAGGTTTGAGGTTACGGCTACTTTTGCATAAAGACGCTTTGGTTGACTGTGCTTTTTTAAGGGTAAAAAAAGACGGCGAAGAAAACTTCACCGAATATAAATTAAAAAATGCCGAAACTTTTGACGACTATATTGCTTACGAAACCGAGATTAGTTTTAATGTTGGTTTATATTGGTATAATTTCCGTTACACAAGTTCTCACGGTGAATTTTTTGTTACAAAAACCAATAGTTCCGTTGGTACTGTTAGTAAAGATGGTTTTGACTGGCAACTAACGGTTTACGATGCCGATTTTAAAACGCCAAACTGGCTTAAAGGCGGTATAATTTACCAAATTTTCCCCGACCGTTTTTATAATTCGGGCGAAAAGAAAGCAAAAGCATTTAGCGACCGCTTTTATCAGGAAAATTGGGATGCACTCCCCACCTATAAAAAAGAAAGCGAAACCAAATTTTTAGGCAACGATTATTACGGCGGTGACCTTAAAGGCATTAAGCAAAAACTTCCCTATTTAAAAAAGTTGGGTGTTAGCGCTATTTATTTAAACCCAATTTTTGAAGCACACTCTAACCACCGCTACAATACCGCAAACTACTTAAATATTGACCCAACACTTGGCAAAGAAAAAGATTTGGAAGAACTTTGCAAATGTGCTAAAAAGCACGGCATTGAAATAATTCTTGACGGTGTGTTTTCACACACAGGCGATGACAGTGTTTATTTTAATAAAAAAGGAAGATACAACACCATTGGCGCTTATCAAAGCAAAAATTCCGAATATTTTAAATGGTTTAAATTTAAAAGCCACCCTAGTGATTACCACAGTTGGTGGGGTATTGAAACTTTGCCTGAAACCAATGAAGCAGAATATTCGTTTAACGACTTTATTAACGGCGAAAACGGTGTAATAAAATATTGGCTTAAAAAAGGCATTAAAGGTTGGCGTTTAGATGTTGCCGATGAATTGCCCGACTGTTTTTTAGACAATATAAGAACTGCTATGAAAAGCGGGGACGAAGATAGTTTTTTACTTGGCGAAGTTTGGGAAGACGCCTCTAACAAAATAAGCCACGGTGCAAGGCGCCGCTTTTTGCTTGGCAAACAACTTGATTCGGTTATGAACTACCCTTTTTATGAAGCGATTATAAAATTTTTAAAGGGTGATAATGCCGACAAACTTTTAGAAACTGTATTATCAATTACCGAAAATTACCCACCTCAAACACTTTCGCTTTTAATGAACCATATTGGCACACACGACACCCCCAGAATTTTAACCCGACTTTGTGAAAGTTATAAGGAAATTAAAGACCGCGAATGGCAAGCTGTTCAAACTCCAGAACAAACCGAACGCGAAAAGGCATTAAAATTTTTAAAATTAGCGGCTGTTTTACAATACACCCTACCGGGTGTGCCGTCACTTTACTATGGTGATGAAGCCGAGATTTTTGGGTATTGCGACCCGTTTTGCCGAAAAACTTACCCTTGGAGAAACCAAAACAAAGATTTACTTAATTTTTATATTAAACTTGGCAAAATACGCCGCCAAAACGAATGTTTTGCAAATGGCGAATTTGTACCGCTTTGTGCTAAACTCGGCTATATTGCATATATAAGAAAAAGCGAGAACAGCGAACTTCTTGTTGCTGTAAACCGTTGGTGCGATGATGAATTTATAGATTTACCAGCAGGTTATGAAAACTGCAAAGTTTTGCACGGCGAAAAACCGCAAAACGGCAAAATAAAAATAGGCAAAGAAAATTTTGTTATATTAAAGAAAACCACTCAACATTAAAGTTGAGTGGTTTTTTGTAATAATGCTACCGTTTCAATATGGCAAGTCCGCGGGAATAAATCAACAGGGGTATATTCTATAAGTTTATAACCCAAGTCGTCAAAAATGTTGCAGTCGCGGGCTAAGGTTGCAGGGTCGCACGAAACGTAAACAATTCTTTCAGGGCTAAATTTATTTGCAATGCAGTTAAGCAAATTTTTATCGCAACCTTTTCTTGGCGGGTCAACAATAACGACATCGGGTTTAATCTTTTGCCCTGCCAAAATTTCGGCGCCGTTTGTTGCATCGGCACAAATAAACTCGGCATTTTTTATGTTATTAAGTTTTGCATTAAATTTTGCATCGTTTACCGCTTGTTCAACAATTTCAATGCCAATAATTTTCTTTGCTTTATTTGCCATTGAAAGCCCAATTGTACCTGCACCGCAGTAAAGGTCTAAAACTGTTTTGTTTTGCGGGAGAGCATACTCGCACGCTTTGTTATACAGTTTTTCAGCCATTGCGCGATTGACCTGATAAAAAGAATGCGGCGAAATTCTTATTTTAACACCGCAAAGAATATCGGTAATATAGCCATTTCCAAAAATAACCTTATCTTGTTTGCCCAAAACAGTATTTCCCTGCTTTGTATTATAGTTAATAATCACTGTTACAAGATTATTACCAAGAATTTTTTGTAAACATTCCAAAAATTCTTTTTCGTAACCAAACGAGGTGTCGTTTATAACCAAAACGGCCATAATTTCACCCGTAGCAAACGCCTTTCGCAAATACAGATGACGAAGTATACCTTTATGTGTTTCTTCGTTATAAGCCGAAATTTTTAAATTTTCAAACAAGTTGTTAACCGCATTATAAACGGCGTCAAACTCGGTTGGTTGAATTAAACATTCACCGTTTGCAAAAGGAATAACCCTGTGGCTTCTTTGGGCATAAAACCCAAGTTGTTTATCAAGCGAAAACGGTGCTTGGGCTTTGTTACGATAGCGAAAGCTTTCGTCCGCCTTAATAATTTCGTTTGGCTTTAAATCAATTTTACCAATGCGCTTAATTGCATTTTCAACCGTTTCGGTTTTTAATTTTGCCTCGGCATTGTATGTAATATGCCTGTAATTACAACCGCCGCACTGCTTAAAACCCGCGCAGTCAATTTCTATTCTATCATTAGATTTTTCTATAATATCAATAATTTTGCCGTAACAATAATTATTTTTAACCTTTAAAATCTTAACCTTAAGCAAATCGCCAACAGCGCTAAACGGCACGAAAACCGCCATACCATCAAAGTGACCAACGCCATCGCCCGAACTTGACATAGAGGTAATTTCTAAAACAATTTCTTCATTTTTAACCATAAAAAGTTACCATTTTTGGCTAAACGAAGTTTTTCTTCGGCAATCGTAAGTGTCACCATTTGCCAAATCAAGAGGCGCTTCGTCAATTGTAATTATATTGTCATCAACCCAACTAATTGTTACGTTGCTTTTACCTATTTCCCAATATATATTATTTTTCTTTACTTCATCTTTGCTTTCATCAAAAACAAGCACTTCTACCCTTGCGGCAACGCCTTCGGGAGAATTAACCCTGTAAAATTGCGCAGTTTTATTGCCCGACGGTGACATTGCCGAATAAATAAATTCACCCTTTGGTACATCTTCAATACTAAAAAACAATTGGTCTTTTACAAAAAAGAAAATGTTAAAAAATACAATTAAAAGGCAAAAAATGTAAATTCCAATAAAAAGTTTTTTATTTTTCATAAACAAGGCCCTTCTTTTTAATATTCATAAAGCGGTGCTGTGTTTGCGGTTTCTTTTAACCTGTTGTAATAGGAAACGCAAAAGCGGCAGTCAATTACATAAGACATTAACAAATATGGCAATGTGAACACAAGCGGAAGCACAAAAGCCGAAAGAAGTATCCACCCAATATAACCAAAAAAGTGCGGAACATATATGCCCCTTGTAAACTTTGCAAGGGTGCGGGAAGTTTTAATACACTCTACTGGGGTAATTTCGGTGTTAACAGTAAAAAGGAAAACTGCAGTGTAATAATTAAACAAAACAACCATTATATAAATAAATGCGGCAACACCTAACAGTTGTCCCAAAAAGCCACAAAACATTGCAATAACTGGAAAACTTAAGCGCAATGATTCAAAAAACACGCCTTTTGAAATTGCAATTAAAACTGCCGAGGGCAAAAATGCAATTGTTGAAGTTATAAAAAGCGGTAAAATTACCACTACAGCAAATTTTACGGCACGTTTATATTCACTTTTATTAGAAAAATAATAAAAAACATCAAAAACATATTGTTTTTCCGAATTGGCTATTTTCCAAAACACCCTTACGCTTCCAAGAAAAACAGGAAAAACAACCAACAAAATTAGCGGGAACAAAATAGCAAAACCGCCATCGGTTATAAGCGAAAAAGCGTTTTGTATAATAACCGAAGCAATAAAGGTGCAAACCATAATAAGCGATGCAATAATTGCCCACGTCCAGTTACCTTTAAGCGATGCAATAGCGGTAGATTTTACTGCTTTTGTTTGAATCATTATATCCACTCCGAAAAACTTTATTTAACAATTATATTTTATCAAAAATTAGACGCAAAAAGTTAAATAACTTTTAATTTTGCATATTCTGCCATAAATTTTTTAAATACGCCGTTATCAAACCTAATTTCAAGCAAGGTATCACTGCCCATTGGTATTGCTTTTTCAATAAGACCTGTGCCAAAAACTGCGTGTTCAACACGCATACCCGATTGGTAAACAACACCGCTTTTTTCGCGCTTTACAGTAAAGCTATTGCTAAAACTTGCGCTGCTTTGGTAACTGCTTGTGCCAATATTAAACCTTTCGGGTTCTTTTTGCATTTGAACACCCGAATAATTACACAGTGTGGCGGGAATTTCTTTTAAAAACCTTGACTGAAGATTTCGGTTTGTTGAACCGTATAACATTCTTACATAAGTATTGGTCATATAAAGTTGCCGCTTTGCGCGTGTTATGGCAACGTAAGCAAGACGCCTTTCTTCTTCGATTTCGGCATTGCCGGAATAAATTGACTGATTAGACGGGAATATTCCCTCTTCGCAACCAATTATAAACACGTTATTAAACTCAAGGCCCTTTGCGCTGTGTACAGTCATTAAAATTACGGCATCATTTTCATCGTTTACCGAATCTAAATCGCTTACCAACGCTACCTCTTCTAAATATCCCGAAAGAGTTGGCTCTTCGTTTTCAAGTTCGTACTGCATAATGCTTGAAGTTAATTCTTTAACGTTTTCTACCCTTTCTTGAGCCGAATCGCCTTCAAGTAAAAGCGCATCAATATAGCCGGTTTGCGAAATAACGTTATCACAAAGTTCGCCCAGTGAATTATTATTTGCAAAATCCGTTAAATCTTTAATTAGTTCGGCAAATTCCATAAGTTTTGATGCCGAACGCGAAAGAATGGGATAATTATTTGCGTTTTCAAGCACTTCAAAAAGCGAAATTCCAAGTGTATCGGCAAGTTCTTCCGCCTTTTTTACGGTGGTATCACCAATACCGCGTTTTGGTTCGTTTATAATTCGTTTTAAGCGAATATTGTCGCGGCGGTTATTTATAACATTTAAGTAAGCAAGAATGTCTTTAACTTCTTTTCGGTCAAAGAAGCGTAGCCCACCCACAACCTGATACGCAATACCGCTTCGCGAAAACATATTTTCAACCGCATTAGATTGTGCATTCATACGGTAAAGCACAGCGTGGTCAGAAAAGTTTGCACCGTCACGAACATTATTTAGTATTGTTTCGGCAACGTAACGCGCCTCTTCAATTTGGTCGTTTGCACAGTGAACTTCTATTTTTTCGCCGTCGCCGTTATCGGTCCACAAATTTTTACCTTTACGCGCTGAATTATTTTTAATAACGTTATTAGCTGCATCAAGAATGTGTGTGGTTGAACGGTAGTTTTGTTCAAGCCGTATTACTTCGGCGTTTTCGTAATGGTTTTCAAAATTTAATATGTTTTCAATGGTTGCACCGCGGAAACGGTAAATACTTTGGTCATCATCTCCCACAACACAAATGTTTTTGTGGTATGACGCCAAAAGTTTAACCAATAAATACTGAGCAATATTAGTATCTTGATACTCATCCACCATTACGTATTTAAACTGATTTGAATAATATTCGCGAATGTGTTCGTTTTGTTCAAGCAGTTTAACGCAATTATAAATCATATCATCAAAATCCATTGCGTCGGCTTGTTTTAGTTCTTTGTTATATTCAGCGTATAACTGTGCAATAATTTTTAAACGAAAATCGTTATTTGTGCTTTTTGCAAATTCTTCGGGTGAAATTAGTTTATCTTTAGCCGAAGAAATTTCCGATAGCACGTACTTAGGCGAAAATATTTTATCATCGCAATTATTTGCTTTTACAATTTCTTTAATAAGCCGTTTTTGGTCATCGGTATCGTAAATTGTAAAGTGCGAACTATAACCCAAACGGTCGCCAAAGCGCCTTAAAATTCTGCCGCAAATACTGTGAAATGTACCCGCCCAAATATCGGTGGCATTATCGCCAACCTTTGCGGCAATTCTTTGCTTTAATTCGCCCGCTGCTTTATTTGTAAATGTAATAGCAAGTATTTGCCAAGGTTTTGCAGTATTTACACCAAGTTCAAAAGGCGCAAACTGAACTTCGCCATTTAAATATGCCTTAGCATTATCAATAATTTCTTGGCTATTATCATATATTTCATCACTGAAGTATGCGTTACCGTATTTAAGCAAATATGCAATACGGTTTACCAAAACAGTTGTTTTACCGCTGCCTGCACCTGCAAGCACCAAAACAGGGCCCTGTACCTTTGTTACGGCCTGAAACTGTTTATCATTCATTTTACCAAATTCTTTTTCTATAACCTGTTTTCGTAAAACCAAAAACTTGTTTTCGGTCATTTTTTTCACTCTTTCAACCAAATATTATATATATTTTAACTTATTATGCAAAATAGTTCAATATTAAAATTGACCTTTTGAGAAAATAAGTGTATAATGGATTTATATTTAACAAATCTTGGGAGATGTTGCTATGAAAAGGACCGAAATAAAATGCCTTTTTGAAAGTATGGAACAACATATTGAAAAGCAGATTACCGTTTGCGGTTGGATTAAAACTTCACGCCAATCTAAAAACATTGCATTTATTGAACTTAACGACGGTAGTGCTTTTAATAATTTACAGGTTGTATTTGAAAATAATTTAGAAAACTATTCTGAAATTGCTGCGCTTAACGTTGGCTCTGCAATTAGGGTAAACGGCACTTTGGTTGCTACCCCCGAAATGAAACAGCCATTTGAACTTCGCGCAAATGAAATTGTAATTGAAGGTGCCTCTACCCCCGATTATCCGCTTCAGAAAAAGCGTCATTCGCTTGAATATTTAAGAACAATTCAGCATCTTCGCCCGCGCGCAAACACATTTTCTGCCGCATTTAGAGTACGTTCGGTTGCCGCTTATGCAATTCACAAATTCTTTAACGAACGCGGTTTTGTATATGCACACACACCGCTTATTACCACAAGCGATGCCGAAGGCGCAGGCGAAATGTTTAGGGTTACAACACTTGATATGAACGAAGTTCCAAAAAACGAAGACGGCAGTGTAAATTACAGTGAAGACTTTTTCCAAAAATCCACTTCCCTTACAGTTTCAGGTCAACTTCAAGCCGAAGCAATGGCAATGGCATTTGGTAAGGTTTACACCTTTGGTCCAACATTCCGTGCCGAAAAGTCTTACACAGCAAGACACGCTGCTGAATTTTGGATGATTGAACCCGAAATTGCTTTTGCCGATTTGGAAGATGATATGGAATTGGCAAGAGATATGCTTAAATATGTGCTTTCGTACGTTTATGAAAACTGCCAGGCAGAGCTTGATTTCTTTGAAGCACACTTTGAAAAAGGCCTTAAAGACAAACTTAAATTTGTTATTGAATCTGAATTTGCTAAGGTTACCTACACCGAAGCGATTGAAATTCTTAAAAACAGCGGCGTTAAATTTGAATACCCTGTTTCTTGGGGTTGCGATTTGCAAAGCGAACACGAGCGTTATTTAACCGAAGAAGTGTTTAAAAAGCCGTTGTTTGTTACCGATTATCCAAAAGAAATTAAAGCATTTTATATGCGCCTTAACGATGACGGAAAAACTGTTGCAGCAGTTGACTGTTTGGTACCCGGCATTGGCGAAATTATTGGCGGCAGCCAACGCGAAGAACGCACCGAACTTTTAATTGAACGCATTAAAGAAATGGGCGGAAATATTGAGGATTACGATTGGTACGTTGATTTACGCCGTTTTGGCGGAACAAAACACGCAGGTTTTGGTCTTGGTTTTGAACGTTTAATTATGTATATGACAGGCATTGCAAACATTCGCGACGTTCTCCCCTTCCCAAGAACAACCGGTTTTGCAGAATTTTAAAAAAAAGGCACGAGGAAATCTCGTGCCTTTTTACCGTTTATGTAACGGTGTTAAATGTAACTGAATTGCCAAGACCAAAACTAACCGACAATGCTTTATCAATTTGTCCCATCGCTTTAACGTCTAAGGTACCCATTTTTTCTCTTAACCGCTTTTTATCAATGGTGCGAACTTGTTCAAGCAAAACAATAGAATCTTTAGAAAGACCGCAATCTGCTGCCTCTACTTTTATATGGGTTGGCAGATTTGTTTTATCTTGTTGGCTTGTTATTGCTGCAGCAATTACCGTTGGGCTATATTTGTTTCCAACATCGTTTTGAATAATTAAAACAGGACGAATACCACCTTGTTCACTGCCTATTACCGGACTTAAATCTGCATAGTATATGTCCCCGCGCTTTATAATCATTGGCATTTATCACTCCGCAAAAATTTCTATTCATATTTTTACCTCATTTTTTAGGTTTTAATCAAATAATAGAATTTTTTATTACATACTATGCCAAATTAAAAATTTAGTTAAATAAAAAGAGCGGGTTTAAAACCTGCTCATAATTATTCGTATGGGATATAATAATTTCCAAGTAAATACATAAAGTTTATACCAAATAGAATTTACACTAACTAATTTATTGCCTTTATAAAATGCCGTACATTTGCCGAAAATGTTGCTATAAGGGATAAACATTCCTTTGCCAACGCAACCATCACCGCGTGTAATTACGCCATTGTTTTTAAGAGAAATAACCCTGTGTAAAACAAGTTTACCATTATCTTTGGTATAAAGTATTATGTCATTTATATTGGGTTTTTCATTCAAGTATTCAACCACAACCGGCGTAACGCTGTTTTTAAAAAGAGGTTGCATACTTATTCCAACGGGCACAATTAGTAATTGTTTTCTTTTCTTAAGTTCTTCTTTTGTTACAATACTCATTCAAACAGCACTCCGTTTTTACGAAGGGATGAAAGAAAACTGTCAACTGCTAATTTAGCAGTATTAGTGTCAACCTCATAATTTTCGGTAAGGCGCAAAACAAGTTCGTTTTCGGTTATATCATTTTTTAGAAGCTGGAACAAAAAGGCAGCCGTTTCGTTAAGGTTTATCATACCGCAAAAAGCAGTATGGTCTTTACCAACGGCAACGGCAACCCTATTACCCGCAATTTCTTTGATTATAAAATTGTATTTAAGTTTCATTATCTCATTATATCATCAAGATTATATTGATCTTCATCAAAGAACGGGAAAAAAGGCAAAACAATACTTGCCGTAACTGCTTCGTTTTCAGGCAAAACGACGACTTCAACTTCGGGAAAAACAAATAATTTCTTCATATTTCCCCTCCATTAACCTATAATGTAATTCTTTACGGAATCGCCGTATGCCAACATATAACGAACAAGGCCTTTAAGTGCTTCGTTATCTGAAGTGCTGCTAACGTAGGCAGCATAGGATTCAATACTGTAATTTAAAATATTGCTTATAACCTGACCGTTTTGAACGAACTGAGCGCTAACTATAGAACGCATTTGGGTAATGTCAAGTTTATCAAATTTAAACTGGTAAATATCATTTTCAACCTGGACAAATTTGTCAAATGCATATTCCCTTTGTTTGCCGTCAACTGTAATTCTTAATTTAAGGTTTTCGGTGTTGTTTCCTAAGTTATTTAAATTGAACTTAAAGAGCATATCAACCGAATCGTTAAGGTCTACACAAGCAGAGTCCCACTCAACAACCGGTTCTATGTTGCCATCATTAAACTCATCGTAGTTATCGGTAATTTCTAAACCATCCATATTGGTTCCAAGCGCTTTTTGTGCTTCGGTTAAATTTGCATTTGCCAACTCGTTTTCATTGCCAGTATATGTCTGAACGCTACTGCCATAGTTAAGTAAATCAACCAAAAGTGTTTTTAATTTGCCATCGTTTGTACGGCCAAGCGTATCATAGCAATATTTACTAATGCTATATTTATAAGTTGCACCATTTGTAAGTTCATCTTCATTATTTACAACATAAAGGCACATAACAACCGGTTCAGTAAACATATCGGGTTCAATGCCAGAAAGTTTATACACAAAATAAGAATCTTGTTCACGGTATTCTTTAACATCTACCGTTTTGCCTTTATATGTAAACCTAACAAAATAATCATCATATCCTTCATTAGCAATGCCATTTTTTACATATGCTTCCATAGCCAGTTGGTCGCGGTTAATAACCACGCCTGCGCCTGCTAAAGAAAGATATTTTGAAACGCCTAATTCAATACCGTAAAGTTGTGAATAACCTAAAACCTGTTTTTCACTGTAATGAGAAGCAGAAAGGGCTTCACCTGCGGGTTTATTAAGAAGTGTAACAACACTTTCAGAAGCATCGTTACTAACAAAACTTATGTATGCAGGAATCTTGTATTCAGCATTAATATTTTTAAATTTAACCCTAAAAAGTTCACCGTTATTATTTATTAAATCGGTACGGTCAATATTTTCAAAGTTGGCATCAGCCATATAAACAAACCTGTTGCCACTATTATAAAAATCTATATCGTAATCAAGGTTTTCATAAGGATTGTAAATACCATTAACAGAATCAAGTTGCATTTTTGTGCTATCATAATAAAAAATAGTTAAAAACGAGTTAAGTGTATTTTCATAAGCAGAGGAAGTGTAATCGGTTCCAACTGTCATTTCGCCGAAAACATCTTCATAATTTTCAAGACTTACGCTAACCCAAAAAGATTCAAGCGCTTTTGCCGATGTAATTTCTTTTTCTTCATTGTTAAGGAATTTGAGTGACCATTTAAGTTCTGTGGTCTGTGAATCGTCTTCCGCAGTAACTACAACATAAACATTAAAGGTTGTTGTAAAGGTTGTTGCGTTTTCTGTGTAAGTAACCGTTACAGTTTTAATGCCAATTGTGCTTGAATCAAAACCACTAAAAGTGTAGCCACTATTGATTTCTTCGGTAGTGCCGTCGCTAAGCAAAGAAACAACTTTAATGCCGGTTGAATCAAATTCTTCACCAACAAGATATTTAACCTTATTGGGAAGTTTTGAAACGCTAATGCCCATTGAATACACAGGGGCATCCGGATTGAAAATTGAATCAATAGAAATGTTAATATCGTCCTTATTTTCGGGGATTAAAGCCACAGCCGAAAAACAACAACAAAGCACTATTGAAATTGCCAAAACTATTGCGGTAATAATTTTTTTCATTACACAAACCTCGTAAATAAATATATATAAATATAATAACAAATTATTTTGTCTTTGTCAATGATAATATAGAAAAACCGCAACAAAACTGCTGC
>JAZOOT010000012.1:0-3467 GCA_045655165.1 Acutalibacteraceae bacterium
ATCAACTCCTTTAAGAATTCTTTTCGATTTGCAAAAGTTCTTTTATTGAGTAGGTTTTATCACACTTGTTGCATCGAAAAGCAGTTCTTATGAATTTTATATTTCCCATCATATAACCATCGCCGCCAGCTTGAGAAAAATCGTAATTCTTTGCTTCTTCCGAATTTGAATTAACAACAGTTTCCGTTTTTGTTTTCTGTAACATTTCGTTGCAATGGGGACAATAATGCTTTTTCAAGCAGAAAACAGGGTGGGACCATTCGCGTTTTATTCCGTGAATTTTCATAAAACAGTACTCCGCTATATTTCATTTACTACTTCAATAACTCCGCTGCTGTGGTAAAGCGAGGGGGTTATTTTTACGGTGTAACCGCGGCCTTCGGCGGTTGCCCATTCTAAATTGCGTTTTCGGGGCAGTGCCGTGCAAGAAAGCAATGTCATAATTGCGCCGCCGTGCATAATTACACTTGCCTCAAAAATACCGTTTTCCATCATATCAAGCACAATTTGGTGAAGCCCTACGCAAATGCGTTTTGCAAACTCGGTAGAGTCTTCACCGCCCGGTGGCGAAGAAATTTCACCGCTTGTCCACCTAAAAAAATCACTATGGCTTTCAAGTTGAAGTGCCGTTTTGTTTTCAAACTCGCCAAAGTCGTATTCTTTAAGGTTATCAACAACCGTAATATCACTGTTTGGGTAAATAATTTTAGCAGTTTGTCGGCACCGTAAAAGCGGGCTTGAATAAACTCTTTCGGCAGCGGGATAACTAATTTTTTCGGTTAAGTTTTTAAGGGCGGCAACACCCTGTGCACAAAGTGGTAAATCGGTTGTGCCAATGTATGCGCCTGTTAAATTGGCGTCGGTTAAACCGTGCCTAATTAAATGAATTTTATATGTCCTCATAAAATTCCTCACTTATAAATTCTGTAATAATACTGTTGCTAACTAACATACCTTGGTTGGTTAAATAAAGGCTTTCGCCGTTAAACACACAAAGCCCAAGTTCGCTTAAAAACTTGGCTTTTTTAATGAATTTCTTGGTAAAAGTTTTGCCGAAATTTTCTTTAATAACACCGTTATTTATGCCGTTTTTAAGCCGTAAATTAAGCATAATATATTCAAAAATTCCGCCGCCGTCTTCATCAAAAACAGGGGTGGGGTTTTTAATATACTGCTGTAAATTTCGGTCAAAATGAAAGCGTTTGCCGCCGAAAAACGAATAAGCCGACGGTCCGAAACCAATATATTCTTCGCCCTGCCAATAACGGCTGTTGTGTTTACTTTCGTAACCCTCTTTACAAAAGTTAGAAATTTCGTAATGAATATAACCGTTTTCTTCAAAAAAAGAACAGGTTTTTAAATATTCTTCGCTGTATTCTTCTTCGGTTTTTAAAGGTAAAAGGTCTTGCTTTTTATAAAGCGCTGTGTTTTCTTCAAGCGTTAGCATATAAGCCGAAATATGTTCGGGCGAAAGGTCTAATATTGCCTTTAGGGTGGTGTCTAAACTGCTTTTTTCTTCGGGCAAAGCCAACATAATATCAAGCGAAATGTTGTTAAAACCCGACTGCCTTGCAGTTTTAAAACATTCAACACTAGTGCTAAAACTGTGTGTTCTGCCAAGCAGTTTTAACATTTCATCACTTGCCGACTGTAAACCAATGGATAAGCGGTTAACACCACCTTTTTTAATGGCTTTTAAATAATTAAAATCCACTGTGTCGGGGTTTACTTCAAAAGTTATTTCGGCGTCATTTGTAACCTTAAAGTTATTATAAACTGCCAATAAAACAGCCAACACTTCATCGGCTTTTAAAACCGACGGTGTGCCACCGCCAAAATATACAGTGTTAACAGGGCGGTCAGTAAGACCGCCCCATTTTTCAAGTTCTTTAGTTAAGGTTTGTATGTACGCTTTTTTTGTTTCTTCGGTTAAAAAACCGCTGTAAAAATCACAATAGGCGCACTTTTTCTTGCAAAAGGGGATATGGATATATAACCCTAATGAATTATCCAACAATTTCGCCCTCGGTGCAACCTGCAATAGCGGCTGCGTTGGCTTCGTCGGTGTCAAGGTGCATAGCAAGCGCATAAGAGGGGCTTACTCGGGCCACAACGTCGTCAAAAATAAGTGCTCTGCCGGTGCCTTCTATTTTAACAAGAACATTTTGTTTATCAACAATGCCGTATTTTTCAGCGTCAGCAGGGGTCATATGAATATGGCGTTTTGCGGCAATAACACCTTTTTGTAGTTCTACTTCACCGTAGGGACCAACAAGTTTAATACCCTGTGTGCCCTCTAAATCCCCCGATTCGCGAATTTCGGCTTTAACTCCAATGCTACGGGCATCGGTTAAAGAAATTTCAACCTGAGTTTCTTTGCGGCAGGGGCCTAAAATAGAAACACCTGCGAGTTCGCGCTTGGGACCAACAACGGTAACGCGTTCTTCACAAGCAAATTGGCCCGGCTGGGAAAGGTCTTTTTTGGGGGTAAGTTTGTAACCCTTACCAAACAAAGTTTCTAAGTCGGCTTCGCTAACGTGTACGTGGCGGGCAGAAATTTCAACTAAAACTGTTTTTTTCATAATAAAAAACTCCTTTTTTTATCTTTAATTCTATTTTATCATATTTTTTTAAAGTTTCAAGAGTAACTTGACAATAAAAACCGTAATAAGTATAATTAAAAGGTAAAAAACTAAAAGGGGATAGCAAAATGAAAAAAACTTTTGTAATTGAAGACCTTGACTGTGCGCATTGCGCCGCAAAAATGGAAGAAGAAATTAAAAAAATCCCCGAAGTTTTATTGGTTTCGGTTAACTTTTTGGCAGGCAAACTAACTATAGAAGCAAACGATAATGATTTTGACAATGTGCTTAAAACTGCACTCGCCGTAATAAAAGAAGTTGAGCCCGACTGCAAAGTGGTAATATAAGCCAAAGCCCTCACAAGAGGGCTTTTTTTGTTGACATTAAAGACCGATAGAACTATAATATATAGTGAAATATTATTTAATATGGGGCGGAAGGATGTTTTTATGAAGAAGTGCAAGAAACTAATATCGGTTATACTTGCAATATTTATAATGTCAGCGGTGCTTTTTGTACCGTTTGTTACTTCTGCAGAAGAAACATATAACGGCTATGTAAAGGGAAGTAGCGTTAATATGCGAAAGGGCGCCGGTACTGAATACGACAAGGTGTGCACAACATATAACGGACAACCCCTTAATGTAACGGGCGAAAGCACTTCGTCGGCAGGCGATAAATGGTATGCCGTAACCCTTTCTACAGGGCAAAGCGGGTATATACATTCCGATTATGTTGGGCTTAATTCTGCAAGCGGTAATAATATTTTTGGCCGTGTAACCGGTGCTTCAACAAATATGCGAAGCGCACCCGGCACTTGGAACAGCAAAGTTATAACCCTTTCACGCGGGGCGGTTGTTAAAATTTTGGGCGAAGCGCTTGATA
>JAZOOT010000013.1:0-30947 GCA_045655165.1 Acutalibacteraceae bacterium
CTGCCCGCCATATCTAAAAGCGCAATGCTATACTCATCAATTGCCATAAGCGGGTCGTCTTGCGTTACATCAACATGGTACCATTCACCGTCAATTTTAACAATATTCCATTCGTGGTTTGCTTCATCGCTTGCAACAAGACGGCAATCAATTCCCTCGTGTTGCAAAAGGTATTCATATGCGTTTGCATACGCCTGGCAAACGCCCATGCCTTCGGTAAACATACGGTAAATATCACGCGCTACGTCGTTTTGGGTTTCCTCAAAAAACAAACGAATATCGTATTGAAAATGTTGACAAAGGTAATCGTGGAAGAAAAGTGCTTTTTCCATATCGGACCAACTGTCGTCAATTTGGGAAAATATGTATTCTTCTGCTAAATCTTTAACCAATTTAACTTCTTCCGGGGTATAAATATATTTTAGCTTATACTCCTTAACAAGGTTTGTTGGCGACAAAACAAAGCCGGCGCTTGAGGGATCATAATGAAACGTATCGCCATAGGTTTGATAAACGCCGTAATACGCTGCTTCGTAAATTGCATCAACGCCTTCTTGGCCATAATAGCCATAAGCCGAAACATCAATACTGTCTTCGTAATTAACAATTGCTTCTCTTATAACTTCTTCAATAGGACGCAATTCATTTTGCGCAAATGCCGAAGTGCAGGTAACTGTTACTAAAATTAAAATTGCCAAAAATACTGCTGTTATCTTTTTCAAAATATTCACCTTCTGGGGTTAAATGATATTACCAAATTTAGAAAATTTCCAAGATTCTTTATTTTCGGAAATTTCGTAAACGAAATCAACCTTTTTCACATTATAATTTGAAACATCTTTTGGTTGTTCGGTAAAAATTTCTGCTTTCTGCGGTTTATCCTGTATCTTTTTATAACTATAAACATTTGCCGTAAATAGAACACGCATTGTGGTTTGCTTGGTAACATTAAACACGCAACCCGCAAGCAGTGAATCGTCACTTCCTGTGCCCGAAATAGCATAAAGGTGACCTTCGTAATCTACAAAATTTGCAGGGTTATAAAAAGTTTTTATACATTGGGGGGTGAAAAATTCATTTAAATATTTTTCAAGTTCAGCAACCGAATCAAAACGGCTGTCACTCACCCTGAAATACACATTAGAAGAACCGTCTTTTTTAATTTGTTTTGGGCCAAGGTCCCAGTCAACCGGTACGCAGTTATAAGAAATTTGCGTATAAATTTTTGCAGCTTCTTCAAAATTTACATTCAAAGTATAACAAGAAAGCGCTTGTGTGCTTGCAATTTTTATGGGGAAAGAATTATCACTGCTTGTATCCACTGTAGGATTATTTTCGTTTTTTGATGTTTCCGCCGGTGTTTCTTCGCCCTGCGGTGTTTCTTCCTGCGGGGTAGAATTTTCTGTTACCGGCGGAGGAACTGTTTCTTCGTCTTTAAAGCGGTCTTTTTTACAAGCGCCAAGGCAAAGCGTTAGGCACAAGCACAAAAAAAGCGCTAAAACTCTTTTAATCATTTTTATTCACCTATTTCTAAAAGTGTGGGGTTGTTTTTATCTTTTTCCGAAAGACAAATTTGCATATCTTCACTTATTGGCCAGTTTACATTTATTGTGCTATCGTTCCAAGCAAGGCCGCCTTCATCATTTGGATGATAAAAATCATCTACCTTGTAAACAAATTCTGCCTCATTTGAAAGCACCAAAAAGCCGTGGGCAAAACCCTTTGGAATAAAAAACTGTTTTTTGTTTTTATCGGAAAGAACAACAGACACATATTTACCGTAAGTTTTGCTGCCCTTACGCAAGTCAACCGCAACATCAAAAACTTCGCCCTTAACACAGCGCACAAGTTTAGACTGCGGGTGGCTTATTTGAAAATGTAAACCGCGCAAAACACCGCGTTTTGACATTGACTGATTATCTTGCACAAAATCTACCGTAATTCCGCCTTTATAAAAATTTTCCTTTTGGTAGGTTTCCATAAAGTAACCGCGGTCATCGCCATACGATGTTGGCTCAACAATAATTACACCGTCAATATCGGTTTTATGAAAAGTAAAATTGCCGTATTTTTCGGGCATTAAAGTTCCTTCTTTCCGCCATACATTTTATCGTAATACTGCTTATAAGCGCCGCTTGTTACATTTTCTACCCATTCTTTGTTGTTTAAATACCAAGCAAGAGTTAATTTTATTCCCTCTTCAAAACAGGTTTCGGGATACCAACCAAGCGCATCTTTAATTTTTTGCGGGTCAATACCGTAACGGCGGTCGTGGCCTTTACGGTCGGTAACATGTCTTATCATATGTTCGCCAACTGTGGCATCAACATTTTCTTTAATGTATTCAATAATGGATTTTACAATGAAAATGTTGGTTTTTTCGTTATGTCCACCAATGTTGTAAACTTCGCCCAAAACACCGTCTCTTATAACCATATCAATAGCTTTGCAATGGTCTTCTACATAAAGCCAGTCTCTTATTTGCAAACCATCGCCGTAAACGGGCAAATCTTTATGCAAAAGTGTGTTGTTCATAATAAGCGGAATAAGTTTTTCGGGGAACTGGTAGGGGCCATAGTTATTTGAACAACGGGTAATATTAACAGGGAATTTATATGTATCGCCAAACGCCTTAACAAAAAGGTCTGCCGATGCCTTGCTTGAAGAATAAGGTGAATGAGGGTCAAGCGGGGTTGTTTCGGTAAAATAGCCCGTTTCACCCAAGGAGCCGTAAACTTCATCGGTTGAAACCTGCAAATATTTAACGCCGTCTTTATATTGGTCGTCGCCCGTTTGCCATGCTTCTTTAGCGCAAGCAAGCATATTAACGGTACCCAAAACATTGGTTTTAACAAAAATTTCGGGGTTGGTTATTGAACGGTCAACGTGGCTTTCAGCCGCAAAGTTTACAACATAATCAATTTCGTTTTCGCTAAATATTTTTCTTATTGCTTCGCGGTCGCAAATATCGGCTTGATAAAAACGGTAATTAGGGTTGTTTTCAACGCTTCTTAAATTTTCTAAATTGCCCGCATAGGTTAAAGCATCAACGTTTACAATTTTAACGTCATTATACTTTTTAAGCATATAAAGCACAAAGTTTGAGCCAATAAAACCTGCGCCGCCTGTAACTAAATAAGTTTTCATTTTTAGTCCTCCACCTTGTTTATATATTCTTTAAGTGCTGTTTTCCATTCACGCATTTCGTTTCCAACACTGTATTTAAGTGCCAAATTTTCAAGCGAAGAAAATTCGGGGCGTTTTGTTGGGCTTTTGTATTCTTCGCTTGTGCAAGGGCTGACTTTGCCTGCAATGCCCGACAGTTTTGCAATTTCACAAGCAAATTCATACCACGAACATTCGCCTTCACCCGTGCAGTGATATATTCCGTATTCTTCTGTTACGGCAAGTTTTAAAATGTGGTGTGCCAAATCGTTTGCGTTTGTTGGGTTTCCGCGTTGGTCGTTTACAACCGTCATTGCGCCCTTTTCACGCAGTATACGGCGAACGGTTTTTACAAAGTTTTTGCCAATATAACCGTAAAGCCAAGCAGTTCTAACAACAAAGGTTTTTGGGCAAAACGCCAAAGCGTATTTTTCGCCAAGCGCTTTGCTTTTGCCGTAAATACTTTGAGGCGCAATTTGGTCCCATTCGCAGTAAGGCACAGTGCCTGTGCCCGAAAAAACATAATCGGTTGAAATATGCACAAACTTTGCGCCAATTTTTTGGGCAGAAACCGCCAAGTTTCTAACGCCAACGGCATTAACTTTATATGCTGCTTCTTTGTTTGTTTCGCAACCGTCAACATTGGTCATTGCAGCGCAGTTAATTATAATATCAAAACCGCCCTTTTGCACAAATTCGCAAACAGCCGAATTATTTGTAATATCAAGAGTGTCAACATCAACCGCTGTAACTGTGGAATTCTTATAAACATTGTTTATTTCGCCAATTTCGCTTTTACCGCTTTTTAAGACAGAAGCCAATTCATTACCAAGCTGACCGTTTGAGCCGGTTATAAGAATTTTCATTTTGCTTTTTCCTTTCACCATTTTAATATATATTTTAAAAAGGATAATAAATGAATTAACAAATATTTAAAACTTTTTGCACTGTCTCTTTCCCAAAGGTGGGTAACCGAAACGGCAGGGTAATAAACAATTTTGCCAAATTCTTTTACGCGTTTAGATAAATCGGCGTCTTCCAAATACATAAAAAAACGTTCATCAAAACCGCCAAGGCGGGAAAAAACATCGCTTCTTATAACAAAAAAGCAACCCGTACAAAAATCTATTTCGGCAAAGCCATTACTGTCCAGCGAAAAAGAAGTGTATTCATCGCGCATTTTTTTAAATATTCCGCCAAATTTTGCAAATCTTCCAAGGAAAAGATATTTTGCCTTAACTTCACGCTTTTGCAGATTTTGAACAGTACCGTCACTGTTTAAAATTTGCGGGGTTATCATGGCAATATCAGGATTTTGTTCTAAAACATCAACCAAACTTGCCAAAACATCGCTATTAATAATTATATCGGGGTTAATTACGGCGTGGTATTTGCCAAGGTTGTTATAAAGTGCAAGGTTGTGCGCTTTTCCAAAGCCAAGGTTTTCACCTGTTTCAACCAAGTTTACACCGTCAAGTTGTTTTACAGCTTGTGCAGTGCCGTCAGTTGATGCGTTATCGTAAACAGTTAAGCAAAACGGGTATTTGTTTGTGTTTTTCAGCAAACTGCTTACTGTTTTTACTGCTTTTTCTTTACAGTTAAAGGTAACAACCGAAGCCGATAACGTTATGCCTTCACCCACAATTTCACACCCTTTACAACACTTACAATTATACATAATAATTTTACCACACACGCTTGCTTTTTTCAACAACAAAAATAAACCGCAAGGGTTTCCTTGCGATTTATTTTATTTCTTTTTAATTATATAAATAATTATCAAAACCACAGCAATTAAAATTACTGCCAACGCGCCAACAAGCGCATACACGTTAATGTTTTTAGGGTTGTTATTTTCGTTGTTTGTTTGCTGGTTTTCTTGCTGTGTGGGTTCTTTGGGTTTTTCGGGCAACACTTCCTGCCCTGCGTTTTGGGTGTTTACAACTGTTTCGCCTATTTCAGTTTTGTCTTTTTCGTTTTCGGGCGCAGGCACAACAACTTCGGGTTGGTTATTTGTGCCGTCAGAAAACCCGCAAATTTTACAAGTTCCGTTTTCCATTTCGTGTTCTTTACAAACAATGTTAACCACCGAATAATTAACAGCAGGTCTAATTAGTTCGGTTTCAAAATTACACGCTTTACCATCGCCAACCGAAATTACAATGGCATTTTTTTGAATTTTGGCATTTTCTTTTACCTTAAAAGTTACTTCAGCCAAAACGCCGTCACCCGTTACGTCTTTTGCCGAATTCCCCTCAATATCAAGCAAAATTTTACCCGGGTTGTCGGCATAGGTCATTAAGTTAAACGAAACACCCTTGTAATCGCCTTTTTTACTTTCAACCAATTCAAGCGAATCGCTATCAAAATAAAGGGTCATAAAAATTATCCAAAAGCCGGGGTTGTTTTGGTAATTAAATTTTACAGTAAAGGTTTCGCCTCGCTCTACCTCGGCACTTTCGCCAATAATTGTTCCATAACTTTCAGCATTTGCACAAATGCCAAAGCAAGAAACAAACACCAAAAGGCAAAGTGCAAAACAAATTATTTTTTTCATTTTACTCACCGTTAAAATAAAAGCCCCGGCGTACACCGTCGGGGCTTTTGTTAATTCAATTTACAAATTAAAGAGCAAATCTCTTTTTGCCAACAACTGCAAGGCCAATAACAGAAGCAAGGGCAACTGCTACATAAATTACCATATTGAAGTTATCGGAAGTATCGCTAATAGTTTTCTTTTGAACGCCAAGTAATACGTAGTCAGCAGTAAGAGAGCCATTGAAGGAAGCTTTATCGTCTTCAAATTTAACATCTTCAATAATTGCAACTTTGCCGTCTGCGCCAATTACACCAAATGTGTAAGAATCATATTTATCGGAAGGCAAATCAGACATATCAAATGTAAGTTCAGCGTTTACGCCATTAAGTTTGTCGTTGTCGCTATAAGAAACA
Organism: Acutalibacteraceae bacterium; assembly: GCA_045655165.1. Classification (GTDB taxonomy): domain Bacteria; phylum Bacillota; class Clostridia; order Oscillospirales; family Acutalibacteraceae; genus SIG607. The sequence continues at coordinate 6,118 of JAZOOT010000013.1, forward strand.
AAGGTGAACTGAAGAATTGAATCATAACCCTTAATGGTGTTCTTGTCAACTGCAGCATCGCTTTCGTCAATAAATGTGTCACCGGGGATTATTTTGCCTTCTTCGGCTTTAATTGCAAGGCCGTGTGCATTAATTTCGGGAACTAACATTGTACCCAAAATTTCCAATGTGTCCTTTTCGCCGCAACCGTGGTTACATTCTGCAGTTTCGGTGCAGTTGGCAATTGTTGTAGCGTTTTTATCACTTACATAGTTTGTAAATTCATGTTCTAAAGCAGGAATGGGGGTAGATTCGGTATGACCGCAACCTCTGTCACAAACTTTTGCGTCAACGCCCTCTTCACCGCACTTAGCATCTTTATAGTTTTCTTCATCTTTAACCATAATATGCTCTAAAGCAGAACCTTCGTCTGTGCGTGTATCTTTGTTACCGCAACCGTGGTCACATTCTGCAGTTTCAGTACCGTCAATACCGCATTTTGCATCGTTATTGCTTACATAATTTGTGTATTTGTGAGTAAGTGCAGAACCAACATCAGCACGTGTATCCTTTTCGCCGCAACCGTGGTCGCATTCGGCAGTTTCAGTACCGTCAACACCGCATTTAGCATCGTTATTGCTCTTATAGTTGGTATATTTGTGGGTAAGTGCTGTGCCGTCGGCTTTAATAGTATCTGTTTCACCGCAGCCGTTGTCACATTCGGCAGTTTTAGTACCGTCTTCGCCGCATTTAGCATCTTCGTTGTATTTATATTCAGTGTACGAGTGAGTAAGCGCAGTACCTGCTTTTGCGCGTGTGTCTTCGTTACCGCAACCGTTGTCACAAACGGCAGTTTCGGTACCATCAATTTCGCATTTAGCGTCATTGTTGTATACATAGTTGGTATATTTGTGCTCTAAAGCTGTGCCGTCTTTTGAACGAACATTGGTTTCGCCGCAGCCGTGGTCACATTCTGCTTTTTCAGTACCGTTTACACCGCATTTAGCGTCGTCTTGGTATACATAGTTGGTGAAAGAATGTTCAAGAGCCGAATCAGCAACTTCTCTTTCATCTTTTTCGCCACAACCGTTGTCGCAAACTGCTTCTTCGGTAGCGTTTTTGCCACATTCAGCAGGGTCTTTAGCAACATAGTTGGTGAATTTGTGGTCAATTTTTGCAAACACTTCACCACAGTAGGTGCACATTTCTTGTTTGCAACCTTCAGGGTCTGCTACTGTGCTCTTAAAGGGTGTGTGGTAGTGGCCAATTGTGTGGATAATGGGGTCACCGTTTGCATCGTTGTGAATAGAAACTATTTTAGAATTAGAGCCAACATTGAATTTATATGTGCCGTTGGTTAAATCAGCAGGGTCAATATCGCTGCCATCTTTGGTGTAGAAATACATATAACCAATAGTACCGGTTGTTCTTAAACCAGTGGTAGAATCCTTGCTTGCAAGAGTACGGTCACAAGTGATGGATGCTTCTGCATCGTTGAACATACATTCAAGACCAAATTCAACAGGTCTTCTGCCACCTTCGTCTATGTCTGTGATGCCACCAACTTCCCAGAACCCTGCTTCAAGGTTGTCGTTAAGACTTTCAATGTAAATCTTACCAACGAATATATCACCGGTATTTTCGGCGATTTCAATCGGAACTACCAAACCCGAAGGGTCATATTCATCAATTGTAAGTTCGCCGAAATTGATTGCAATGTGGCCAGGTGCAGGAGTTTCAGCACTAACTGCAACCATTGGGATAAACAATGCAACAATCATTGTTACTGCAAGAAGAATAGATAAAATTTTGTTCTTCATAAGTGTCACCTTTTCTTTTTATTTTGCCTAAATGCATAGAATTAGACAATATTATATCTTAATTATATACCTTTTTTATGTTTTGTCAATATTTTTCTTGTTTTCAAATATTGGAAATCAACAAATTTTACAAAATTCCCGCCACTTTTTTCTTAAGTATAGCCAAATCGGTTACATCAACAGTTCCATCGCTGTTAATATCGCAATTTTGGCTTGTTCCCACTTCTTGCAATCCTGCCACTATTTTTTTAAGTATAGCCAAATCGGTTACATCGGTCACTCCGTCGCCGTTAATATCAAATTCTTCGTTATTTTCGCTTATATTGGTAATTTCAGTAAAGCGGTTTAAAACAGGAACCTGTTTTTCGTAATTCCAACAGTTACTGCTAAACCTTAAATCTTTTAGTTCCGAAAGGGTCTTTGCTTCTGCCTGTTCATCGGTTAAGCCATCTTGTTTGTGGTAAAAGGCATTTTCTGCGGTGGCTTTATAATAAACCGACGAAACACCGCCTGTGTTTTGGGCGCTGATTTTAGAAATACTTAAACAGTTTTTAATTTCGCTTTGATGGTTAACGCCAGTAATTCCGCCTGCGGTAGTACCGTTAACAGTGCCGTTTGTCAAGCAGTTTTCTATTTTTGCAAGGGCAATGCTTTTTGCGGTTATGCCCCCTGCGGTTTCGCCATTCACTTCGCCGTAAAAATAACATTCACTAATTTCGCCTGCATTAGCACCGCAAATACCGCCTGCTTCCATATTTGCCAATACCGTTGCGGAAGAAGCAGAGGCATAAATTTTGCCCAAATTATATCCGCAAACACTGCCTACCATGGCACTTGATTTACCAGTGCGGTCATATTCATCTAAATTACTGTCATCGTAACTGCCTGTTGGCGGTGTCCAAGAATCAGGGTTCTCGTAATCAACCTCGCCATTGACAGGTGTATCGCTTGGTTGGGGAACAAACACGCCCATTTCACCGTTAAAAACAGAGTTTTGAACAACAAGTTCTTCAATCACGCCTTTGTTTACACCAAAAACACCCAAGTATTTATAATTTGCCTTATGTATTTGCAAACCGCTTATTTTATAGCCGTTACCTTCAAAACTTCCTGTAAAGGCGTGGTAAATACTGCTTCCAATAGGTTGCCAACCGTAGCCGTCGTTATAAAAATCGCCGCCGGGCATAAAATCTTCTTCACTGAACACAATGTCAGCCATTAAAACGTAATTGCCGGAAAGGTTATTTTCTATTGCGGCAAGTTCTTGTTTTGTTCTAATTTCGGTGGCAACTGGTTTAATTGGCACCGAAACGGTAATATCGTTTATGGGCAAATCACCGCTTTGCGTGTGCAGCACAATTTCGCTTGCCGTAATTTCGGCAACACCTTTATACCTTGCGATTAAATTTATTAAAATTTCGCCATTTTCAAGGTTTACATTAACCTTATATTTGCCTTTTTCAAGGTCGTACTGCATTTTGCTGCGGTCAATTTTAAATTTGCCGTTATCGGCTAAATAAAACGAAGCCGACAACACGTTACTGTCTGCCGAAATAACCAAATTTGTTTTTTCGCCAATTCTAAACTTTTCTTTTTGAAATTTAAGCTCCAAATTGCTTTCTGCAAAAGTGTAAAACGCGGGGACAACAAGCAACATACAAAGCAAAACTGCTAAAATTCTTTTTAACATAGCACCCTCCATTTATATTCCTGCTATAAACTTTTTAAGCAAAGCTAAATCGGTTACATCAACCGCTCCGCTTGAATCATAATCTGATATATAAACATTTTTTATTTGGCTTATTCCCGCAACCTCTTTTTTAAGAAGCGCTAAATCCGCCACATCAATTTCACCATTTAAATCTAAATCGCCTTTTTTGGCTTCGCCGTTTTCGAAAGTAACAATAATATCATCAAAATAATATTCTTCACTTCCGTCGGACACTGCTATTTCGGTTATTTTAAAAACGGCGTCCTTACGGTTTAACACTTTAAATTCAAGGTTTGTTTTAACATTGTTAGTAGAAGAGCAAGAAAACGCCACCCTTGCCACGCCGTCACGCAGTATATTGCAGTTTTCAGTTGTAAGCAGTTCCAATGCGGTGCTATCAAACTCAACCTTAAAACTGTGGGCAAAAAACTGATTTTGTAAATTAACATCCAAGGTGGCAACAAAAGTTTCGTTTTCTAAAACAGGATTAGAGGGTAGTAAAAAATTAGCGCTTCTTGTTTGTGCCGAAACAGTGCCAGAAAAAACAAAAAAGCACAAGACCGCGCATATAAACTTTTTAAGTTTCAACCTTATCGCCCTCCTTTTATTTTAATTTACATTAAATTATTAAAAAAATCAATGCGTAAAATTTAGCAAACACTATTGTTACTAAAACAAAAAGGGCGGAAAACCGCCCTCAAAGTTAACTGTTAAGTTTTAATTATGCAATGCCTGCAACTTGTTTCTTTAAGATAGCAAGGTCGGTAACGTCGGTTTCGCCGTCGCCGTTCATATCGCCCATAGCAGGGTTATCAAGTGCTTCAAGATTTGCAACGTGTTTCTTTAAGATAGACAAGTCAACAACATCAACTTCACCATCGTTGTTAAAGTCGCCAAGTGTGTAAGCAGCTTTAACTGTGATGTAAGATGTTACTTTGCCTGTTTCAAATTCATCGTCACCGGCAAATGCAGCTAAGTTAAGTGCAACAGCATTTTTGCCTACGGTTTCACCTTTAAACTGAAGTTTTGCAACAACTGTGTCTTGGCCTGCAATAGCTGGGTCAGCCAAAACAGTAACTTCACCGTTTTGTAATGTAACAGTGGTACCTGTGCCGTTTTGTGCGCCAACCAAAGTAACGCCATCAGTTTCAGCAGTAATAACCAATTTTGTAAAACCAGCGTTGTTTTTAATTTTAACATCAACAGTAACGGTGTTATCTACCTGAACTTCTACATCATCGAAATAAACGGCAGCAAAGCCAAAAATATCGCCTGCGTCAATAATGTTATCATCAACACCTGCTGCAGAAGCAACACCCGCTACGGTGAAAACCAACATTAAAGAAAGGAATAATGCTAAAATCTTTTTCATAATATATGCACCTTTCATAATAACATATAAATTCACACTGTTATTTTATCACAATTACACAACAATGTCAACGGAAAATTAAATAAATTTATTGATTTTATTATATGTTTTCATAAAGGCCTGCATCAACAAGTTTGCCAATTGCTTCAACCACTGCATCTTTGTCTTCGCGGTATGTAACACCGTACCATCTGTCATCGGCTACCAAAACTTTAACCTTTTCTTTGCCGGCTTTAATTAAATCGCCGATAACAAGAGGAATGTAACATTCCTTCTTGGGTTCGTTAAGGTTTTCTTTCAAGAACTCAGAAAACGCTTCTTCCAAGTGAGCAAAAATATTGGGCTGAAGACCCCACATATTCATTGAAACAACCGCGTCTTTATCAAACTGGCCTTTGCTTCCGTCGGCATTTTCGTATGTGCAGTCGCTGTAAATTTTGGTAACTTCATCAATATCGCTTAAATAACCGTTTTCGGTTTTGCAAACGCCGCGGGAAACGCTGCCGTTTTCGGTAAGGGTGTTTTCAAGACGGAAACCAACCATACAGTAGTCCCTTGAATCGGCTTTTAATTGGTCGTAAATTTTCTTAAATGCGCTTTTGCCGTAATAGTCGTCGGCGTTAATAATAACAAAGGGTTCGTTTACAACATTTTTACAGCTTAAAACTGCCTGAGTTGTGCCCCAAGGTTTTGCGCGTGTTGCAGGGCAAACAAGACCGCCCGGCAAATCTTCTTTTTCTTGGTAAGCATATTCAACCTTGATTTTCTTTTCAATGCGTTTGCCAACTATTTCTTTGAAATCTTTTTCAATTTCTTTTTTAATAACAAAAACTACCTTGTTAAAGCCGGCTTCCATAGCATCGTAAACCGAAAAGTCTAAAAGCGCCTCTCCGCCTTTGCCAATGGGTTCAATTTGTTTTAAACCGCCAAAACGGCTACCCATACCTGCCGCCATTACCACAAGTGTTGCATTAAATTCCATAATTATTTCTCCTTTTCTGTACTTTCTTTTTTTGACGCAGGTTTAAACCCTTCGGTACTTTCTTTCATAAAAAGTATTTTAACGGTCATAAAAAGAAGTTTTATATCCATAAATACCGAATATTGTTCGATATATATTAGGTCCATTTTTAATTTATCTTCAGGCGAAGTATTATACTTGCCGTAAATTTGAGCATACCCCGTAAGCCCTGCTTTTACGCGGTGCCTTAAGTTAAAATCGGGGTACATCCCGACATATTCGTAAACATTTTCAATTCGTTCCGGGCGGGGGCCCACAAGCGACATATCGCCAAATAAAATGTTAAAAAGCTGGGGAAGTTCATCAATTCGGCAAGCCCTTATAACCTTGCCCACAGGGGTAATACGGCTGTCGCCGTCCACCGCTTTTTGAGCACCGTCTTTTTCGGCGTCAACCACCATTGAACGAAACTTTAGCACGTTAAAAATTTTGCGGTTTTTGGTTACGCGGTTTTGCTTAAAGAAAACAGGCCCGCCATCGCAAATTTTTATTGCAATTGCCGTTATTAACATTATGGGCGAAGTTACAATAATTCCAATTATTGATGCCACCAAATCAATAACGCGTTTCACCATTTCCTGTTCAAGCCGAATACCTTGGTTGCGGCACATTAAAATAGGTGTATCGGAAATTTGAATGTTATCGGAATTTTTAATAATAACATCGGTGCTTGAAGGCAAAACGTAGGTGCGTTTGCTGTTTGCATAGCAATAATGCAAAAGTTCGTTTTTCTTTTGCTTATCAAAATCGCAAAGCACAACCGCTTCGTATTTATCAATAAGCGCCTTTATTTCTTCAAGCGAAGTTAAATTAACCGAAACACCGCGTTCAATATTAAAACGGCGCGGAATTTTAGACATTTTGCGAATTACCTTAATGCCCTCTTCATCGTTTGCAAATATTGCAAGCATTTTTCGGGCAGGGTAAAGTTTAAAATACACCGTATTGGCACAATAAGAACCAATACAAATAACAAACATTTGATAAAGAAAACTAAAAATAAAATACCTTACACTTACCAAACTTCTTGAAATAAGTGAAAATTCAAGATAAATAAACACATTTGTTATAAACGCCGAAAGCGAAAGACTGTAAATTATTTCGTGCAAACGGTAAACGCCAATGCGGAAACCGCCGTAAAGTTCGGCAAAAAGCAAAAACAAAAGCAAATACGAAAAAAGCACAACGTAATTACCGCGCATACTGTAAATGGTTTGGCCGTAATAGTTATACCACATACTCATAAAGCCCAAAGTCATTGAAACAACAATAAGGGCTTTAATTACGGTCATAACCGTTTTTCTGAATTTAACAAGTAATTTCATAGCAACCCCGAAAACAAGGAATTTATTTCATTATTTAAGGATATTTATATATATAAGTATATACTTTTATACAATTTTGTCAAGTAATAAAGGGGGGTGCGGTCAATATTCTTAGGTTAGTGGTTTTTAACAAAATAAGCAAAGCGCAAAAAAGAAAAACTTTTTTATTAAAACGAAAAAATTATATTGAAAAAGAATATTTCAAAACCAATTACGGTGAAATTGAAATTTATACAGTTAAACACTATTATTCAGAAAAAAAGGCAAAAAAACTTTTTAAAAAAAATTTTGGTACCGCCTTTCACACAGTAACCGAACAGCCGAACGAAAACTACAGGTTAAAACTTTGCGCAAAAAGAATTATAAATGACCTTAAAGCAAAAAAATCCGAAACTGTTTATATTAACCGCCAAGTTGATTTTAAAGATATTGAAAGCATTTGCCGATATGCAAAAGAACTTTATTTAAACCAAGAACTTTATTCTTTGTATGGACAAAAACTTTTTGAAAACTGCGGTGTATTACCACGCCAATTTAAAAGCGGAATTTGCTGTGATATGGTGTTAGACGGCAAAGAAAACTGCCAAGCCGTTTTGCCCAAAGATTTATTTGAAATTTGCCCAAAAGAATTTTCGCCCACCCTTTTTTGTTCGCTTATTTACGCCGAAAATGGCTATTTTATTGGTTAAAAAAACGCCCCAAAGGGCGTTTTTTTAAAGTGATAATAATTTTTCTGTTGCGCCGGGCAACAAATCTTCTTTTAAAAGTTCAATACTGCCGTTATCAACAAGCATTGCTAAATCTTTATCAATGGGAAGTTTGCCAAGAAGCGAAACACCCAGTTCATCGGCAACGCTTTCAGTTTTGCCTGAAGAAAAAATTTCAATCTTTTTACCGCAGTCGGGGCATTTAACATAACTCATATTTTCAACAATGCCCAAAACGGGAATATTCATCATTTCGGCCATTTTATAGGCCTTTTTAACAATCATTGAAACGAGGTCCTGAGGCGAAGTTACAATAATTACACCGTCAAGCGGAAGCGACTGAAAAACAGTAAGCGGAACATCGCCCGTACCGGGAGGGCAGTCAACAAACATATAATCAACATCATTCCACAAAACGTCGCTCCAAAACTGTTTAACCGCGCCTGCAATTACAGGTCCGCGCCAAACAACAGGACTTTCGGGGTTTTCAAGCAAAAGGTTTATTGACATAACCTTTATGCCGTTTTTGGTTACGGCAGGGAAAATGCCAAGTTCACTTCCTTCGGCACGGCCGTTTATGCCAAATGCCTTGGGAATTGAAGGGCCGGTTATATCGGCGTCAAGCACCGCTACTTCCTTGCCAAGGCGTTTCATTGCAACCGCCAAAAGCGAAGTCACCATTGATTTACCAACGCCGCCTTTACCGCTAACAACACCGATTACGTGTTTAATTTTATTTACCTCTTTGGTGGGCTCAATAAAACTTTCTTTGCGCTCACCGCAACTTGCAGAACAACTTGAGCAGTTGCCCGAACAATTTGTATTTGCTTCGCTCATTTTTATCCTCCTAAGTATGCCTTTTTAACCTCATCGCTTGCCGCAAGTTCGGCGCCTGTGCCCGAAAGTGCAATAGAGCCAAGTTCTAACACGTACGCCCTGTCGGATATAGCAAGAGATTTACCCGCGTTTTGTTCAACCAACAACACGGTTGTACCGTCCTTTCTGAAATCTTTAATAATTTCAAAAACCTGGTCAACAAGCAACGGAGAAAGGCCCATTGAGGGTTCATCAAGCAGTAAAAGTTTTGGGTGGCTCATCATTGCCCTGCCCATTGCAAGCATTTGTTGTTCACCGCCCGAAAGCGTACCTGCAATTTGGTTTTTTCTTTCGGCCAAGCGAGGAAAGCGGGTGTAAATATCTTCAATATCGCGCTTGATTTGCGCTTTATCGTTGCTTGAAAAACCGCCCATTAAAAGATTTTCATAAACGGTAAGTTCTTGGAAAATGCGTCTGCCTTCGGGAACTTGAGCCATGCCCAAATGCACAATTTTATGGCAAGGTGTTTTAGTAATATCGTTGCCGTCAAAAATAACGCTTCCGCTTTTAATGGGAATAAGGCCGATAATAGACTGCATTGTGGTGGTTTTACCTGCGCCGTTTGCACCAATAAGGGTAACAATTTCTCCTTCATTTACTTCAAAACTAATGCCCTTAAGCGCCTGAATAACGCCGTAGTAAACCTGTAAATCTTTAACTTCAAGTAATGCCATAGCGTTATCCTCCAATGTACGCCTTAATAACTTCGGGGTCATTAAGCGCGGTTTTGGTATCGCCCTGAGCCAAAGTTGTACCAAAGTTTAATACCGTTACTTCATCACAAAGTCCCGATACAAACTTCATATCGTGTTCAATAAGCAATACCGTCATATCAAATTCATCACGAATACGGGTAATTATTTTCATAAGTTCCTCGGTTTCGTGGGGGTTCATACCTGCAGCGGGTTCGTCTAACAAAAGAAGTTTTGGGTTGGTTGCCAAAGCGCGTGCAATTTCAAGTTTTCTTTGTTTTCCGTAAGGAAGATTGCAAGAAAGGAAATTGCGTTCATCTTCTAAATCAACAATACGCAAAATTTCTTTTGCGCGTTCTCGCATTGCCTTTTCAACCTTAAAATGGCGGGGCAAACGGAACATACTTTCAATCATACTGCACTTAAATTCGGGTTGGTTATGAAGGCCTACCAAAACATTTCTAATAACAGTCATATTGTTAAACAAACGAATGTTTTGGAAGGTTCTGGCAATACCTTTATGGTTAATTGCTTCCTGTTTTTTGCCCGTTAAATCTTCGCCACACAAATAGAATTTACCTGTTGTGGGCTGATATACACCCGTTAAAATATTAAATACGGTGGTTTTACCCGCGCCGTTAGGACCAACAAGACCGTAAAGTTGCTTTTTCTTAATTTCAATATTTACATTTTGAACAGCTTTAAGACCGCCAAAAGAAATACCCAAATTTTCGGTTTTGAGGATAATTTCAGACATTATTTACCCTCCTTTTTATCGGGGTCAACGGTTGACATTTGGGGTTGCAAGTCAACCGATAATATTTCGTTCATTTCTATTTTTGTAGGAACGCGGTCCCATTTTGCTTCGTCATCAATTTGCTTTGACGGGTCGTGCTTTTTAAATTTAGCCAAAAGTTTAGAAAGGTTATAGGTTTCCCTAAAGCCCTTAAGAGCAGGCGCGTTATTATAAATAACAACCGCAATAAGAATAAGGGCGTAAAGCAAATCTTGAAGCACAGCCAAATCGCCCGTTAAAACGGTTTGAAGAGCTGTATCAAGATAGGTAATAAGCGTAGCGGCAATAATTGAGCCGTTAATACTGCCCATACCGCCCAAAACAACCATTACAAGAATTTCAATTGAATAGTTGTAACTAAACTTTGTACTTTGAACATTATAGTTTGAAAAACTGTAAAGTACACCCGCAATACCTGCAAAGAAAGCAGAAACGGTGAAAACCGACAGTTTATATTTTGTTACGTTAATACCTGTTGCACGCGCTGCAATTTCGTTATCACGAATACTTGTAATTGCCCTGCCGTGTTTAGAACGAATAAGGTTTTGAATTACTGCAAGGCAAACTAAAACAAGCACAAGGGCAATAATAAAGAGTATGTTTTTATCGTATCTTGGTGTAGAAAGGCCCAAAGAACCGCCAAAACTTTCATCGCTTGTGTTCATAAAAATTGAACGCACAATTTCGCCGAAAGCCAGGGTAACAATAGCAAGATAGTCACCCTTTAAACGCAAAGCGGGAAGTCCGATAATAACACCGCACAACGCCGCAACAGCACCGCCAATTACAACCGAAATTAAAAGGGTTATAATGCCGTTGCCAAGAATTGGTTCCAAAAGGCAGGATGCTTTACCGCCAAGGTATGCGCCAACGCACATAAAGCCGGCGTGGCCAAGTGACAGTTCGCCCAAAAAGCCAACAACAACCGATAAAGACACCGCCAACATAACCGATATTGCTATTTTTTCAAGAAGATAAAGTGTTGAAGAAGCAAGCATACCCGTAAAGGACATTACGCTAAAAACAACGGTAAAAAGAGCAATAACAACATAATTTATATAATGTTTCCATTTAATTTGTTTTTTAGCCATTATACTTTCTCCCTTCTTACCTTACCTAAAATACCGCTGGGGCGAACCAAAAGTATTACAATAAGAATTAAAAATTCAATAGCATCGGTATAGGGGGCAATTACGGGAATTTTTAAAGAAATTGCTTCAACAACTCCCATTAACAAACCGCCAACAGTTGCGCCGGGAATAGAACCAATACCGCCAATAACCGCTGCAGTAAACGCCTTTATACCGGGCATTGCGCCCAAGGTGTTTGAAAGACTGGGAGATTTCATTAACATAAAGAAGCCCGCAAAAGCAGCAAGGCCCGAGCCAATGGCAAAGGTTATCATAATAATACGGTTTACGTTAATACCCATTAATTGCGCAGCGCCTTTGTCTTCGCTAACCGCAATCATGGCACGGCCTGTTTTGGTGTATTTTACAAAAAGGTTAAGTGCCACCATTATAACCAGTGAACAGCCAAGGGTTATAAGCACGTACATTGGTATTTTAAGGCCAAAAATGTTAACGTTGCCCATATTTGCAACCACAACCATTTTGGGTGCCGAGCCGAATATGATTTGCGCAAGTGACTGCAATAAATAACTAACGCCGATAGCCGTAATTAAAACAGCCAAAGGCGAAGCACCGCGCAAGGGCTTGTACGCAACCTTTTCAATTGTAATGCCAAGCAAAATACAAAAAGCAACGGCGGCAGCCAAGCCAATTATTGGGTTGGCAATGGCAGAAAGCACCATAAATATTATGTAACCGCCAACCATTATAACGTCGCCGTGGGCAAAGTTAAGCATTTTTGCAATACCGTAAACCATTGTATAGCCAAGCGCTATCATTGCGTATGTACTGCCAATACTTAACCCGTTTATTAAAGTTTCAATAAATTCCATAACAAAACCTTCAATGTAAATTTGCCGGGGCAGAAAAACTACACCGGCAAATTTGTGATTTTATAAAATAACTTTATTAAAAAGACAGTTTACTGAGCGCTTTTAAGATTGTATTTAACTGCGCCTTTTTTAACGTAGCCGTTAGCTTCCCAAGTGATGTTGTCGCCGGTGTTACCCGAGAATGTAAAGCCGCCGGTGAACTGTTCTTTAAGAATTTCGCAAAGTTCGGAAGCGCTGATTGTAACGTTTACATCTTTGCCTGCTGCTTTAGCAGCTTTCATTGCTTCAAAAATTGCGTATACGCAGTCGTATGCAGAAGCGCCGAACTGGTTAAGGGTTTCAGCACCGAATTTTTCGGTGTATTTCTTAACGAATTCTGCAGCTTTGCCGCTTGTTGCGTTAGAATCAAAGTGAGAAAGCATAGAAACTTCCTGAGGAATTGTAGAAAGGTCAAGTTGGCCTGCAAGACCATCAAAACCATCGCAACCATAGTAAACTGCATCGGCAGCAATTGTATCTTTTGCCTGAGTCATAAAGATAGATGCGGGTTGATAGTAAATAGGCATAAAGATAAATTTGCAATCTTTAAGTGTAGAAATCTGTGTAGAGAAGTCGCTTGCTTCGCCGGTAAATACAGTTTCAACAACTTTGATAGAGGCATCAAGGTTATCTTTGAACTGTTTAAAGATACCGTTGGAATAAGCGTCATCAGATTTGTAGAACACGCCAATTGTTTGGTTTTTGTAAACACCGTTTACATATTCTGCTGCAACTTTACCCTGGTTACCATCAGCAAAGCACATTTGGAAACCGTTTGCATTTTTGGGGATATCATCGCCCGAAGCAGAAGGGGTAAGGAAGAACACGTTGTCTTCGGCAGAAAGGTTGGTAAATTCAAGGCCGGGAGCAGTTGTTACTGTACCCAGTGATACCTGCATACCGCTTTCAAGCATATTTGCATAGTTTGCTGCAACCTTTGTTGCATCGTGCTGGTCGTCGGTGGCAATGAATTTAAACATAACACCGTCAAGACCGCCTGCTGCGTTTATTTCATCAATTGCCATTTGTGCAGAGTTTTTAACTGCAACACCATAAACCGCAGCCGCACCTGTAAGAGGACCGGAAACACCAATTACGTATTCGGTGTTATTAGCGGCATAGTTTTTACCGCCGCAACCTGCCATGCAGCCAACCAACAATGCCGCTGCCATTACAAATGCTACAACTTTTTTGAAACTGAATTTCATTTTTGTAACCTCTTTTCTTAATTATAATTTAAAAAATAAATTATGTTAAAATTTTACCACGCAAAAAAAACTTTGTCAATAATATTTTTTAAAACAAAAACCACAAGAAATTACTTGTGGTTTTTATATTTTTATGCATTTTTAATATCTCTAACACTAACACTTATTGTTTCGGTGTAATAACGCAGGTTATTTTCCAAAATAATATATCCCCTAAACGAAATTTTACGAACATCGTTTATATCAAGGTTTGCCACGTAAACACTGAATGTTAATTTACCGCTTTGCGCGTTATAACTCCAACACTCGTTAAATTTTGAGGTTTTTTTGGCGCCTATTACACCGCCTTTACCAATATTGCTAACCGTTAATTCGGTGTTGCTTTTACCCTCTGCCTTAATTAACACACCGCGCTCTTTAATGGCAAGCTGTTGGTTGCCGACAACCACCTTACCGTCGCTTGTTGCAATGTAATCGTAATAAACACGAATTGCTTGGGTGTGGTATTTTTGGCTTAATTCTTCGGTTAAAACCGAAGCCCCGCCGCAATTTAGTTGCGGTTTGGCAAACTGCTGTTCGGGAAGTTCCACTGCAGAAACAGGGAGCAGAAATATGCCACACATTAACGTAAGGGTTAAAACAAATGCAATACCTTTTTTAATTAACATTCTTTATACCCCTTAGCCCAAAGTTATAATTCCCGAAACTACTTTTTTAAGAATAGCAAGGTCGGTAATGTTAACCTTACCGTCGTAGTTTATATCCGCCTCGTCTTTGTTTTGAATATTGGTCATGCCTGCAACGTATTTCTTTAAAAGCGAGAAGTCAACAATATCAACTTTGCCGTCATCGTTTACATCGCCGTCAATTACATTCGTTACGCCAAAAGAACCGTTTTTAAGATTAAAGAAAACATCGCTTTCGCCATCGCTGAACTTGGCGTTTTTAATTTCAATATCGGTTGTGCCTTTTTTGGTTGTTGATTCAAAAAGCAAATCCATAATTTTGCCGTTTTCCAACACGCTGTCTGCCGTAATAAGAACAACAAGTTTGCCTTGTGTTGCCGAATTTACGGTAATGTCAATACCGCTTGCTTCATAACCAACATACTGGAGCACATCGCTGTCATAATGAACTTCAAACATACCGGCATAGAAAAGTTTACTGTTTTCAATAGAAACTGCAAGTTTTATTGTTTTTGCGGCTTCAATTTTACCAACTAAAAGGTTTTCTGCGCCAAGATAAGCATTTGTAATATCAAGTGTAACATTTTCGGTTTGGTCACAATGAATACAAGTGTGTGTTGCGGTGCCCGCCGAAGTGTTTGTTGGTGGGGTAATTACATTAAGCGGACCATAAACATGGTCAAGCTTTTCAAGTGTTTTGCTTTCGTAACCCTCACCGCAAACCGCACAATATGTGGTTTCGCTGCCTGCAGAGGTACAAGTGGGCGGTGTATCCACAACCGTTTCGCCCGGTGTGTGAGCAAGTTTTTCTATTGGTGTAGATTCCTTAACATCACCGCAAATACGGCATACTTTGCTATGCTCACCTGCTTCTTTACAGGTTGCTTCTTTGGTTAAAGTAATATATTGATGTTCGGCTGCTTCTATAACTTGTGTATCTTTTACCTCTCCGCAATCGTTACAAACAAGTGCTTTTTTACCTGCAGTTCCGCAGCTTGCAAGGGTAATAACAACCCAAGTTGCGTTATCAAGGGAAGAATTATGTTCGGTTTTTGAAATGCTTTCCGAAACTTCATCACCGCAAATTTCGCAAATATGTACCTTTACACCGTCTTCTGAGCAAGTTGGTTCTTCATCTATCATCCATTCGCCAAAGGTGTGTCCGTTTGCGGGAATTATCTCAGGTTCCCCATATTTGCCACCGCAAATAGCGCAGTAGGTTTGTTTTTCACCTGTGTTTACACAGTCGGGTTCTTTGGTTACCCTTACTTCGCCCTCAATATGGGGAATTTTTTCAATAGTTGTTGCATTTGGGTCTTCTTCGCCGCAAATACCACAAATATAAACATGCCTACCCTCAACACTACAGGTTGGGTCAACAATGTGGCTAAACACGTACTGATGGGTGCAGTTAATTGTAACATCAGCATTAACAAATGTTGCCGTAAGAGAATTTGCGTATTCATCAGAAACATTGCCCTCGGCTGCGCTCATATTTACAGAATACGTGCCGGATTTCAGGGTTTCAAAGGTAAGCACCGCAATTTGACCGCTTTGAGCGCTTTCGCCCATAAACACAATCCTTGCGCCAGTGCTGTTTTGCATAAAGCTCGCTTCGCCCGTTACGCCGGTTAACCTTAATGCCGAGGTATTAAACTCAAAATCAATAACCGCCGCCATAAAGGATGCGTCTGCATTAAGCGTAAGGTTTAGCTCGTTACCAACGCTTACCTCAGAGCCCGCCGTAAGTGTAAAGGTTACACCCTGTGCAGCATTAACAACGGCACCGCCAAACACGGTACTTAAAATTAAAATTACAGATAATAATACTGAAAGAAACTTTTTCATTTTGCACCATTTTTTAATAATATTTTTATTCTATATTATCGTAACACATTTGTTTTGTAAAGTCAATACGAAAAGCTTTCAGTATTAAAAAAATTTAGCAAAAAATTGTTTCCAGTTTCTTTTGGCAACACGGCGGAGAATAGCAAAATTTTTCTATTTTGCCTTCCTTTTTAAAATAAAAAGTTTCTTTTTTGGGTTCCCCGCTGAAACTATCAATTATTATAAGTTTTATTTTCATCTTTTCGGGCAGTATACTTTTTATGTATACCGAAGCACAGTCACCCACCTTTGCTGTGGCGCAAGGTTCGGCAAGGCCGGCAAGGTTTGGTGTTAGTTCCACAAAAACGCCGTAGTCTTCAACCGAACGTATAACCCCCGTAACCGTTTGGCCCCAAGAAAACATATTGGCGTTTTCTTGCCAAGTTCCAAGAAGTTCCTTGTGTGAAACGGTTATTTTGCCGTCGGGCGCAATGTCTTTTACAACCACAAATATATCGTCGCCCGTTTTAAATCTGTCTTGCGGGTGAGATATTCTTGAAACCGAAATAGCATCTATTGGCAAAAGCGAAGCCACACCACACCCAATATCACAAAAAGCGCCAAACGGTTCTAAATGTGTTACTTTTGCGGGTATTATATCGCCCACGGTTATATTTTGGTAAAACCATTCTTTAAATTTTTCTTGGGCTTTTCTTCTTGATAAAAGCGCGTAACAGTTGCCCAACTCATCGGTTTTTAAGTCGGTTACGCAAAAGCAAACGCTTTTGCCCACGCGCGAAAGCACGGCAATATCCCGCGTTATGCCTTCGGCAATACCTATTGCACCTTCCGTTCGCGGAATAATACCTTTCATACTGCCCAAATCAACAATAATATTGTGCTCTTCGTCGCACAAAAGCGCAACTGCTTCTAAAATTTCTTCCCTTTCCTTGCTTTCGGCAAGAAAAGACGGCGCATATGCCGATTTTTTTAACAAAGGTTTGCTTTTATAACCTTCAGGATAAAAACCTTTCATTTTAATCATACCCTTCTTTTTTCTTATACCTATATATATGTAAAGGGCATATAAAAAATGATACCCTGCCGTCCGGCAGGGTATCATTTTATTTGATTTTTTATTTTTTATCAAAAGAAATATCGGCTACAACAACATTAACGCGGGTTATTGCACTGCCTGTCATGTTTTGAAGTTTTTCTTTAACATTTGCTTGCACTGCTTCGGCAACCTCTTTTACCAAACAGTCGTTTTTAACCTTAATGTTAATGTCAATAGAAATAGCACCGTTTTTATCGGTTGCAAAGGCGGGTTTAAACAGTTTTCCTTTATTAAAAACAGTTTTAATATCTACCGGCCTATCAACCACACCGGCAACGCCTTCAACTTCCAACGCCGCCATAACAGCCATTTGTTCTAAAACTTCAATGCTAACTGAAAGATTGTTTGAATTTTCCATATATAAGTAGTTCCTTTCGGTTATTTTAATTCCTTTTTTTGTATTATATCACATTTTTTTAAATTTTTCAATTATTTACCGTAACAATTTTTATATTATTTAAATCAACTGTGCAAGTGCTCATTATTACATCTTGCACCTGAACAGTTTGCGCAGCCGTAAGACCCGCGCTTTCAACCACGGCGGTAACCTCTTGGTCAGACACAATTACCAAATTTTTTAAAAAGCCCTTGGCAGTAAGCATATTTTCGGCATCGGTTTGCTTTATTTGGCGGTCAAGCAAAGTTTTAATATTTTGCGCTGCCTCTTTCTTTTTTTCATCATCGGTGCCGTTTAAAAGTTCTTCGGCGGTTTCTTTTGCCTCTTTATACGCTGAATCTCTTTTTGCTTTGGCTTCGGTAAAATAATCGGTAACTTCGGCGGCAGTGGGCACCGCTTCGCTTTCGGTGGTGGAAACAAATGTAGTTTCGCCCATATATTTTGTTTTGTTTGATGAATATTTTGTATTAAGCCATATTGCAGCACCAAGCAACAAAACCATTGAACAAACCAAAACCTTGCTTAATGTTATTACCTTACCTTTTTTCAAAGAAAAACACTCCCTTTAATTTTATTTGGCCTTTGCCGTAACAAAAACCTTATTTTTGCTAATGCCAAGCGAAGCCGTAATTGCGTTTTGCAAAGCGGTTATTTCGTTTTGTGTGGCCGTACCGCAAACCACCGCAACACCGCGCACTGTTGGCATATATTCGGTTACTACAAGCGCCTTTTCGGCACCGTTTTCGGTTTTAACGGTTATGTAACTTTGCTTCACCCCTTCGCTTTTATCGCTTTTGTTTTCTTCTTTTTCATCGGCATACGAATATTTAACACCGCTTTCAAGCGTTATTAACACCGAAACCTTTTTATCGCCCGTTATTTTGGTTGCCATGTTTTTTATTTGTTTTTCTAAATTGCTTTTATATTCTTCTGTACTGTAAACCGCTTCCGCTGTTTTTTCTTCTTTTTTAGGCACAGTAAAAACCGAAGAAAAGCCAATAAGCAAAATCCCTATTATTCCCAAAGCCGTAATAACCTTTGTGTTTTTAAAAAAAGTTTTTACCCACCCTAAAAGTTTACTGTTCACTTATTACCTCCACCGTTTTTGCCGTGGTCTTGCTTTTTATAACCTTTTCTGCCTTTTGTTTGTTTTCTTGGTTGGTGTAAACCGTAACCTTACTAATAATTATGCCGTCTTCTTCGGTATTATTAGTAAGCACCGAAAGATTTTCGTAATACACTTTTTCATCATTTAAAAGTGCTTTTATTGTTTCTTTGGCAACAAAACTGTATGCCGCGTTGCTTTTTTTCATTTCATAATTTTGCATACCGTTTAATTTTATATTTATACCTTTTGTTAAATTTAAAACCGAAACCAAAAACACCGCGCTTATTAAAAAACTAACCATTCCTTTTGTTTTACCGTTTGGCAAAAGCATATCGCTGCACGAAAGCAAAACACAAAGCAAACAAAAACCGGTTGCAATTTTTATCATACACTCACCGCAATTCCCAACATAATTACAAACAAAGCAGGCACAAGCAAAAGCACTGCAAAAAGCATACTTAACATATCGTTAAATATTTCGCTTATATCTAAAAAACCATCGCTTACAAAAAATGCGCAGGCGGTTTTTATTACCAAAAAACAAAATTTCCAACAAAGCGTTTCAATTAAAACCGGCAAAACCATTATAAATAAAACCGCCGCAGCATAAATTACCGCACTTTTTTTAATTAGCGAAAGCGAAGCCACAACGCTTCCTAGCGTTTCGCTTAAAACTCCGCCAGTTATTGGCACCGTACTGCCCAACACAAACTTTGCGGTTTTAGTGGTTAAATTATCTTCGGCGGCGGCAATACTGCTTTTTGCCGAAAACACCGCTAAAAATATGGTAACCGCCAAAGAAAATATCCAATTTACCACCTTTTTAATGCTTTTTGCCAACTGAGCAAGCCCTTTGTTTTTGGTAAAGCCCGCACAAACACCAAAACTTAAATAGGCATTCATTAAAGGCAGTGCCAAAAAAGAAGTAACAACCGAAAGTGCTGATAGTGCAACCGACAGCGAAACCGAAGACCCCGCCGCGCTTATTGGTTTGCCCGAAGCCGCCATTAAAGCCGTTACAAACGGTGTAAGCGCCCCAATAAACACCGAAACACTTTTTAAAAGCGATACCGCAGTGCCTGTTAGTGAATAAAGAGCAGGTGCAATTATTACCGAAAACGAAGCAAGAGATGCATAACTAACGCTTTTTAATGCGGTTGGCGTTGGCGAAAGGTTTTGCATAAGCGAACACAAAATAAGCACCGCCAATGCCGAAGTTAGCGCTTTAAATGGTCGGCTTCCGCCGCTTTTTATAAAATCAAGGCAATATGAAAATATGTTTTTATAGGAAAGTTCCTCAACCCACGAAGAAGAATATATATGGGCGCCAATGCTGTCTAATATTTTTTTGGTTTCGTTATCTACCGTATCTTCTACCGCTTTTGCTTCTTTTGTTATATCGTTTGTTTCGGCAAAGGCAACCCCGCCAAAGCAAAACACAAAAAAAGCGCACAAACACAAACAAATTATTTTTTTCATTTATTTTATAAAAGCCACCGCCGTTTCACACAGCATTTTTATAAAGGGAAGTGTTAAAACAAAAATTCCTGTTTTTCCTGCAAAAACTATTTTTTCGGCAAGCGAAGTTTGTCCAAAATCTCTTGCCGTCATTGATGAAAATTCGGTTATGTAACCAATACCTATTGCTTTTACCATAACGCTTATTATTTGGCTTTCTATTCCAACATCAGCCATATACCCCAAAAATACAGAAAGATACCCCATAAGCCCGTCTGTTATAATATATAAAACCGCAAACGAACCGCACAAACTAACCAGCAATGCGTATTCGGTTTTTATTGGCTTTAAAACACTAACCAACAAAATGGTTATAAGGGTTATTCCTATACATTTAAAAAGCAATGTCATAACCCAAACACCGCTTTAATTGTTTGAAACAAATCGCCTATTGAATTTATTATCATAAGCATAACCACAACAAGCCCCGCCAAAGTGGTCATCATTGCCTGTTCTTCGCGGCCTGAGCGCACTAAAAGTTGGTTTAAAACGGTAACCAAAATGCCTACCGCCGCCACTTTAAATATAAAGTCAACATCCATAATTTATTTCCTTTCAAATAAGAAGCAACGATACCATTACGCCCATTGACAGCCCAACTGTGCAGTAAAGTTTACTTTTTTCGTTTTTTTCTTTTACCGCTTTTTCTTTTAACTCTGTAATTTTGGCAAGGTATAAGTTGCACCGTTTTTCTTCGGTTATAAAATCTCCCATACCTGCACCTTTAATAAATTCGTTTAACACGCTTTTCTCTTCGGTTGTTAATGCTTCTTTTTTAATTTCTTTTGGGTAAACGCCGTTTATTATTTCTTGTATTTCATTTTCTCCGCTTCTAATTTTATCGCCTG
The DNA here is from genome assembly GCA_045655165.1 of Acutalibacteraceae bacterium. GTDB lineage: Bacteria > Bacillota > Clostridia > Oscillospirales > Acutalibacteraceae > SIG607. Next base: position 27,128 of record JAZOOT010000013.1, read on the forward strand.
TTTTAATAATAAATTTTTGCGCCAGTTCAAGTGATACACACCTGTCATTTAATTTTTGCGCCCTTAAAAAGCCAACGCTTGTTAAAGATAAAGTAATAAAAGCACTGCCAAGCAGTTTTAATTGCCACATTTTTTCACCAACTCGTTTGCACTTTTTATTAAAACTTCTTTACAGGGTGAACCGTTTAACAGCACCACTGTTTTTATTACACCGCTTGTAAGCAGTTTTTTTGTAAGCGGACGCACAAGCAAATCGTTTTCGCTACCAATATGTACGGTGGAAACAATATCCACGCCAAGCAAAAAGCCGTCGCAAATTTGTTTGTATTCGCTAAAGGTTGAAAATTCATCAAAGGCAACTATTTGCGGAAACATTGTGCGCACCGCCATAAAAATACCTTTATCTTTGGGGTAGCCCACCAAAATATCGGTGTTTTGTCCTAAATCGTTAAAACTTTCGCCCAAATGCGAAGCCGAAATTTCACCGCGCGTATCAACCACGCAAATTCGTTTTTGTTTTGCGGTAATTCTTATAAAATCGCGAAGCAAAGTGGTTTTACCGCTTCCCGGCGGGCCTGCAATCAGCAACCCTCCGTCAATATAACCCTTTGCAATTTCAAAAGCACAGCCAAAAACTTCCTTTGCAACGCGAATATTTACCGAAGAAATATTGCCCATACTGCCGTTTGATAAATAACTTCCGCAAATGCCCGCGCGATGTCCGCCTCGCATTATTACATAACCCTCTTTTATTTCTTCCAAATGCGAATAAACCGAACTTCTTACCAAAAGTTTAAAGGTTTGTTCTATATCTTCTTTACTTGCAAAAACGCAGTCGTTGTTTACCTCTTTCGAAAGGCAGGCGTTTTTTAACAAATAAAAATTTTCACCGTTTTTAGTTAGCGCCACCGCCTTGTTTCTGCGTATGCGAATTTCTTGTATTTCTTCTTTTTCACCGGGCAAAAGTTTCATTAAAACGGTTGCTATTTTTTCGCTTACGCCCAAAAGCGCGCTGTTAAATTTTTCTTCATATAAGCCCATTTTTTATACCGCCAACATTTCTTTGTAAAAAAGTATGTCCAAAACCCGTTTTTTAGAACAAAACACCCCATTTTTGTATTGCAAAAATAAAAGTAAATGGTATAATAAATTTGTAAATTATTTCTTTGGAGGAAATATTATGTTTAATAAAATTACACCCGAAAAAGCGGGCATAAGTTCCGCAAAAATTCTTAAGGCACTTAAACGTTTAGAAGAACGCGGCCACATTTTCCACGGCGTTATTATGCTTAAGGGCGAAGATGCTTTTTTAGAAGCATATTGGGAACCTTTTAAGGTTGATGAACCCCACCGTTTATATTCGGTAACAAAAAGTTATACCGCCATTGCCGTTGGCGTTTTGGTTGACCAAGGCAAAATCGACCTTGACAAGCCCTTTATATCATATTTCCCTGAATACGATACCGATGCAGTTGGCGAAAATCTTAAAAAGCAAACCATTAGAAATATGCTAACAATGCAAACTGCTTTGGCACCGTCTTATTGGTTTGGCGCAAAACCCGAAGACAGAATGGTGCACTATGTAACTACAGAATCCCCAAGGGAACCTGGCGGGTATTTCGATTACGACAGCGAAGGCACCTTTGCGCTTGGATGTTTGGTTGAAAAAATTAGCGGTATGCCCCTTTTAGATTTTATGAAAAAGCACTTCCTTAACGAAATTGGTTGCAGTGATTCTGCCCGTATTCTTAAATGTCCTGGCGGTCATTCTTGGGGCGACTCGGCACTTATTGCTTCGCTTCGCGACCTTGCCCGTTTTACAAAACTTGTTGCCGACAAGGGCGAATACAAGGGCAAACAGCTTATTAGCCGTAAGTATATGACCGAAGCGGTTTCAAATTTAAGCTGCCCCGAACTTTTTGATGACCGCACCAATGAATACGGTTACGGTTATTATATTTGGCTCCCGCGTGACGATTCTTTTGCCTTCTTTGGTATGGGCCATCAGTTCGCTATTGCTATTCCTGAAAAAGAACTTATTTTTGTTTGCAACTCCGACAACCAAAATGCCGAACCCAACATTTGCGGTAACCGTTTGTTTGAAGCAGTTTACGATATTTTTGATGAAATTGACGGTCCTATTGACGAAGACCCCAAAGCATACCAAGAATTAGAAGAATATTTAAGCACAAGAAAACTTCGCACCGCATTTAACGATGCATCTGACGCTATGGCAGAAAAAATTAACGGCAAAACCTTTGTTTGCAAAGAAAACCCAATGGGTTGGGAAAAATTCAAAATTGATATTGATAAAAAAGGCGGTAAAATTACATATGTAAATGCCCAAGGTGAAAAGGAAATTGCCTTTGGTATGGCAGAAAACGTGTTCCAACAGTTCCCTCAAACAGGTTATTCCGATTTAGTTGGCTCACAGCCAGGCAAAGAGGATAACACATACCGTTGCGCTGCTTCGGCAGGTTGGCACGCAGGCAACCAGCTTGGTATTTTTGTTCAAATTATTGACGATTATTTCGGTCACCTTTCAATGAACTTTATTTTCAACAACGAAAACACCTGCTCGCTTAACTTTAAAAAAGTTGCCGAAGATTTCTTAAATGAATATAGCGGCACAGGCCTTGCTTACGCAGAATAAAAAAATAAACCCCGTACCTTTTTGGTACGGGGTAATTTTTTTGTATTTTATTCTTCGGGCATTTCCCAGTTGTGCCAAAATGCCTGAACGTCTTCGTTTTCATCCATCATATCAATAAGTTTTTCCATTTTCTTAACCAATTCTTCATCATCAAGTGAAGCGGTTGTTTGCGGAATATAAGCAACTTCAGCGCTAACAAAAGTGTAGCCCTTTTCTTCCAAAGCGTCTCTTACCGCACCCAAGGAATTCGGGTCAGTAGAAATTTCAAAAACGTCTTCTTCCGCGCTAAAGTCTTCAGCACCCGCTTCCAAAGCGTCCATCATAACGGTATCTTCATCTTTGCCTTCGGCTTCAATTAAAATCATACCCTTGCGGTCAAACATAAACATAACACTGCCTGCTTGGCCCAAGTTGCCGCCGCATTTATCAAAATAATGGCGCATTTCACCTGCGGTACGGTTGCGATTGTCGGTTAAAACTTCAACAACACAAGCAACACCCGAAGGGCCGTAACCCTCGTACACCAATTCTTCATAGTTGTTGGCATCGGTATCGCCCGCCGCTTTTTTAATAATGCGTTCAATATTTTCATTGGGCACGTTTGCGGCTTTTGCCTTTGCAATAGCATCTTTAAGTTTGCTGTTTTCATTTGGGTTAGGGCCGCCCTGTTTTACAATAACGGCAATTTCCCTGCCCATTTTGGTAAAAATCTTTGCCTTGGCGGCATCGGTTTTTTCCTTTTTTCTTTTAATGTTATTCCATTTACTATGTCCAGACATATTTTTCTTCCCTTCGGAAATTTTATTGTTTACATTTTATCACACACTGCTTTCACTCGCAAGGGCTATTTCACAGATTTTTTCAATATCTGAAAAATTATTTATTTCTCCGCAGAGTTTGCGCAGTTTACTGGCACCCCTTACACCCTTTAAATACCAAGCGGTGTGTTTTCTTGCCTCTAAAAATGCAGTTCTGTCGCCTTTGTATTTTTGCATAAGACGTACTTGTTCTTTTAAAACTTCCAAGCGTGTTTCCAAACTAAATTCAATTGGCTGTTTTCCCATAAAAGCGCGGTTAATTTCGGTGAATATAAATGGGTTTCCCATGGCGGCCCTGCCAACCATTATATAATCGCAACCCGTTTCTTCGTACATTCTTTTTGCCGAA